>NZ_JBFAWW010000001.1:0-345399 GCF_040680495.1 Streptomyces sp. NPDC052036 | reverse complement strand
ACGGGGAACACCGGGGGGGCCCCTAACACCCCCCCCCGTTCCACCGCCGGTCATCACGGTGCGAACCGCTGTGGGGCTACCGGTCACCGCCGTGCAGCACGGGCTGGAAGACCTGCTGGTAGCGCGCCGGGTCGGGATAGGAGACGGCCAGGTCGTCCCCGTAGTCGACGAGCCGGTCGTGCACCGTGCGACGGAGCTCGTAGTCGTGACTCAGCAGCTTCGCCAGAGGTGGGCCGCCCTCGGCCGACCGAATGATGAGGTCGGCGAGCAGGGAGGCGTCCTCCATGGTGTAGCTCATGCCCTGTCCGGTCATGGGATGGCAACTGAACAGCGTGCTGCCCAGGCGGGCCACGTTGCCCCGGTGATAGGGCGTGCTGCGCAGGGCCATGACCGGAGCCGGCACGAAACGGGCGGTTTCCACCTGCCCCAGTGCGTCGGCACTGCCGGTGGCGAAGCCGCGCAGCCGCTCGACCAGCTTCCCCCTGTGCTCGCCGAAGACGGCGGCGGCCTCGTGCCGTGGCACCCCGACGAAGAGCCGTGCCTGTTCGGTGCTGACCGGGTAGAAGTAGGCGAACCAGCCGTCTGATTCGAAGTACAACCGGTTTCGTTCGGCGATGCTCGGCGTGACTGCGAGGGTGGCCATCCGCACGTCGTGGTCGTACTCGTGGATCTGCTGGCGGGGATCGACGAACGACCGCACCGGTGAGGGCGGACCGCCGGCGTCCACGACCGCGTCGGCCGTGAGCCTCCGGCCGTCGCTGAGCAGCACGGCCGAGATTCCGGTGTGCTCCTCGTCGGCGGTCCCGGTCTTGTCGGCCGGGTGGCTTTCCGCGCCGTCGATGGACGTGCCGAAGGCGAATTCGACGTTCGGCAGCCGGCGGGCGCTCTCCACGATGGCGGTGACGAGC
The DNA here is from genome assembly GCF_040680495.1 of Streptomyces sp. NPDC052036. Classification (NCBI taxonomy): domain Bacteria; kingdom Bacillati; phylum Actinomycetota; class Actinomycetes; order Kitasatosporales; family Streptomycetaceae; genus Streptomyces; species Streptomyces sp. NPDC052036. The sequence continues at coordinate 344,491 of NZ_JBFAWW010000001.1, read as the reverse complement.
TCCCGGTAGGGCAGGATCAGGAAGTACCCGAGGTCGGTGTGCTCCTGGTAGCTGAAGTCGCGCAGCACTTCGCCGTCGTGGTAGTAGCTGATGGTGTCCCGCCGCAGCGCGCCGCGACTCATCAGCTCCGGCAGCAGGCCCTGGTCGGACAGCAACCGGATGCCTCGGGGTTTGAGGAAGTCCGCGCCGTGAGCCGCGATGTGCGCGGCCGGTTCCACGACCGTCACGCGGAGCCCGCTGCGGCCCAGGAGGAGGGCGAGGAAGGAGCCGCCGACTCCGGCTCCGGCGATGACGACGCCGTTGTGCGACCGCTGGGTGCGGGGGGAGAGCGGCTGCTCCGCGGAGGTGTGCACCGCGGTCACCGGGCGGCCGTGGTCAGGTAGCGACCGGGGGCGATCACGCCGTGCGGGTCGAAGAGCGCCTTGAGGTCGCCCAGCGGGGCGATCAGGGCGTCCGGTCTGATGGCCAGTTCGCTGCTCGCGTGGTCGATGTTGGAGCGGTAGGCGAGGAAGCCCGCCTCGGCGAAGAGCGTCCGCACCTCGTCCCGCAGTGCGTGGGCCCGCGCGGTCGACTCCGGGGTCCTGTCGAAGGCGATCTGGACGACCATGTTGGCCACGTGCGGGCTGACGATGTTGAGCTCCGCCGTCAGGGCCGTGGTGTGCCTGTCGACCGCCTGTTGCAGGATGTCCACGGCGCGGACCATGCTTTCGCGGTCCAGGGGGATCAGCGGCATGAACATGAGCCATGCCAGGGCGGTGTCCTCCACCTGGCAGTCGGTCACACCCAGTCCCCGTCGGAGCGAGGCGCAGGTCGGTATGCCGCGAGCCATCAGGGCGCGGTAGTACATGGGATGGTCGGCCGGCACGGTCTCGGCGTCCATCGTCTGGAAGGACACGGTGTCAGGTACGGACTCCAGCGCCTTCCGCATCAGGCGTTCGCTGAGCCTGATCTCCTCCCGCCGCCCCATCAGCGGTATCAGCAGCGACAACTGCTGCGGATTGGCGGTCTTCGGCAGGGCGTAGGAGTCCGCCGGGGCGTCCGAGGGAACCAGGAAGAAGTCCCGCAGCCGCGGCAGCCCAACGGTCGGAAGCCCGGCGCGCCCCAACCGCACGACCGCGTCGGCGAGTTCGGGAAAGGCATCCGGCTTGAAGCATGCGTGTGCCAGCTCGATGGCCTCCGGGCGGGGCACGAGGGAGACCACCATGGCGGTGACGACGCCCAGGTTGGACTCGACGAAGGCGGTGGTGAGGTCGGGGCCCGCGACCGTACCGTGGTAGCGGCCGCGACCGTCCAGCCCACCGGTGGTGAGCAGTTCGCCGGTGCCCAGCACCACTTCGAAGGCGAGGGTCTCCCGGACCCGGGAACGGATGGTGCCGTCACCGCGCTCAAGCGCGTTGCCCACGATGCTGGTGTCCGCGCAAGAGGACGTGACGTTGAGCATCCAGGCGGAACCCTCCAGCGCCGAGGCCAACTGGGCCTGGGTGACGCCCGGTTCGACGACGGCGTACCCGTGTTCCAGGTCCAGCACGCGGATACGTGTCATCGCGCTCAGATCGAGTACCGTGCATCCGTCGATGGCCGGGAACCGTGAGCCCATGCCCCAGTTGGCGCCGGTGCTCAGCGGATACAGTGGGGCGCCCGTCTGCGCCGCGGCACGTACGACGTCCTGGACCTGTTCGACGGAGTTGACGGTTACGGTGGCCACGACGTCGCGCGGGCGGTGGCCACCGATGTCGCCGTGGTGGATTGAGTGGTCGACCTTCAAGATCCGGTCTGCTTCAAGCAGGCTGTTCCAGAGTGCCCTTACAGCCGCTTCGCCTACTGGGGGCCTGTCCATTGTGTGCAATGTGTCGCCTTTTCGAACGGCACGATCGCGTCGTGCGTATGATGAAGAAAGCACATTCCCCGGACTGCGGTGACAAGTTATCCCGGGCCGACTGCCCGCTAAAGGGCCCAATCGCGGCGGCAACTTGTTGTAGGGTGGAATGGTCATCTCGCGTGGTGCGGCTCCTAGCCGTACTCCTGATCACCTACTGGATGCAGATGCCTTCCCACTTCACCCCGCCGGGATGGTTGGGAAATTGGAAGTAAGTGTACTTTGCGACGGGGGTGGCGGGTTGCCAAGTGCCGTCCGACTTGAACTGTATGCGGTTGTTCCCCGTCGAAAATGCATCAAGCCAATCGTCACTATCCCATTCGAACGTTCCGGCAGTGGCGTAGCGGGTCTCCTGAGTCTTTGGAGGGAAGCCTGCAATGTGCCACCAGATCGGCAGATAATCACTATTGGTGCAGGGAACGCGGCTGATGTTCGTTATGGCGGTTGCTGCTGACGCATTTTCGGTGGGGATGAGTATTGTCAGTCCGATGGTCGCCAGGGTGGCGACGAGGACGGTCGTGAATTCGTTCTTCGTGTATGCCGCAGGGTTCTTTTTCCAGTCCAGCTCGCGCGCACGGTAGTTAGGTGCGTCCGCATCGCAGTGGAATATTGCATTGCTGGGCAGCTTATGCCGCCCGTATTGATGTGTGTAGTGGCGGCCATGTGCCCAATATTGGCCGTCTACCCTCCCTTTATAGGGACGTGGCTGGGATATGAGTGGGGGTTTAGGGCTGGTTTGTAGCTGATAGGCGTTGATGTCGCCGAGTCCTATCCTTAAATTTCTTCTTGTCAATAGGCCGGGAGTGCTCACTCGCGCTCTCACCATCCAGGGCCGCGCTCCAGGAGGCAGGGATGCGCTTGATGAATCGGGCGGCGACCGTGGGGGCTCGCGGAGCATGAGTGTCACGGCGAGTCGGAAACTGCGAATCGCCTATCGCCACGATGCGCCTGTCGACGTTCCCTTACCATGTCGTTGACTGGCATTTGGTCCACCGTAAGATCTCGTCGCTGCGCAGGAAACCTTGAGCGTGACCTCGCACAGGTGGGGGGCCTAAGCTTCGCGTTTATCGTCCGTGGTCGAACATGGCCTCGAACTTGCTGACGTTTTCGTCTGAGTGCCTGACGTGAGAGCGGCCTTCATCTGATCCTGTGCTCCGTCACAGAGGCACTTGACCAGTACGAAGGCCGTAGCAATGAGTCTGTTGCAGCGGGATGTCCCGTGGGATGCGTTTGCCGAACTGTCATGCTTTCGGACCGAGTTCTACGCCTGCCTGACCCGGCGGCCCGACGCCTTGTTCGAGCTGAGTGACGCCTTGCTGTGTGCGGACGGCCCGGTGAGGACGTTGGTCGAGCTGTCCCTGGCGCCTGAGCACCGTCGCGGACATGGCGCGTTGTACGGCGGACTGAACCACGGGCGTCTGGATGTGTCCCGGTTGCGCAGGGCACTGGCAGGATTACCGCTTCCCCGGACGGCGGATGGGCGGCTGGTCCTGGCAGTGGATGTGAGCAACTGGCTGCGTCCGGAGGCAAATACCAGCCCGGACCGGCTGTTCTGCCACACATACGGCCGGGGCAGGGGCTCGGCCCAGGTGATCCCCGGGCGGCCCTACTCCTTCGCCGCCGCCCTGGAGCAGGGTCGGACATCGTGAACTGCCATGCTGGACGTGGTCCGGCTGTGTCCGTGGGACGACATCATCACGGTCACCGCCGCCCAGGTCCGGGAAGTGTTCCAGCGGCTGTATGCGGCGGGCCAGTGGCAGATCGGCGACCCGCCCGTCCTGGTCGTCGTCGATGCCGGCTATGACGTGACCCGCCTGGCTTTCCTGCTCGCGGACCCGCCTGTTGAGCTGCTGGGCCGCATGCGTTCGGACGCGTCCTGTACTTCCCGCCCCCACCGCAACCGGCGGGCAAACGCGGGCGCAAGCCCAAGCGCGGGGCGGAGTTCAAGTTCGAGGATCCGGCCACCCAGCCAGTCCCGTCCGTCACCACGCTGAGCGACACCACTCACTACGGGAGGGCCGGCGCCACTTCCTGGGACCGCCTGCACCCGCTGCTGGTTCGGCGCTCGGCCGGGCCGACTACCCCGAAGGTGAGCTGCCGGTCATTTGCAGGCACCGTCATCCGTCTTCAGGTCGACCGCCTCCGTGGAGAGCACAGCCCCCGGCCGGTCTGGATGTGGTCCGCGTCCCGGGTGGTGTGAGGACGAACGCCCGGAGGAGTCGGACGAGCGCGGGGCAGGTCAACGGGACGAGACGGGCCGGTCGGGCAGGGCCCGCCGTGGTCGCGGCAGTAGCGGTCAGGGCGCGGACGGCGGATGCGGCAAGGGAGAACAGTGACCAGCGCATCCAGGAGTTCCAGCAGGTCACCTGTCCTTCGTCCAGGCCGGTGAAGGTCTTGCCGAGTGGGAAAGTCTCCTCGATCCGCCATCGTCGGCAGATCACGTTGACCAGCTGGGCGAGGGTGACATCTTCGGTCGACCAACAGCGGAAGAAGGAGAGCTCGCCGGTGTGCCGGTGCCGGCGAGCGACCAGGACGCTGGTGCCGTCGTCTCCGTGTCCGTTAGGGGTGTCGTCCGCACGGACATCGAGCCAGGCCCAGTCATACTCGCGGGTGCCCTTCGTTCGTGTCCGGTCTGCATGCGCATCCACTGGTGCGGCAGCACCTTGTTGATCAACTGGCGGCCTTCGCACACCGAGGAGTTCGGTCATGCCCATCGTCACCGTCCAGCAGGGTCCCCGCGACGTCACGCTCAAGCGGGACCTCGTCCGGCGGGTCACCGACGCCTTCGTCGAGGCGTACGGGGTCCCGGCCGAGACCGTGCAGGTGTGGATCCACGAGGTGCCGGCGGACAGTTGGGGTGCCGCGGGGAAGCTGACCGCCGACAAGTAGGAAAGAGACCGTGGGTCGGGCCCGGAGGCCCGGCCCACGGCCGGAGGGTTGGAAAGGGGGCGTTGCGAACCGCTCGTGGAGGCCCGCAACGCCCCCCGGTCACTACCTGAGGGGTACTCAGGAGTCTTCTGGGGCTAGGAGTTGACCTGCGCGGTCACCAGCGAGGAGAAGGTGGTGAGCCGGGTGTAGACACCCGGGTACCCCGCCTCGGCACAGCCGTTGCCCCAGGAAGTGATCCCTGCCAGGACGCCCCCGATGAGCAGGGGACCGCCGCTGTCGCCCTGGCAGGTGTCTACGCCGCCGGACGCGTATCCGGCGCAAACCATGTCGGACTGGACGAAGTCCGAACCGTAGGAGCTCTTGCAGCTGGAGTCCGCCACGATCGGAACCGTGGCGGTGCGCAGCTGGTTGGAGGAGCTGCCGTTCTCCGAGGTGGTGCCCCAGCCGACGATCCGCGCGGTGGCGCCGGCCGCGTACACGCCCGTCTGGGAGGACGAGACATACGACGCCGTCGTGTACGGCATCGAGCTGGACAGCGTCAGCACCGCGACGTCGTCGCCGTTGTCGGCGTCTGTGTAGTCCGGGTCGACCCAGATCTTGCTGACCTTGCTGACCGTGCCGTTCGTACCGTTGAGGTAGGTGCGGCCACCGACCACGCGGACGCTGCCGGTGGTCTCGCCGGCCATGCAGTGCGCGGCGGTGACGACCTTCTTCGCCGCGACCAGCGTGCCGCCGCAGAACTGGTCACCGGACGCGTCCGTGATCTGCATCATGAACGGGTACGCGGTCGTCGTGGTCGTCGTGCCGCCGACGATCGGCTGGGGCGCGGCGACGGCGGTGGTGGTGGCGCCGAGGAGCGCGGTCGTGGTGGCGGCGGTCGCGAGGGCGGCGGCGACGGTCTGTCTCGCGCGGTTGAGCCCGGACATGAGTCTCCTCAGGGGGTTGCCGGTGGGGGGTCGCACGGGTGGGGGGTGCTGCACGACGGCGTCGGCCCGTCCCGCTCGAGTGGACTTCGAGAGGAGTGAGGGCCGGCCCCGGTGCGCCCGGCGAGCGGCACGCCCTTACGCTAGAAGCAGGGCCGGTCCCTCCCCAATGAGGGAACCCCCTAGGGGAGTTGGGCAGGGATAACCCTCGGTCTGCGCGCGTAAACCGATGGCCTGTCACGTCGGCTGAATCCGGTCGAGGGGCGGCCCGGGACATGGGGGCGATCCGGTCGTGTCCGGTGTCGGCCTTGTGCGTGGCTGGAATCGGTCGTGTCGGGTGCCGGCCTTGTGCGTGGCTGGAACCGGTCGGGCCGGGTGCCGGCCCCGTGCGTGGCCGGATCCCGTCAGCGCACGGGGCGGGCCGGTATGTCGACCGAATCCGGTCGGGGCGAGTGATGGGCCGGTACGTCGGCCGGATCCCGATCGGGCCGTGTCGCGGCGCGGGGCGGGCCGGTGCGCGGGCCGGTCAGGCCGAGCGGTGTCCCGCTGCCAGGCGCACGATGTCCACCCGTGACCGGATGCCCAGCTTGCGGTACACCCGGGTGAGCGTGGCCTCCACGGTCTTCACGCTGATGAACAGCCGGGCCGCGATCTCGCGGTTGGTCGCGCCCTCCATGACCAACGCGGCCACCTGCCGTTCCGTCGCGGCCAGGGTGTCCAGGGCCGCCGCGGCCAGGGGCGGCTGGGCGGCGGCTCCCGTGACCGTGGCCGTCTCCACCTGGCGCAGCCACGGCATCGCGCGGCAGCGGCGGAAGAGCCGGGCCGCCTCGTCGTACGAGGTGGGCCCGGGCTTGTGGGTGCGCAGACCTGCCAGCGTGTACGCGGCCCGGGCCTCCTCCAGCCCGTACCCCAGTTTCGCCAGGCGGTCCTGAGCCGACGTCAACTGTCTTTCCGCGGCGACCATTTCCCCTCGTGCGGCGCGCGCCAGCGCCTCCGCCCGGTCCAGCGCCGCCAGTACGCTCTCCCGCCCGAGCCGCAGCGCACGGGTACGCGTGGCGTCGATGACGTCCTGGGCCTCGGCGAGTTCCCCGGTGCGCACGAGTGCTTCGGCGAGGTCGCCCTGCCAGCGCCCCCTGGCCGGGTCGGTGACCCCGAGGCCCTCCTCCAACTCCCGGACGCGGCGCAGCGATCCCACCGTCCCCGCCGCGTCCCCGGCCACCAGCTGGGCGTGCCCGAGGGCGGCCAGGGCCCGCGACAGATACAGCACGTCGCCGTCCTCCTCGGCGCGCCCGACGGCCTCCCGGGCCAGCGTCAGCGCCCGCTCCACCTCTCCGCCCGCGGCCTCCGCGAGCGAGGTGAGCATGGCGCTCGCCGCTTCCCCGATACCGGTGTCACGGGCGAGCCGCAGGCCCTCGCGCGCCAGGTCGAGGGCGCGTCCGCAGTGTCCGGCCCGCAGTTCGGTCTCGGCGAGCCCGCGCAGGAAGTGCACCTCGGCCTCGACCATCCCGCGCCGCCGTACCTCGCGCAGCAGACCGCTGATCGTCTTGCGCGCCTCGGCCAGTTGGTCGCTCATGATCAGCCAGCGGAACCGGGCGTAGCCCGCGCCGTTGTGGTCACACGCCACCCGCGGGTCCTGGGGCTCCCTCAGCGCCCGTTTGATGGTCATGGGCGCGTCCGGATGCCCCATCAGGGTCTCGGACTGCGCCTGGAAGGCCAGTGCCAGCAGTTCGTTGCGACGGTCCCCGGCGCGCGCCGCCAGGTCCGCGGCGAGAGCGCCCTCCTCACGGGCCCGGTCGAAGTCGCCCTCCACGAGCAGCGCCCGCCAGGCGAGCTGGTAGTGCACGAGGGCGAGCAGCCGTGGATCGTCGCCCGCGTCCGTGAGTGCCTGCGGGAAGACCGCGTCGACCTCGGCCATCGCATGCCCGGCGGCGTCGATCACGACCATCCACGCCCGCACCCGGTCCGCCGGTTCGGCCGCCCGCGCCAGCACCTCATGGGCGATGTCCCGCGCGAAGTCCGTCTCACCCGCTGTCAACGCGTCCTCGGCCGCCTGCAGCCGCCGTTCGTCCGCGGCCGGTGTCGCGTCCGCCGGGGTGTGCCGGGCCGCGAGCAGCCCGAGTTCCGCCGCCACCGACGGCGCGCCCCGGTCCCGGGCGGTGGCCGCGGCCTCGCCGAGACGCCCGGCCACCCCCGGGTCGGCGCCGGTGCTCGCGAGTGCGAGGTGCCGGGCCCGCTCGATCGGGTCGCCGGCCGCCGTCGACAGGGCCGCGTGCACGGCCCGCCGCTCCTGTGCGCCGGCCTGCGCGTACAGCGCGGCCGATATCAGCGGATGCGCGAAGCGTACGTACGGCGCGTCCCGCTCCGTCAGCAGCAGCCCGAGCGTGGCGGCCTGCGCGGTCTCCGCCTCCGCGTTCGGCCGTCCCGCGGCGCGCAGCAGGGCCAGTGTGGGCCGGGCCCCGGCGCTCGCCACGAGCAGCGTGCGGCGGGCCTCCGCGGGCAGCGCCTCCAGCCGGTTGAGCACCAGCGCGCGCAGCGAGGTCGGCACCGGCAGGGGTTCCCCCGGGCTCGGCGGTGTCGTGCTCTCGAACAGGGCGCGGCCGAGCTCCAGCGCGAACAGCGGGTTGCCGCCGCTGGTGCGGTGGATGTCCCGGACGGTGGAGCGGGGCAGGCCGGTGTAGCCGCGGTGGTCGAGCAGGGCGGCGATCTGGGTGCGGGGGAGCGGGCCGACCCGGATCGCGAGGGTGTCCGGCGGGGCCGCGCTCAGATAGCGGTCGTGCTCCTGGCCCTGCGGTTCGGTGTGCGTGCGCACCGCGCACAGCATCTGCACGGGTGTGCCGCCGAGGCGGCGCGCGGCGAAGCCAAGGAGTTCGGTGCTGGCCGGATCCAGCCACTGCAGATCGTCGGCGACGATCAGTACCGGCCCGCGGGCGGCGAGGGCCCGCAGGGTGGACAGCACCGCGAGCCGCAGCGCGAGACCGTCCCGTTGCAGTGTGGACTCACCGCGGCCGGTGAGCGCGGACTCCAGTGCGGTGCGCTGCGGGGCGGGCAGCTGGTCGGCGACCTCGTCCACGACGAGGCCGAGCAGGTCGGCGAGGGCCAGGAAGGGAAGATGGGATTCGGACTCGGTCGCCGAGCAGCGCAACACGGTGCGCACCTGTTCGCCGTAATCGGCGGCCAGCGAGCGCAGGACGGTCGACTTTCCTATTCCGGCCGGGCCGTGCACCAGCACACTTCCCCCGCCGGCGAGTTGCTCGCGCGCTCCCGCGCACAGCTCGTCCCGGCCGATGACCAGGTCGGGGCGGGGTCTGGCAGGCTCCTTGAAGTCCCGTCGCACGGTCACCGCTCCCCTCCGTGTGTCGTGTCCTGGCCAATATTAGGCAACGAGGCTTTGAATTTCGGACAGCCGGTGAGGTGAGGCAAATAACAAGACGTCGGCACAGCGGAATTCTCTGGAGTGCCGAATGAATGAGAACCAACAATCCGAGAGCGTGCAAAACGTGCGGGTCCGTGGCAATTCACCGGGAACCCGCGCAGAGGCTGACAGATGGCCGTCATGGCGTCTACGGCAGCACCCCGGCACACCGGGCGGCGACGACCGCCTCCCAGCGCGTGCGCGCGCCCAGCTTCCGCATGGCCGACCGCAGATAGCCCTTCACGGTCTCCGGGCGCAGCCCCAGTCGCTCCGCGGCAGCCGCGTTGGTGGAGCCGACAGCCACGCACGACAGTACGTCCACCTCCCGCGGCGACAGCTCCGCGGCCCGCCCCTGGGGCTCCGGGGGAGCGGCGGACGCCGCGCCCGCCAGTCGCCCGCACACGGCCAGCAACTCCGCGCGCAGCGCTGGGTCCTCCACCCGCTGCGCCAGCGACCGCAGCGTGCCGTGCGCCTCGCGGACCCGCTCCCAGGCCGCCCCGGACGGCGGCCCCGCGGGTTCCCGCACGGCTGTCAGCACCGCCCGCGCCTCGTCCCGCGCGACCAGTGCCTGCTCCACGTCCCGCGCCGCGGCCACGGCCGCGCTCAGCGTGCGGTCGCCCAGCGGCTGGGCGGTGCGCAGGGCGCCGTAGAGGACACCGCGCACCTTGCGCCGTACGACGAGCGGCACCGCGAGCACGGATCTGAGGCCCTCCGTCGCCACCGCCCCGTCGTACTCGTGGCTGATCTGCCGTGAGGCCGAGTAGTCGGTCACCGCGCAAGGCCGGGCCAGCGCCGCCACCTTGCCGCCCAGGCCGTTGCCGGAGACCACGGCGAGCGAGCGGAGCGCCGTCGTTGCGGTCCCGCTGAGTTCGCTGATGCGGATCTGGGGCCGCCCGGGCTCCACCAGGCCGCCGAAGGCGACCGGGAGCCCTGTCGCACGCCGCAGCCGCACCAGCGCGCCGCGCACCTCCACCGCCTCGGCCGTGTCAGCTGCCACCTGTCCGCCCCCCTCGTCGCGCGGCGCACCCCCGTTCGGGGGTGGTGAGACCTGTATCACGGATTACACGATGTGATCCGGCTGTCCGGCAATGAGGAGGACACGTGACGGTGAACACCGATCCGGCGGATGCGTTCCGGACCGCGCGGGACTTCCTGCTCGCGCATCGGGAGGACTATTCCACGGCCTACGCGGGCTTCCGCTGGCCGCGTCCGACGCACTTCAACTGGGCGCTCGACTGGTTCGACGTCATCGCGGACGGCAACGGCCGCACCGCGCTGCACATCGTCGAGGAGGACGGCCGCGAGACCCGGCTGTCCTTCCGCGAGCTGTCCGAACGCTCCGACCAGGCCGCGAACTGGCTGCGCGGGCGCGGCGTCCGCGCCGAGGACCGCATCCTCGTCATGCTCGGCAACCAGGCCGAGCTGTGGATCACGGCGCTGGCCGCGATGAAGCTGCGGGCCGTGGTCATCCCGGCCACCCCGCTGCTCGGCCCCGCCGACCTGCGCGACCGGGTCGACCGCGGCCGGGTGCGGCATGTGGTCGCGCGTGCCGAGGACACCGGCAAGTTCGACGAGGTGCCCGGCGACTACAGCCGTATCGCGGTCGGCGGCGCGGGCGCGCGCTGGCAGCCGTTCGAGGACCTGTACGCCGCCTCCACGCTCTTCGCGCCCGACGGGCCCACGCGGGCGGAGGACCCGCTGATGCTGTACTTCACCTCGGGCACCACGGCGCACCCCAAGCTGGTGGAGCACACCCATGTCTCGTACCCGATCGGCCATCTGGCGACCATGTACTGGATCGGGCTCCGGCCCGGGGACGTCCACCTCAACATCTCCTCGCCGGGCTGGGCCAAGCACGCCTGGTCGAACCTGTTCGCGCCGTGGAACGCGGAGGCGACCGTGTTCCTCCACAACTACACGCGCTTCGACGCGGCCCGGCTGATGGCCGAGATGGACCGGGCCGGCGTGACCACCTTCTGCGCCCCGCCGACCGTGTGGCGCATGCTCATCCAGGCCGACCTCACCCAGCTGCGCACCCCGCCGCGCGAGGCGGTCGCCGCCGGTGAGCCGCTCAACCCCGAGGTCATCGAGCAGGTGCGGCGGGCCTGGGGCGTCACCGTCCGGGATGGCTTCGGACAGACCGAGACGGCCGTGCAGGTCTCCAACAGCCCCGGCCAGCCCCTGAAGACGGGCTCGATGGGCCGTCCGAGCCCGGGCTTCCGCATCGAACTGCTCGACCCGGTGAGCGGGGCGCCGGGGATGACCGAGGGCGAGATCGCGCTGGACCTGTCGGAGCGGCCCGTCGGCCTGATGACCGGCTACCACGGTGACGCCGACCGTACGGCGCAGGCCATGGCGGGCGGCTACTACCGCACGGGGGACATCGGCGCACGGGACGGGGACGGTTACATCACCTACGTCGGGCGGTCCGACGACGTCTTCAAGGCCTCCGACTACAAGATCTCCCCCTTCGAGCTGGAGAGCGCACTCCTCGAACACGAGGCGGTGGCCGAGGCGGCCGTGGTGCCCGCGCCGGACGAACTGCGCCTGGCCGTCCCCAAGGCGTACATCGTGCTCACTGAGGGCTGGGAGCCCGGTCCGGACACCGCCAAGGTCCTCTTCGAGCACTCCCGGGACGTCCTCGCCCCCTACAAGCGCATCCGCCGCCTGGAGTTCGCCGATCTGCCCAAGACCGTCTCCGGCAAGATCCGCCGTATCGAGCTGCGCGCGGCCACGGCGGCCGGGTCCGGGAACGAGTACCGCGAGGAGGACTTCCGGTGACCGCACTGTCGTACGCCCACGGGACCAGCACCACCCCGCTGCTCGGCGACACCATCGGCGCTGACCTCGGCCGGGCGGTCGCCGCCCACCCCGGACGCGACGCGCTGGTCGACGTGGCCTCCGGACGCCGCTGGACCTACGCGCAGTTCGGCGCCGCTGTCGACGAGGTGGCGCTCGGGCTGCTCGCCAAGGGCGTGCGCAAGGGCGACCGGGTCGGTATCTGGGCGGTCAACTGCCCGGAGTGGGTGCTGATCCAGTACGCCACCGCCCGCATCGGCGCGATCATGGTGAACATCAACCCGGCCTACCGCGCCCATGAGCTGGAGTACGTGCTCGGACAGTCCGGGGTCTCGCTCCTGGTCGCCTCCCTCTCCCACCGGACGAGCGACTACCGCGCCCTCGTCGACCAGGTCAGCGACAACTGCCCCGAACTGCGCGAGACCGTCTACATCGGCGACCCCGGCTGGGAGGAACTCATCGCGGGCGGGACCGGGGTGCCGTACGCACGACTGGCCGCCGTGGCGGCCGAGTTGAGCTGCGACGACGCGGTCAACATCCAGTACACGTCGGGCACCACCGGCTTTCCCAAGGGGGCCACGCTCTCCCACCACAACATCCTCAACAACGGCTACTGGGTGGGTCGTACGGTCGGCTACACCGAGCAGGACCGGGTGTGTCTGCCCGTGCCGTTCTACCACTGTTTCGGCATGGTCATGGGGAACCTGGGAGCCACCGCGCACGGCGCCTGCATCGTGATCCCGGCGCCCTCCTTCGACCCCCGGGCGACCCTGGAGGCGGTGCAGCGGGAGCGCTGCACCTCCCTGTACGGCGTCCCGACGATGTTCATCGCCGAGCTGAACCTCCCCGATTTCGCCGAGTTCGACCTCTCCTCCCTGCGGACCGGCATCATGGCCGGCTCCCCGTGCCCCGTCGAGGTGATGAAGCGGGTGGTCGCCGAGATGCACATGGAGGAGGTGTCGATCTGCTACGGCATGACCGAGACCTCCCCCGTGTCGTTGCAGACCCGCAGGGACGACGACCTGGAGCACCGCACCGCGACGGTCGGCCGGGTGCTGCCGCACATCGAGGTGAAGGTCGTCGACCCGGCGACCGGCGTGATCCTGCCGCGGGGTTCGGCCGGTGAGCTGTGCACCCGCGGCTACAGCGTGATGCTCGGCTACTGGAACGAGCCCGAGAAGACCGCCGAGGCCGTCGACCCGGGCCGCTGGATGCACACCGGCGACCTGGCGGTGATGCGCGAGGACGGCTATGTCGAGGTCGTCGGCCGCATCAAGGACGTGATCATCCGCGGCGGCGAGAACGTCTACCCGCGTGAGGTCGAGGAGTTCCTCTACGCCCACCCGAAGATCGCCGACGTCCAGGTGGTCGGGATCCCCCACGAGCGCTACGGCGAGGAGGTCCTCGCCTGTGTGATCGCGCGGGATCCGGCCGATCCGCCGACTCTGGAGGAGCTCCGGGCCTTCTGCGAGGAGCAACTCGCGCACTACAAGATCCCGAGCAGCCTGCGGATCCTCGAATCCTTCCCGATGACGGTGTCGGGGAAGGTGCGCAAGGTGGAGCTGCGGGAGACCTGCGCGGAACGGCCGTAGGAGGCGGGGCGAGGGTCAGGAGGGGCCGGCGGCCAGTTCGTCGGCGAGGCTGTTGACCGGCTGGGGCGCGCCGGTGAGGTCGAGGACGAACAGCGGGACGCCGAGGCGGTCGGCGACGGCCCGGGCGTCGGCGGCGTAGCCCGCGAGGGAGAAATAGACACAGCGGGCCGACTCGGACAGCGCGGTGAGCCACAGGCACTCCACGTCCCGCAGCGAGGCCGGCTGCACCGTCGGATCCACCTGCGCCAGGATCCCGCGCGCGGCGAGCCCGATCCCGTTCGGCTGCCGCTGGTCGGCGCGCCGTATGTCGCGGTAGCCGAGCCAGCGCAGATAGAGCGCGGCCACGGTGACGGCGTCGCGCGCGGAGCGGATGGCGACGGGCTGGAAGGCCGTACGGGACCGCTTCCGTCCGCCGGCCGGGCCGGATCCGGGGCCGCCGTGGCCCGCCGGGTCCCGCGGTTCCGTGCCCGCTGTCTCCTGTCGGGACCCCGTGCCGTCCCGGGAGCGGCCCGGCTCCTCCTGTGACGCGGGGCGGCGCTGTCCCGGCAGCCCGGCCACCGGGACACGGAGCACCGTCCCGCACGCACAGCCCAGTTCCGGGTGCGGCCACTCGTCCTCGCGCTCGCACGTGCCGCAGCGGACCGTGACCCAGTCGTCGGCCCAGGTGCGGTGGGTGACGACGGCGGGCTCGCCGAGACGGTCCAGCGGCGGGGCGACCGGGGTGCCGCACACACAGGGATAGCGGGGTGCCGCGTAGAGATGCTCACGGCGGCAGATCGGGCAGCGCACGAGGACGCTCTCGGACATGGCCCTCTCCACCCCTCGCATTCGGACACCGGTCCCATCCTGCTCCCCAGGGCCCCCGCTTGTCCTCGGCTTCGCGCACCGCGCGCCCCGGCGCCGCCCGCCCTTGACGGCTGTCACCACCCCACCTACATTGCTTCCAGATAGCAGAAGAGAGTTTCCGTAATACGGAAATCCAGGCGGAAGTGCTCACCGCGGGGCGCGACGGGAGCGCGAGTCCGACAGCCGAGGCAGGAGTACTCCATGGCTCGTATGACCGCTGCCCGCGCGGCAGTCGAGATCCTCAAGCGTGAGGGCATCAGCCACGCGTTCGGGGTCCCGGGTGCGGCGATCAACCCCTTCTACGCGGCGCTGAAGGCCGCCGGCGGGATTCAGCACACCCTCGCCCGCCATGTCGAAGGCGCCTCCCATATGGCGGAGGGCTACACCCGCACCCGTCCCGGGGCCATCGGTGTGTGCATCGGCACTTCCGGTCCGGCCGGTACCGACATGATCACCGGGCTCTACTCGGCGACCGGTGACTCGATCCCGATCCTCTGCATCACCGGGCAGGCCCCGACCGCGGTGATCCACAAGGAGGACTTCCAGGCCGTCGACATCGCCTCCATCGCAAGGCCGGTCACGAAAACGGCGGTCACCGTGCTGGAGGCCGCCCAGGTGCCGGGCGTCTTCCAGCAGGCCTTCCATCTCATGCGCTCGGGCCGCCCCGGACCGGTCCTCATCGATCTGCCCGTCGACGTCCAGCTCACCGAGATCGAGTTCGACCCGGAGACCTACGCGCCGCTCCCCGTCCACCGGCCCGCCGCCACCCGCGCCCAGATCGAGAAGGCGACGGCGCTCCTCAACGCCGCGCAACGCCCGCTGATCGTCGCCGGCGGCGGTGTCATCACCGCGGACGCGGCCGAACTCATCGTGGAATTCGCCGAGCTGACGGGCACTCCGGTCGTGCCGACCCTGATGGGCTGGGGTGTCATCCCGGACGACCACGAGCTGAACGCCGGAATGGTCGGCCTGCAGACCTCGCACCGCTACGGCAACGCGACCTTCCTGGAGTCCGACTTCGTCCTCGGCATCGGCAACCGCTGGGCCAACCGCCACACCGGCAGGCTCGACGTCTACACGGCCGGCCGGACCTTCGTCCACGTCGACATCGAGCCCACCCAGATCGGCAGGATCTTCGGCCCCGACTACGGCATCACCTCCGACGCCAAGGCCGCCCTCGAACTGTTCGTGGACGTGGCACGGGAGTTGAAGGCGGCCGGCCGGCTCCCCGACCGGGGCGACTGGGCCGCCGCCGCCCAGGAGAGGAGAGCGCGCCTGCTGCGCCGTACCCACTTCGACGACGTCCCGATCAAGCCGCAGCGGGTCTACGAGGAGATGAACAGGGCCTTCGGACCCGGGACCCGGTATGTCTCCGCCATCGGTCTCTCCCAGATCGCCGGCGCCCAGCTGCTGCACGTCTTCCGGCCCCGCCACTGGATCAACTGCGGTCAGGCCGGCCCCCTCGGCTGGACCGTCCCGGCCGCGCTGGGCGTCGCCACCGCCGATCCGGAGGCGTCCGTCGTCGCTCTCTCCGGGGACTACGACTTCCAGTTCATGATCGAGGAACTGGCCGTCGGCGCCCAGCACCGGATCCCGTACATCCATGTCCTGATGAACAACGCCTATCTGGGCCTGATCCGCCAGGCGCAACGGGCGTTCGACATCGACTTCCAGGTCAACCTGGAGTTTGAGAACATCAACTCGCCCGAGCTGGGCGGCTACGGCGTCGACCATGTCAAGGTCGTCGAGGGACTCGGCTGCAAGGCGATCCGGGTGACCGACCCGGCCGAGCTCGGCGCCGCCTTCGAGCAGGCCGGGAAACTCGCCGCCGAGCACCGGGTGCCGGTCGTCGTCGAGGTCATCCTGGAGCGCGTCACCGACATCTCCATGTCGACCACCAACGACATCAGCGCCGTGGTCGAGTTCGAGGAGACCGCGACCGAGCCGGGGCACGCGCCGACCTCGACCAGAACCCTGAAGATCTGACGCACGCCGCCGTATCCGACGTACACCGCGACGAGGGGCGGCCCTGGCGTGATGCGGGTCGCCCCTCGCGCTGTCTCCCCCCGGAGAGGTCCGGCGCGGCGCGGTACCCCCGTAGTTCGCGTCGCGCCCAGGATGCCGCCGATGGGCGGCACGGACCCCTCCGGCAGGGCCTGCCGCCCCCGTGCCGACAGGCCCTGTGTGCCGACAATCTGCCCAAGTGGCCGGGCATTTGAAGCCTTCCGGCCGGTGTTCAGAGGATGATTTGAGGGTTACGTAGACGGCCTACGCCAATCTGTGTAGGCGATGTCTTCGGTCTCTTCGAGGTAGTGCTCCGACAGCCCGGGCCAGTCGTCCGGCCCGCCGCCCTGCCACTCGATGAGGTCGCTCTCCTCAACCTCGATCCGGTCCAGGTCGGCCAGGCGCAGGATCTCGACGACATCGTCGAGGTGGCTGGCGAGTCCGAGGGTGACATCGCCCTCGGTGACCCGCCGGGATCCGTCCAGGGCTGGGGCGTGCACCACGATGTGCGGATGCTGCGATGACTGTTCCATGCCTTCAGCCTCCTGCCGCCCGGACCGATCCGCACCCCGGACACGAGCCGCGGCCCGGATGCGAGCCGCACCGCGGGCACAAGGAAGCGCGGACGCGGAACGGTCCGTGTCCGGCGGAGGGTTCCGGGTGGTGCCGGCGCCTGGGCGCGACAGGACAGGTGTCGGCGACGGCACCACCCGGAGTCTGGGGCTCGAAGGCTCAGGTCCGGGTGCCCGAGAGGCGTTCCACGCCCCGCAGCAGGGCCGAGTGGTCCAGGCCGCCGTCGCCCTGCGCGCGCAGCGACGCGACCAGTTGGGCGACCACGGCACCGACGGGCAGGGCGGCCCCCACGGCGCGGGCGGCGTCCGTGACGATGCCCATGTCCTTGTGGTGCAGATCGATGCGGAAGCCGGGCGAGAAGTCGCGGCTCAGGAAGTTGTCCTTCTTGCGCGCCAGGACGGCCGAGCCCGCCAGCCCGCCGCCCAGCACCTCCAGGGCGGCCTCCAGATCCACTCCGGACCTCTCCAGGAAGACCACGGCCTCGGCGCACGCCTGGATGTTCACCGCGACCACGAGCTGGTTCGCGGCCTTCACGGTCTGCCCCGAACCATGCGGGCCGCACAGCACGATGGTCCTGCCCAGTGCCTCGAAGAGCGGCCGCGCCGCCTCGAAGTCGGCCCGCTCGCCGCCGACCATGATGGACAGGACCGCCTCGACCGCGCCGGCCTCGCCGCCGGACACCGGTGCGTCGAGGACACGGATGCCCTTTCTCCCGGCATTCTCGGCCAGGGCGATCGAGGTACCGGGGGTGATCGACGACATGTCGATCAGCAGGGCGCCGGGCCGGGCGTTCTCCAGGATGCCGCCGGGACCGTAGGCGACCGCCTCGACCTGGGGGGACGCCGGCACCATGGTGATGATCACATCGGCGTCGCGTACGGCCTCGGCGACCGAGGCGGCCGCCGTGCCTCCGGCGGCGGTCAGGCGGTCCAGTTTCTCCCGCTCCAGGGTGTACCCGCTGACGTCGTACCCCGCCTTGATCAGGTTCTCGGACATGGGGGAGCCCATGATGCCGAGTCCGATCCAGGCGATCTTGGGAAGCGTGGTGGTCATGGGGTGCCTCTCTGCTGCGTCTGGGGTCGAAGCTCAGCGGGCCGTACGTGCCTGAGCGGGCAGCCAGTCGAAGGCCCCGGCGCTCGGTGCGTCCCCCGGCTTGTACTCCAGGCCGATCCAGCCGCCGTACCCCGCCTTCGCGAGCCGGTCGAGGAGGTCCGCCAGCGGGAGTGCCCCCGTCCCCGGCGCTCCGCGGCCCGGGTTGTCGGCGATCTGGACGTGGCCGGTCCTCGGTGTGTACCGCTCGATCACCTCCGGCAGGTCCTCGCCGTTCCTCGACAGGTGGTACAGGTCCATGAGGAACCGTGCGTTGCCGAGGCCGGTCGCCTCGTTCACCTGGTCGACGACCGCCACGGCGGCCGGGGCCGACACCAGCGGATACCGCGGGGACTCCGGCCTGTTCAGCGCCTCGACGAGCACGATCGCGCCGATGCGGTCGGCGGCGCGGGCCGCGAGCACCAGGTTCTCCAGGGCCAGCGCGTCCTGCTCGGCCGGGTCCACGCCGTCGACGCGGTTGCCGTACAGGGCGTTGAGGGCCGTGCAGCCGAGCGCTCCGGCGAAGTCCGTGGCCACCTCGACGTTGGCGCGGAACCTCGCCGACTCCTCGCCGGGGACGGAGAGGGCGCCGCGGTCCGGTCCCGGCAGCTGTCCCGCGTAGAAGTTCAGTCCCGTCAGGCGCACCCCCGCGGCTTCGATCGCCTTCTCCAAGGCGTCCAGCCGGGACCGCTTCGGGGTGGGTGAGTCGGTCCAGGGCCACCACAGTTCGACCGCGGTGAAGCCTGCCGCCGCGGCGGCTGCGGGGCGTTCCAGGAGCGGGAGCTCCGTGAAGAGGATCGACAGATTGACGGTGAAGCGCTGGTCGGCGAATCCCATCGCGACGCCCCCTCCGACTGACTTCCGTATTGCGGAATTGAATTTCTGCTCAATGGAAGGCTGTCGGGCCCGGTGCCGCTTGTCAAGGGGCTGGAAGGGGAAGCGGCCGCAACCTGGCGTCGGTTAGGGTCGCCTCGTGCCGGACGGGGGCGGCTCCGTCCCGGTGGAGGCCCCCGACGTGCCCTCGTCCCGGGCGATCCGGATGGCAGTACAGGTCACGACCGTGCTTTGGGGGCACCGTGCGACTGAGAGTGGAGTTCACGACCGAGCCCTTCGACCTCGACGAGGTGCCAGGGCATGCGCTGGTCGCCCGAGAGGTCGTCGAGGCGGCCGACCTGGACGCCGTGGACGTCGGCCCGTTCGGCAACACCGTCGAAGGCCGCGCCGACGCGGTGCTCACCGCCGTGGACGGGCTGCTGCGCAAGTCCCTGGAGGCCGGTGCCACCCGGATCTCGTTGCAGGTCAACGTGGTCACGGAGGCCGGCAGATGAGCGGGTCCGGGGACGAGCTCTTCATCATGGCCGTGAAGCCGCTGGTCGACGCCATGGGCGGCGAGCTGCTGCCCCCCGACCAGGCCGGGCCGGATGATGTCGTGCTCGTCTGGGAGGGGGCCGGTGTCGTCGCCGTACGACTGCCGCAGCTCGCCGACTCGCTCGATCACATCCTCGCCGCCATGGAGCGCAGGCACGGCAAGTCGCTGGCCGAACTGGACCGCAAGGCCAAGCAGGAGATCGTACGAGCCCTGGAGGCGCGCGGCGCCTTCTCCGTGCGCCATGGCGTGGAGACGGTCGCGAGCGCCCTCGGCGTGAGCCGCTTCACCGTGTACAACTACCTCAACCGCGAGAAGGGGTCCTGACCAGGCCCGATGGACTCCGTGCGGGCCTCTTCGGCGGAGCGCCGCCCGGCCGTCGGGCGACGCTCGGCGCCCTCCGATTTTTCAACAAAGTGTTGACGTTGTCCGGTGGAGGGCGTTAGCTGTTCGCAGTCCGTTCAGCCACCAGGCCACGGAGGCACCCGTGACGTCGACTTCCATGCCGCCGGGCCTCGTCCGGTTCAACACCCTTGAGGAGCACGCGGCCTCGGCCGCCCTCCACGAGGTGTGCGCCGCCACGGCATGGGCCGCCCGGTTGCTCGCGTACCGCCCCTACCGCACCGCCGACGACCTGTACGCCGCCGGGGACGCGGCCACGGCGGAGCTGACCACGGCGGACCTTCAGGAGGCGATGGCCGGGCACCCGCCGATCGGCCGGCCCGGACCGGGCGACCCCACCTCCGCCCGGGAGCAGCGCGGCATGGCGGGCGCCTCGGAGGAACTGAGGGCGGAGATGCTCGAACTCAACATCGCGTACCAGGAGAAGTTCGGCCACGTCTTCCTGATCTGCGCGACCGGGAAGACGGGGGAGCAGATGCGTGACGCGGTCAGGGAGCGGATCGGCAACGCGCCGGAACAGGAGTGGGAGATCGTCCGCACCGAGCTGGGGAAGATCAACCGCATCCGGCTCGCCCGGCTGCTCGACACCGCCTGACGCAAGCCTGTCGGGCTCCTCGACACCGTCTGACGTAGGACCGTCGGACTCCTCGACACCGTCTGACGCAAGCTCGTCGGACTCCTCGACACCGCCTGAAGAGGACAGCGCATGAGCACCGACACCACTGCCTCCGTCTCCACGCACATCCTGGACACCAGCGTCGGCCGCCCCGCCCCGGGCGTCGCCGTCCGTCTGCTCGCCCGCTCCGGCCGGGACGCGGACTGGCAGCCGCTCGGCAGCTCCGCGACCGACACGGACGGCCGGTGCAAGGACCTCCCGGACCCGCCGGAAGGGACCACCCACGTACGGCTCGACTTCGCCGTCGAGGCGTATCTCGCAAGGTTTGTGAAGAAGCCGGCCGAGGGGCAGCAGGAAGCCCCTGCGGATCGGGGCAGCGGTGCCCCGCGAGCGTTCTTCCCGGAGGTGACGGTCACGTTCGCCGTCATGCCGGGGGAGCACCATCACGTGCCGCTGCTGCTCAGCCCGTTCGGGTACTCCGTCTACCGAGGGAGCTAACTGTATGGCCGTCAACTCCCGCCCCACCCGCCCTGTGGTCCTCGGACAGAACCAGTACGGCAAGGCCGAGAACCGAGTCGTCAGGATCACGCGGGACGGCGCCACCCACCACGTCAAGGACCTCAATGTGTCCGTCTCGCTCTCCGGCGACATGGACGAGGTCCACTACTCCGGCTCCAACGCCCATGTCCTGCCGACCGACAGCACCAAGAACACGGTGTACGCGTTCGCCAAGGAGCACGGTATCGAGTCCGCCGAGCAGTTCGGCATCCATCTCGCCCGCCACTTCGTGACGTCCCAGGAGCCCATCCAGCGGGCCCGGATCCGGATCGAGGAGTACTCCTGGGACCGGATCGAACACGGGGGGCGGGGCGCGCACTCCTTCGTCCGAAGCGGCCGGGAGACCCGGCTGACGCAGATCACCTACGACGGCTCGGCATGGGAGGTGGTGGCGGGCCTGACGGACCTGACCGTGCTGAACTCGACCGACTCCGAGTTCTGGGGCTTCGCGAAGGACAAGTACACGACGCTGCCCGAGACGCACGACCGCATCCTGGCCACGTCCGTCACCGCCCGCTGGCGCTTCGGCTGGAGCGACGACGCCGAGCAGACGCCGGACTGGGACACGTCCTACGAGGAGACGAAGAAGCACCTGCTCCAGGCCTTCGCCGAGACCTACTCCCTGTCGCTGCAGCAGACCCTCTACCAGATGGGCGCGCGCGTCATCGAGCACCGCGGCGAGATCGACGAGGTCCGCCTCTCGCTCCCGAACAAGCACCACTTCCTGGTGGATCTGGAGCCGTTCGGGATGAAGAACGACGACGCCGAGGGAGCCGTGTACTACGCCGCCGACCGGCCGTACGGCCTGATCGAGGCGACCCTCCTGCGGGAGGGCTGCGAGGCGCGGATCCCGGTGGACCTCACCAACCTGTGACGGAAGCGAGAACCACGAACCATGACAGCCCGGCGCATCGTCATCGAGAACTGTTCGATCGCGACCGTGGACGCCCACGACACCGAGTACGCCTCGGGACATGTCGTCGTCGCCGGCAACCGTATCGAGGCGGTCGGGGCGGGCGCGGCCCCCGAGGGCCTGGAGGGTGTCGTACGCCGCATCGACGCGTCCGGCCACCTCGCGACCCCCGGCCTGGTCAACACCCACCACCACTTCTACCAGTGGATCACCCGGGGCCTGGCCACGGACCACAACCTCTTCGACTGGCTCGTCGCGCTCTACCCGATCTGGGCCCGCATCGACGAGTCGATGGTCCGCGCGGCGGCACAGGGCTCGCTCGCCGTGATGGCCCGCGGTGGGGTGACCACCGCCATGGACCATCACTACGTCTATCCGGAGGGCTGCGGCGACCTGTCCGGTGTCATCATCCGGGCCGCCCGTGAGACGGGGCTCCGCTTCACTCTCGCCCGTGGCTCCATGGACCGCAGCGAGAAGGACGGCGGACTGCCGCCGGACTTCGCCGTCGAGACCCTCGAAGGCGCGCTGGCCGCCACCGAGGCGACCATCGACGAGCATCACGACCCCTCCTTCGACGCCATGACCCAGGTGGCGGTGGCGCCCTGTTCGCCGTTCTCCGTCTCCACCGAACTCCTGAGACAGGGAGCGGAGTTGGCCCGTCGCAGGGGCGTGCGGCTGCACACCCACGGCTCGGAGACGGTCGAGGAGGAGAAGTTCTGTCACGAGCTGTTCGGCATGGGCCCCACCGACTACTTCGAGTCGACGGGCTGGCTCGGCGAGGACGTGTGGATGGCGCACTGCGTCCATATGAACGACTCCGACATCGCCGCCTTCGCCCGTACCCGGACGGGAGTCGCCCACTGCCCGTCCTCCAACGCCCGCCTGGCCGCGGGCATCGCCCGGGTCCCCGACATGCTCGCGGCGGGCGTCCCGGTCGGCCTCGGCGTCGACGGCACCGCGTCCAACGAGTCCGGCGAACTCCACACCGAACTGCGCAACGCGCTCCTGATCAACCGTCTGGGCGCGCACAGGGAAGCCGCCCTGAACGCCCGCCAGGCGCTGCGCCTCGGCACCTACGGGGGCGCCCAGGTGCTCGGCCGTTCGGCACAGATCGGTTCCCTGGAGCCGGGCAAGCTCGCCGACCTCGTGCTGTGGAAGCTCGACACCTTGGCCCACGCCTCGATCGCCGACCCGGTGACCGCGCTGGTCTTCGGCGCGGCGGCCCCGGTCACGCTCTCCCTCGTGAACGGCGAACCGGTCGTCGAGAACGGACGGCTGCTGCACGTCGACGAGGACGCCGTCGCCCGCTCCACGCGGGCGGAGGCCCAGCGCCTCGCACGGATCGCCGCGCGGACTTGAGCGGGCGAGGACCCCGGCCGGGAGGGACGGCTCCCGTCCGGACGCCGTGGACCCGAGCGGGGGCCCACGGCGGCCGTCACCGGGGCACGCGCACCTCGCGCGTGCCCCGGAACGGTGTGCCGGGTGCCGGCGCGTGCCCCGGCCACGCCATGAGAAGGGCGAGGAGTTCCTCGTACGACGCCGGGCAGCCGCACATCACCGGCTGGACGCCCGCACTCGCTTCGCGCGCCCGGTCACCGAACTCGCCGAACGCCACGGCCGGTTCGGCTCTCTCGGTCGTCAGCCTCTCCCGGTCGGGGCGCTCACACGCCGAACAGCTCCGGCCTGTCCGTCATTGCCCGGAAGCAGCCCCGCGGGTCGGCCACCAGCCTGCGCTTCTCCAGGTCCAGCAGGCCGCCGACCCCGCTCACCTCGGCGGCGACCGTGCCGTCCGTCTTCCGTATCGTCTGCACGACCCGGTACGTCTTGCCCTCGCCCCACTCGAAGGCGCACGTCACGTCCACCTCGTCGCCCGCGCGCAGCTCCCGCAGATAGCGGATGGTCGTCTCCAGGGCGACGGGACCGACACCCTTGGACAGCAACTCGGACTGGCCCACCCCGGCCGCTTGGAGCACGCACCAGCGGGCGTGTTCCGCGTACTGCAGGTAGACGCTCTGGTTGAGGTGGCCCAGGGCGTCGGTCTCGTACCCCCGGACGGTGACGCGGACGGCAAACGGCTCGCTCACGGCTTTCCCTTCTCCCAGCTTGAACCGGACGCTCCGGCCGACCGATCCTGGCATGTCGTCCCTCACGCCCGTCGCGGGGACGCCAGCAGATAACGGGCCCGCGTCCGTGGCTGCGTGTGCTCGCTCGTCTGCCAGCCCGCCTGCTCCAGCGTGTTCGCGCAGGCGCGCAGTGCCATGAGGTCCGGCTCGTGCACGGCGATGGCCTCGGGCTGCGGCGTCGCGCGCACCCGGTAGCCGGTGTCCTGGTCGCCGGTCGCGGGCCGGTGCCCGGCCGCCTCCAGGGCGAGTGCGGCGGCCTGCACCAGACGGGTCCGCTCCCAGCCGCAGGGGCGGTCCGTGGCGCCGTCCGGATTGGTCATCCGGCGCAGTTCCAGCAGCCCCTGCCAGGCGCCGCGCACCTCCCGCAGCCGGGCCGGTCCGCTGTCCGCGGACACCTCGCCGCCGACGCGTGCGGCGAAGACGCCGGAGTCCGCGGACGCCGGCGCGACCGCCGGTGGCTGCCCGGCAGGTGTCTCCCGTATGCGATGACCTGCCGGGGTCAGGAAGTGGTCGTGCGGCGGACGCGGGTGCCGGAAGGCCAGCCCCCGCCTCACCAGGGCGGCGAGCTGGGCGTCCGTCCCCTTCAGCCGCCCGGTGAGGGGGTCGGCGGCCTCGATCAGGCGCTGCTGCACGGCGGTCGGCGGTCGGATCACGGCCCCTCCCTCACTGCTCCTCGGACGGCCCCGCCTCCCCCGCGGAGAGGGACTCATGGGAACAGTACGCGTCGGGTCTGACATTCCACCCGGCCACCACATGGCGGCGATGCTCCGTGCTCAGGCGGCTCATCGTCCCCGTGGAGAGCTGGAACAGGGCACCCCCCGAGGCCGGCAGGCCGAGCCGCCGCGCGGTCAGCACCCGCAGGAAGTGGCCGTGGGAGACGACGACCACGCTGCCCTCCCCCTCGGCGAGCGCCGCGTCGATCTTGGCGATCATCCGGTCCGCGCGCGCACCGACCTCCTCCGGGCTCTCCCCGGGATGGTCCGGGGGACCGGGCGCGACGCCGTCCGTGAACAGGAACCAGTCCGGTTGCGTCCGGTGGATCTCGACGGTCGTGACCCCCTCGTACCCGCCGTAGTCCCACTCGGCCAGATCCGCGTCGACGCGCGCGCCCCCGATCCCCGCGAGCCGGGCCGTCTCCCGGGCCCGCTCCATCGGGCTGACGAACGCCGACGCGATGCGGTGCCGCGCGATCAGCGGAGCGAGCCGGCGCGCCTGCTCCCGGCCCCGGTCCGTGAGCGGGACGTCGGTGGAACCGGTGTGCCGCCCGGACAACGACCACCCGGTCTCACCGTGCCGCACGAGGAGGAGGTCACCCATCGCCGTACCCTTTCTGTCACCCCTTCGTACGGTGGCACCTTCTCCCCGTGGCCGCAGGACGGGCTGAGCCGCTCGGCCCTACTGGCGGTACCCGCTCAGAAATCGGCCGATCCGTCCGATCGCCGCCTCCAGATCGTCCGCGTGGGGCAGGGTGAGGATGCGGAAGTGGTCGGGAGCCGGCCAGTTGAAGCCCGTGCCCTGGACCACCTGGATCTTCTCCCGCAGCAGCAGGTCCAGGACGAACTTCTCGTCGTCGTGGATCTTGTGCACCTTGGGGTCGAGGCGCGGGAACGCGTACAGCGCGCCCTTCGGCTTCACACAGGAAACACCCGGGATCTCGTTGAGCTTCTGCCACGCCATGTCGCGCTGTTCGAGGAGGCGGCCGCCCGGTGCGGTCAGTTCGTCGATGGACTGCCGGCCGCCGAGCGCGGCCTGGATGGCGTACTGGGCGGGGGCGTTGGCGCACAGCCGCATGGAGGCCAGCATCGTCAGGCCCTCCAGATAGTTGCGGGCGTGCTGCCGCGGGCCGGTCACGACCAGCCAGCCGGAGCGGAAGCCCGCGACCCGGTAGGTCTTGGACAGTCCGCAGAAGGTGAGGACCACCAGGTCCGGGGCGAGGGCGGCGGCCGAGTGGTGCACGGCGTCGTCGTAGAGGATCTGGTCGTAGATCTCGTCCGCGAAGACCATGAGGCCGTGACGGCGGGCCAGGTCGAGGATGCCCTCGATGACCTCCTTCGGGTAGACCGCGCCCGTCGGGTTGTTGGGGTTGATGATCACGACGGCCTTCGTACGGTCCGTGATCTTCGAGGCCATGTCCTTCAGGTCCGGGTACCAGTCGGCCTGTTCGTCGCACAGGTAGTGCACCGCCTTGCCGCCCGCGAGGGTGGTCACGGCCGTCCAGAGGGGGAAGTCCGGTGCGGGGATGAGGATTTCGTCGCCGTCCTCGAGCAGGGCCTGTACGGCCATCGAGACCAGCTCGGACACGCCGTTGCCGAGGAAGACGTCGTCCACGCCGACCTCCAGGCCCTTCGCCTGGTAGCGCTGAGCCACGGCGCGGCGGGCGGAGAGGACGCCGCGCGAGTCCGTGTAGCCGTGCGCCTGCGGCAGCATCCGGATCATGTCCTGGAGGATCTCCTCCGGCGCCTCGAAGCCGAAGAGCGCGGGGTTGCCGGTGTTCAGGCGCAGCACGCTGTGGCCCGCCTCCTCCAGTGCGTTGGCGTGCTCGATCACCGGACCGCGGATCTCGTAACAGACCTCGCTCAGCTTGCTCGACTGCCGGAACTCCATACGACCGCTTCCCCTCCGCCATCCGTGGTTGCTTGGTTTTACCAAGTGACAGCTTGGAAAGTCCAACAACGCGTCTAGACTGCGTCGCATGTCACCTCGCCGAAGCTACGACCAGTACTGCTCCACGGCCCGGGCCCTCGACGCGGTCGGCGACCGCTGGACCCTCCTGATCGTCCGCGAGCTGCTCGCCGGTCCGCGTCGCTACACCGATCTGCACGCGGACCTGCCGGGTGTGAGCACGGACGTCCTGGCGTCCCGGCTGAAGGACATGGAGCGCGACGGGCTGACCACACGCCGCAGGCTGCCGCCGCCCGGGGCCGCGTATGTGTACGAACTCACCTGCCGGGGACGGGAGTTGCTGCCGGTGATCCAGGCGCTCGGTGTCTGGGGCGCGCCCGCGCTGGCGGAACGCCGGCCGACGGACGCGGTACGGGCGCACTGGTTCGCCCTGCCGCTGCTGCGCGCACTGCCGGGCGAGGGACTGGTCGAGGTCCGGCTCGACGAGGGGCGGTTCCATCTGCGGCTCGGCGCCCAGGACGGCCCGTTGTACGGCGACGGGGCCGCCCCGGAAGAGCCCGACGCCCGGCTGACCCTCGACGCGGGGACCTGTATCTCCCTGGGGGAGGGCACCTTGACGCTTCATCAGGCCGTGACGGACGGGCATGTCGCGGTGTCGGGTGACAGCACGCTCGCCAAGGTGCTGCGCGGGGACTGACGAAGCCTCCGGCCGACGCAGCGGCGGGGGGCCGCCGGAAGGGCCTCGGACACGGGCGGGGCCCGCCGCGTCCCCCGGACACGGCGGGCCTCACCACCCGTGGGCGACCAGGCGTCAGGCGCCCGGCGGCACCCGGTACGGCCGTCCCGAACCACGCGTCAGCGCATAGCCGCCGATGCCCGCGAGCGCCGCGAGCACACCGCCGATCGCCGTCCACACCCAGCGGTCGGACCACCAGCCGGAGGTGTCGGGCTTGAGCGAGGACAGCGTGGGCGCGTCCGTCTCGGAGCCGGGACCGGAGTCGGAGTCCGCGGACTTCTGGGCGATGCCCGGCACCAGCGGCTCGGCCAGCGAACCGTCCACCGCCGCCGCGCCGCCCATGTCCTTGGAGTCCACCTGGATCTCGGTGTTCACCGGCACCCCGAGGTCGGCCGCGCCGAGCCCCACGGCGGTCAGACGGACGTAGTACGTGCCCGGCAGCGGGTCGTTGGCCCAGGCCTCCGACCATGCGCGGACCGTGCGCAGGGTGCACGCGAGGTCGACGGAGGCCGCCCCCTGGGCTGCGGTGCGTGTCTGCGCCCCGTACTGGCACGCCTGACGGCGCCGCAGCCCGTCGTACACGTCCAGCTGCCAGGTCTGCGTCCCGCTCCGGGACGACGAGGGCAGCTTCACCGTCGCTTTCACGGTGGGCCGTTGCCCGGCCTCTGCGGGGAACTGCCAGTACAGGTAGTCACCCGTGGAGGCGCTCGCCGTGGCCTGCTGTCCCTGCTGGAGCTCCGTCGCCGTACGGAACGACGTGCCCGCCGAGGTGGGCGCGGCGCTGTCGTCCGACGGGCTCGCCGAGGGCGAGGCGTCGGCGAGGGCCGGTGCGGCGGCAACACCCAGCAGCAGGGCCGCCATGCTCAAGGCTCGTACGATACGCATCAGTTGGTCCTCCATACCGCGACCCGCCAGCGCGACAGCCAACCCCACAGCACACCCGCGAGGAAGCCGATCAGAACGAGGGCGCCGAGCAGCCACCAGCCGCGCCCGAGGCCGAAGGAGGCCACGTCGCTCGCCTGGTCGGGACCGTGGACGACATCGACCGTCAGCTCCAGCGGAAGGCCGGGCGTGGTCTTCACGCCCGCCGCCGGGGAGAAGGAGTTGGCGACCTGGAGGCACACCGTCTCGGCGGGCGCGTTCTCGTCGTCGCTCTCGGCCTTCGGATAGCGCAGGCCCGTCGACAGGACGTCCGTACGGCCCGTGCCGGTCGCCTCACCACGTACGATCTCCCGACCGTGCAGGGTGATCGCCCGCAGCGTCACCCCGTAGTCGGGGTTGACCTGCCGGTCGTCGGAGACGCTCACCGAGGCGCGCAGCTCCTGACCCGGCTTCACGTCCACCCGGTAGAAGCGGTGCTGCCCGAACTCCTCGCGGTCCGTGTACAGGCCCGACTTCAGCGTGGGCGCCGTCGTGCACTGCTCGGTGCCGTCCACGGCGACCGGAGTGACCACCTTGTCCGCCGTCCGGTCCACCAACTGGTTGACCTTGCCGGAGAGGTCGGTCTTGTGCTCCACCGATGTGTACGTGCCGCCGGTGGCCTCGGCGATGCAGCTCAGCTGCTTGCTCAGCTTGGCGTCCGGGACGAGCCCCAGCGTGTCGATGGTCAGCCCGACCCCCTTGGCCGCGATCTCCCGGGCCACCTCGCACGGGTCGAGCGGGGCACAGGTGTCCTCGCCGTCGGTGATGAGGACGATCCGGCGGGTGCCGTTGCCGCCGTCGAGGTCGTCCGCCGCCTTCAGCAGGGCCGGGCCGATCGGCGTCCACCCGGTGGGCTGCAGCGTCGCCACGGCCGTCTTGGCGTCGGTCCGGTTCAGCGGCCCCACCGGGTACAGCTGCGCGGTGTCCTTGCAGCCCGTCTTGCGGTCGTTGCCCGGGTAGTTGGCGCCCAGCGTCCGTATGCCGAGCTGCACCTCCTCCGGCGTCGCGTCGAGGACTTCGTTGAAGGCCTGCTTCGCCGCCGCCATACGCGAGTCGCCGTCGATGTCCCGCGCTCGCATCGAGCCGCTGACGTCGAGGACGAGATCGACCTTGGGCGCGCTCTGGGCTGTCGTCTCGTCGGCGACGGCGCCGGCCGGGACGGCGATCCCGGCCGCCAGGGCGGCGAGCAGGGCGCAGACCCCCGCCGCCAACCGTTGTCTTGTGATCATCGGCGGATCTTATTGATCAATGGGTGCGCGCTTCAAAACGATCTTATTGATCCCAGGGGACGGGCATGCGAACGAGCGGGTTGGGCAGCTGTGTCCACAGGTCCCCGCCACGCCCGGGGGACAGCTGCATCAGCGTCAACGCCTTCGCGGGCAGCGGCTCTTCGCGGAGCGCCGTCAGATCGGACGTGGCCGGCAACTCCCGTACGACAGCTTCCAGCGCTGCCCCCAGTGCGGGCGCCGAACCCGCCGTGCCGGCCAGCGAGCCCCCGACGAGCGCGCCGAACAGCTTGCGGCGCAGGGCCGTCTCGTCGTCGGTGACCATCCGGTCGGCCACCTCCGGGGCCTTGATGCCGTGCCGGGCCAGCCGCGCCGGGCTCACCCGGATGTCCGCGAGATCCCGGTAGACGAGCCGCAGTGGCTCGTTCGCGGGCGAGAGCACCACCAGCAGGTTCTGGCCGTGCGCCTCCAGGGCCACGCCCAGATCGAGCAGGCGCAGCCCCACGGTGAGCGCGAGCCGGGCGAACGCGGCGAGCCAGGACGGGGACGCCGCCAGTCCGGTGGCGGGCAGAGCGGCCACCGGGACCACCCGCTCGCCCGCCGCCGGATCCGCGCAGCTCTCGGGCGACTCGCGCACCATCGCGGCCAGATCGGGCGAGTGGGCGCTGAACGCCGCCAGGGTGCGGGTGACACGCAGCAGTCCGTCGGTGCGTGCGGCGACCGACTCCACGAACTCGGAGACGGCGAGCGAGGTCTCGACGGACGAGACCGAGATGTCCCGTACGGACGACGTCAGCCGGGCGCTGACCGCGGTCTTCACGTGCGGGCCGTCACCGGGCAGGGCCAGGGTGCGCAGGGACATCAGCGGATGCGCGTCCGGACCGTCGTGCGCCGCCCCGCCGAGCACATGCGCCGTCTGCCAGGGATGCACCGGCACCAGCGGGCGCCCCCCGTCCCACAGCCACGCCGGCCACTCGCCCCGCAGCACGCCGTCGTCCGCCGGGACCAGGCCGAGGCGCACCAGGGGCCGGTGCTCGGGCCCGTAGGCGAGCTGCTCGGCGACCGAGAATCCGGGCCGCGAACGGCAGTTGGGGTGGTACGGGTGCCCGTCCACCACCCGCTGCTCCCACGCCCAGCCGGTCACTGGTTCGGGCGCGCCGTCCGGCTGGTCGGCCCGCGACAGCGCCAGCGAGGCCGTGCTGTGGTCGAGCTCGGCGGCGAACGCCGCGCCTCCCGGCACCCCGAGCGCCGTGACCAGGTCCGCCGCCCGGTCGTAGGCATGCCCGTCCAACAGCACCTCGGTGACGTACGCGGTGGTCGCATACGGGTCGGCGGGCGGCCCGTGCAGCCGGCGCCCGTCCGCCAGACGGAGAACCAGCCCCTCGCGCGTCGGCTCACGGCGGACCGTCCACGGCAGCGGCTCATGGGCCAGTGCCCGCCACAGGCGTGACAGGATCGCGGCCCGGGCGCCGGGGAGCGCGACCGCGTACGCCGCCGACAGACCGGGCCGTACGGCCTCCAGCTCGCGGGCGAGCCGGATCTCGGCGGAGGGGGAAGGTGACACGTTCGAACTCCTCGGGGACGGGCGGCGCATTCGTGGTACCGGACCACGACAGACATACTGATCGTCAGTGCACCGTACGGAACGAATGGATCGCGTGGAGCGCATGCACCCCAGGGATCGGGTCCCCGAGCCCGCCGACGCCTACGCGGCGGCGCCGCTGCTCAACTGTCTGCTCCGGGAAGTCGCGGAGCCCGCGGGCGAGCAGGGCGTCCACCGGCTGCGGGCGGGCGGACGGCTGCTGCGCGTGCGCGGCGCCCGGCGTCCCCGCGACCCCGAGGTGCACAACGGCGGCACCTGGCATCCGCTCACCCACGCCGAGCTGGTCAAACTCGCCGCCGAGGAACTACGTCAGGCCACTGGACTGTCCAACCCCGAACTGCCCGGGGAGATGCTCGACAGCCGGGACGCGGTGGCCGCCATCCTCGCCGCACGCGCCCGTACAACCCCGTCGCCCGACCCCTATGTGCGCTCCGAGCAGTCCCTGATCACCGGGCATCCCCACCATCCGGCGCCCAAGGCGCGCGGCGGAGGACCGGTCGCGAGCTGGCTGCCGTACGCGCCGGAGGCGCACGCCCGTTTCCCGCTCACCCTTCTGGGGGTGCGCGAGGACACCGTCGTCGAGGAGGGCGACACGACGGCGCTCGACGCGCTGGGCGCCGCCCCGCCCGGCTATCGGCTGCTGCCCGCGCACCCCTGGCAGCTGGACCTGGTCGGCGGGCGCCCGGAGATCCGCGAGGCGTTCGAGGACGGGCGGCTGCTGCGGCTCGACGGCACCCCCGGGACCGTGTGGCCCACGGCCGCGATCCGGACGGTGTACGACCCGGGCGGCGACCACTTCCTCAAGTTCAGCCTGGACGTACGGATCACCAACGACATCCGTCGGCTGTGGCGCCACGATCTGCTGGAGCTGCGCCGCACCGACGCGGCGGTGGTGGCCGCGTTCGCCGCGCACCGGGGCCCGGCGGCCTGGCTGAGCGACCGCGGCTACCGTACGGCCGGGTTCGCCTTCGAGGAACTCGCGGTCCTGGTCCGCGACGGGCTGCGCCCCCATCTGCTGCCGGGTGTCACCCCGTTGCTCGCCGCGGCCCTCGTGGAGGAGGGTTTCGACGGCAGCCCGCTCGCCCGGCTCACCGACCCGGCGGCCTGGTGGACGGCGTATCTGCGCCAGGTCGTGCCCCCGGCTCTGGAGGCGTTCGAGCGCCATGGGGTCGTCCTGGAGGCGCATCTGCAGAACACGCTGATCGCGGTGGACGCCGCGGGCCTGCCCGTCCAGGCGCTGTTCCGGGACGCGGAGGGCGTGAAGCTCCTCACGGACGTGTCCCGGGAGGCGGGCTGGGAGCGGCTGGTGTACTGCCTGGTCGTCAACAACCTCACCGAGGTGGCCGCGCTGCTGTCGGAGCGCCACCCCGGCTGGAACCCGTGGCCCGCCGCCCGCGCGGAACTGGCCCGCCACCCCGTCCCCGAGATCCCCGCCCTGCTGGCCTCGCCCACCCTCCCCGGCAAGACGAACCTGCTGCTGCGCTGGACGGGCGCGGACGGCGCGGACGCGCGCTATCTGCCCCTGCCGAACCCGCTGGCCTGCCGCTGACCCCTGGCCGCTGACCGACGATCAGCCGACCTGTGCGGACGGACGACTGCTCGGTGGCGGCTCAGGCCTCGCACGAGTCCGTCAGGTAGGTGCGGGCCAGTGCGGAGGCGCGCAGGAACCAGTCGGCGATGACGGCGGTCTCGTCCGGCGTGTACTGCGAGAACAGTTCCGCGAGCAGCGCGTGGTAGGGGCCGTGGACGGCCTGCACCCGGTCGGCGGCGGCCGGAACGGCGACGACCCGCACCCGCCGCCGGTCGGTGGGGTCGGGCTCCCGGGTGACGAACCCGCCCTGCTCCAGGCGATTGAGGATGCCCGTCACCGCACCGGTGGTGACATGGGCGCGCGCGGCCAGATCGCCGGCGGTGACCACGGAGTCCCCGGCCGCGAGGACATGGGCGAAGCAGATGAGGTCCATGACGCTCAGCCCGAGGTTGCGGGCGAACTCCTGCTGCCCCACGACACTCGTCGCGACGAGGTCGTCCAGTGCGCTGATGGCGTCCGAGGCGGAGGCGGCTGGGCGCGGCTTGCCCTCCATTGCGCTCCCCTTAGTCACTAAGATAAATTCCTTACTCGATAAGGCATCATACAGAGCGCCGTCGACGGGCCGTGACGCGTAGGGGCCGGTCGGGGGAGCAGGGGGAGGCGGGCACGTGAGCGAACAGGGGCACGAGGAAGGCCACACCCTGGCCGGGTGGACGGGCAGCGCCCTCGCCACCGCAGGGTCTTTGCTGATCGGTGCGGGCGTCTGCGGCTGGCGTGCGGGGATCTGGCTGGGGCTCGGACTCGTCGTGGTGTCCGTGCTGGTCACCTGGTTCCTGCACCTCGCGGGCTGGGGCAAGCCGCCGGGCCTGCGGCCGACCGACCAGCGGGGCATGCGCGTGAGGGACCTCTCCGCGCGCCAGGGCCATGCGAACTGCCTCGGGTGCCGGCTGGCCGGACGGGGCGGCACCTCGGTCCGCAGCGGCGAGGCGCCCGAACCCGCCGTCGGCGCCTCTCGTTAGCCGGCCGCCACGGCCGTTGTGACGTCCCGAGCGGAGCGGCCCCCGTCGCACGACGGGGTTCGCCCCGCCCTGGCCGTCCGTCAGTACGCCGAGGGATGATCGCCGGGCGCCCCGGACCGCAGCACGGAGTCCAGGGCCGGCGTGATGATGGCGAGGGCCCGGTCGGTCAGCGCGGCGGGGTCCTCGACGCCGTCGCTCCACCGCTGCAACACGGTGTCGAACGCCGTCAGGGCCATCCCCGCGGCCAGGTGCGGGTACAGCTCCGTCGCGGGGTCGAGGTCGAGCCGGCGGGCCAGCTCCGCCGCCAGCTCGTCGCGCCACTGCGTCTGGCGTTCCAGGAAGCGGGCGAGCAGGGCGGGCGTCCCCAGGATCAACTGCACGACGCGCAGGGCCCGTTCCGCAGGGCCCGCGCAGGCGTCGATGGAGGACCACACGGTGTGCCGCAGGGCGACCGACGGCGGTTCTTATGTTCCTGACCCTGCCCGTCCTTGTCGCCCCCCTGGTCGCCGGCCGCCTGGTGGCTCGGGGGACGGGCGTCGACAAGGTGTTTGTCCGGAGCATCGCCTTGCTGGTGGCGGGCCTGGTGGCGACGGGTGCGGCCGCCCCCGTGGGCCAGGCCTGGATGGCGCTGTCCATGGCGGTCGTCGGCGTCGGGTTCGGGCTTCAGGCCGGCCTGGTGGACGGCGAGGCGCTGGCGCAGCTGCCGGACAGCGAGGCGGGCATGGCGGCCGGCTGGGTCAACACCGTCCGGCTCGGGACCGAGGCCATCGGTGTGTCGTTGTTCGGCTCATTGTTCGCCAGCTTCGCCGGCGACACCACGCACGCCTCCCGTCAGGGATTCGCCGTGATCACCATCGGCACCGTCGTGCTCGCGGCGGCCGTGGGCGTGGCGTCGGCCTTTCTCCGGGGCCGCCCGCGGCCCCGGAAAGACCCGGCACGCCCGGCTGCGGACACCGAGGTCAGGTGACCTCTCGCCGACAGCCGGATCGGCCGATGCGGCCCGGTGCTCCCTGTACTGCGGCACACCTGTGGGTCCGTCGTGACGCAGGCGCGATGGCTCGCGCACTCCTCCGGCTGTCACGCCTGGTTACTATGCTCACTTCATGCCGGGGGACGGAAGCAAGGGGCGCACCGCCGCCGTTTTGTGGAGGTGGGCCGTGAAACGTAAGGCGGATGAGCCGTGGAGCCAGGGAAGATGCTGAGGGAGGTCACCGCCACCCGCTACGTCACACCCCTGCGATCCGGAGGCTCCGTGCCCGGGATCGTCGAGGCCGACGACCTCGGGACCTACGTCGTCAAGTTCACCGGCTCCGCGCAGGGCGTGAAGGCGCTGGTCGCCGAGATCATCGTGGGGGAGCTGGCCCGCAGGCTCGGGTTGCGCGTCCCGGAACTGGTGCTCGCTCATTTCGACCCCGCGATCGCCGCGCACGAACCCCACCAGGAGGTGCGCGACCTGCTGAACGCGAGCCCCGGTCTCAATCTCGGCATGGACTATCTGCCGGGCGCCCGGGACTTCACCCCCGAGGTCGCTCAGGCCTGCACGGTCGATCCTGTGGAGGCGGGCCGGATCATCTGGCTCGACGCCCTGACCGTGAACGTCGACCGCACGGTCCACAGCTCCAACCTCATGGTCTGGCCCGTCTTCGGCACGGCACCCCCGCGGCTGTGGCTGATCGACCACGGTGCCGCCCTCGTCTTCCACCACCGCTGGGACGCCTCCGCGCCGGAGAAGGCGTACGACTTCCGTCATCACGCCCTCGGCCACTTCGCCCCGGACATGCGGGCCGCCGAGGACGACCTCGCGCCCAAGGTGACCGAGAAGCTGCTGCGCGAGATCACCGAGGAGGTCCCGGACGCCTGGCTGAGCGGCGAACCGGGCTTCGCCACGCCCGCCGAGGTCCGCAGGGCCTACGTGGACTACCTCTCCGCGCGGGTGAAGGCCTCCGAGTCCTGGCTGCCCACCGACTTCCCCACCCGGGAGGAACTCGCCGCCGAGGAGGCCCTGCGCGCGGCGCGGACACAGCAAGGCCGGCCGGACTGGCTCAAGCGGGTCCCCGACCTGCACGGCAAACCGGCGGCACAACAGGATTGGTCGGTGCATCTGGGATGACGGACACCCCCACGGACGACGAGTACCGCGTCCAGATCGAGTACTGCACCCAGTGCCGCTGGCTGCCCCGCGCGGCCTGGCTGGCACAGGAACTGCTGACGACGTTCGAGACCGAGCTGACGGAACTCGCGCTCAAGCCGGGCAAGGGCGGGGTCTTCGTCGTACGGGTGAACGACGAGGTCGTCTGGGACCGCCGTGAGCAGGGCTTCCCCGAGCCCACGGCGGTCAAGCGCCTCGTACGCGACCGGGTGGCCCCGGGAAAGCCCCTGGGCCACTCGGAGAAGACCGCGGAGTGAACCGGCCGGCGAACCCCGGCGGAGCGGGTCAGCCGGCGAGCTGCTCGTACGCCGGCAGGGTGAGGAACTCCGCGTAGTCCTCGTCCAGCGCCACCTTCAGCAGGAGGTCGTGGGCCTGCTGCCAGTGGCCGGCCGCGAAGGTCTCCGGGCCGATCTCGGCCCGGATGTGCGCGAGTTCCTCGGCGGCGACCTTGCGGGCCAGGTCACCGGTCGCCTTCTCGCCGTTCTCGAACTCGACGCCCGCGTTGATCCACTGCCAGATCTGGGAGCGGGAGATCTCCGCGGTCGCCGCGTCCTCCATCAGGTTGAAGATGGCGACCGCGCCGAGACCACGCAGCCAGGCCTCGATGTAGCGGATGCCGACCTGGACGGCGTTGACCAGGCCCGGGTACGTCGGCTTGGCGTGCAGGGAGTCGACGGCGATCAGGTCGGCCGCCTTGACGTCCACGTCCTCACGCAGCCGATCCTTCTGGTTCGGCCGGTCGCCGAGGACCCGGTCGAAGGACGCCATGGCGATCGGGACCAGGTCGGGGTGGGCGACCCAGGAGCCGTCGAAGCCGTCGGCCGCCTCACGGTCCTTGTCCGCCTTGACCTTCTCGAAGGCGACCCGGTTGACCTCTTCGTCACGCCGGGAGGGGATGAACGCCGCCATGCCGCCGATCGCGTGCGCACCGCGCTTGTGACAGGTGCGGACGAGGAGTTCGGTGTACGCGCGCATGAACGGCGCTGTCATCGTGACCGCGTTGCGGTCCGGCAGGACGAACCTCGCCCCTCCGTCCCGGAAGTTCTTGACGATCGAGAAGAGGTAGTCCCAGCGGCCCGCGTTCAACCCCGAGGCGTGGTCGCGGAGTTCGTAGAGGATCTCCTCCATCTCGTAGGCCGCCGTGATCGTCTCGATCAGGACGGTGGCGCGGATGGTGCTCTGCGGGATGCCGAGACGGTCCTGGGCGAAGACGAAAACGTCGTTCCAGAGGCGGGCCTCCAGGTGCGACTCCGTCTTCGGCAGATAGAAGTAGGGGCCCTTGCCGAGGTCGAGCAGGCGCCGGGCGTTGTGGAAGAAGTACAGGCCGAAGTCGACGAACGCGCCCGGCACCTGCTCCCCGTCGACCAGCAGATGACGCTCATTCAGATGCCAGCCGCGCGGCCGCGTGACGACCGTCGCCAGTTCCGCGTCGGGGCGCAGGGCGTACGACTTGCCCGTCGCCGGGTCGGTGAAGTCGATGGCCCGGGTGTAGGCGTCGATCAGGTTGAGCTGGCCGAGGACCACGTTCTCCCAGGTGGGCGCGGAGGCGTCCTCGAAGTCCGCGAGCCAGACCTTAGCCCCCGAGTTGAGGGCGTTGATGGTCATCTTGCGATCGGTGGGGCCGGTGATCTCGACCCGGCGGTCGTTCAGGGCCTCGGGTGCGGGGGCCACCCGCCAGGTGTGGTCCGCGCGGATCGCGGCGGTCTCCGGGAGGAAGTCGAGGGTCGAGGTGCGCGCGATCTCGGCGCGGCGTTCGCCCCGGCGGGCGAGCAACTCGTCACGCCGGGGCGTGAACCGGCGGTGCAGCTCGGCCACGAAGGCGAGGGCCGGCTCGGTGAGGACCTCGTCCTGCCGCGGCAGGGGCTCGGCGTCGATGACGACCGGCGACGACGCTGGTGCGGACATGAGCTGTCACTTCCTTCGGCGAGCTGACGTGAGGACGCTGTGGCACGGGCGTACGGCACCGGGTGCCAGGCGATCCGGATGCGGCTGACCACGCCTGTGAGCAGTCAGATGCTTCTGATCAGTGGATACTAGTTTCCTCATGGTGGAAGCTCAATGATCTGTTGATGTCGAGATTCTCCGCTTCGAGGCACGGTGGCGCTCCGTGCCACCGTGTACCCCGAGGCGGACCTCAGGGTTCATTCCAGGTGGACCAGGTCGCCCTCGGTGTCGATGTCGTACGGCCGCGCCACGTCCCCGCACTCGACGAGCCGGATCGCGTCCTCGTGTTCCTTCAGATAGGCGCGGGCTCCCCGGTCCCCGGTGGCGGAGGCCGCGATCCCGGCCCAGTGAGCGGTCCCGAGGAGGACCGGATGGCCCCGGACGCCTCCGTACACGGCCGAGACCAGCGAGGTCCCGTCCTCGTACGCGGCGAGGACCCGTGCCGCCGCCTCCGGGCCGATGCCGGGCTGGTCGACGAGCGAGACCAGGGCGGCCCGCGCGCCCGTACCGGCGAGCGAGCCGAGTCCGGCGCGCAGCGAGGAACCCATGCCCTGCTCCCAGTCCGGGTTGTCCACCAGCACGCAGCCGGACAGGTCCGCGCGCTCCCGTACGTCCCCGGCCGCCGCTCCCAGGACCACATGGACGCGACCGCACCCGGCCGCCCTCAGCACGCCCGCCGCGTACTCCACCAGCGGTCGTCCCCGGTGCACGAGCAGCGCCTTCGGACGGCCCCCCAGCCGCCGTCCTCCGCCCGCGGCGAGGAGCAGCCCGGCGACCTCGTCCCGTCCGCCGTCCCGGCCGTCTTCACTTCGCGTCATACGTCCTGCATACCTGACCCCGCGGCGGCCGTGCGGCGCCCGGGACTGAATTTCGGTCCGCGTGGTGGCGCCCGGCGTACCCCGTGGCGTTTACTGACCCGCGTCCCCGGGCGCCGGGCCGACGCCACGGGGTGCCGGGCGGCGGTGCGCAGCCGTGCGCACGACGCGGTGCGAGGGGGGAAGCTGTGTTGCGGAGCTTGGGGCAGAGACCGGTGACCGGCAGCGACGAGGATCCGAGGGTGGCGGAACTACGGACCGCGGTGTCCCGGCTGCGCCGTGAACTCGCCACTCTCCCGGCAGAGTTCGCCGACCGGGGCATCGCCGAGGACGAACTCGCCGTGCTCGCCGCGATGGTCGCGGGCGGTGTTCCGGAGATCCCCCGTCTGCGCCGCTCCCTGCTGCTGATCGCCGGCGCGATCGGCTCGGTGAGCGCCCTGGCCAGGGCGCTCGCGGAGGTCCGTGAAGCGGTGGAAGGGTTCGGGGAGCCGGGGCGCGGCTGACCGGCGGTGCGGCGGTGGTCGGTCCGGTGGTCAGGTCCCCGTGCCCGCCAGGGCCTCGGACAGTTCCCGCGCCACCTGCTGGAGCACCGGCACGATCCGCTCCGTCGCCGCGTCGGTGACCCGGCCCGCCGGGCCGGAGATGGAGATCGCCGCGGCCGTCGGGGCGCCGGGCACGGACACCGCGAGGCACCGGACCCCTATCTCCTGCTCGTTGTCGTCGACCGCGTACCCGAGTCGGCGCACCTCCTCCAGCGCGGCGAGGAAGGCCTCCGGCGTGGTGATGGTCTTGTCCGTCGCGGCGGGCATACCCGTGCGGGCCAGCAAGGCGCGCACCTCGTCGTCCGGCGTGGAGGCGAGCAGCGCCTTGCCCACGCCCGTGGAGTGCGGCAGCACCCGGCGGCCCACCTCGGTGAACATCCGCATCGAGTGCTTGGACGGCACCTGCGCCACGTACACGATCTCGTCGCCGTCGAGCAGTGCCATGTTCGCGGTCTCGCCGGTCTCCTCCACCAGCCGCGCGAGACAGGGGCGTGCCCAGGTGCCGAGCAGCCGGGACGCCGACTCGCCGAGCCGGATCAGCCGGGGGCCGAGCGCATAGCGGCGGTTGGGCTGCTGGCGTACATAGCCGCAGGCCACCAGCGTGCGCATCAGACGGTGAATCGTCGGCAGCGGCAGCCCGCTGCTCGCGGACAGCTCGCTGAGGCCGACCTCGCCGCCCTCGTCCGCCATTCGCTCCAGCAGGTCGAAGGCGCGCTCAAGGGACTGCACCCCGCCCGTGGCGGACTTGGCGGGGGCGTCGCTGGCGCTGGACGTCGACGTGGGCACGGCGCGTTCCTTTCGGGACGGGCGGGAAGGGCAGCAGCCTACCCGGCAGGCGGTTGACTCCCCGCTGGTACGGAGCGATGTTCTGCTCACTGGAAGCCTACTTCCGCCTTGCAGAAAGACTCAGGAGGTGTACGCCGGGAGCGCCGGACGGTGGTCCCGCCCTTGACGGCGCCGGGGGCGGGGGGAAGACTCCTTCAACAGAACGTTGAATTCCTTGGGCGGGCGCCCGTCCCGCTCCCGGAAGCGACGACGGCGCGGAGAGAGGGGCTCGGGTGTCCGACGCTGAACTGGTGCTGCGATCGAGGCGCGTCATCACGCCCGAGGGGACGCGCGCCGCGTCCGTCGCGGTCGCCGGGGGCACGATCACGGCCGTCCTGCCCTACGACGCACCGGTGCCGGCCGGAGCCCAGTTGGAGGACTTCGGCGACGACGTCCTGCTGCCCGGTCTCGTCGACACCCACGTCCATGTCAACGACCCGGGCCGCACCGAGTGGGAGGGCTTCTGGACGGCCACCCGGGCGGCGGCGGCCGGCGGCATCACCACCCTCGTCGACATGCCCCTCAACTCCCTGCCGCCGACCACGACGGTCGGCCATCTCCGTACCAAGAAGCGGACCGCGGCCGACAAGGCCCATGTCGACGTCGGCTTCTGGGGCGGGGCGCTGCCCGACAACGTCAAGGACCTACGGCCGCTGCACGACGCGGGCGTCTTCGGCTTCAAGGCGTTCCTGTCCCCCTCGGGAGTCGACGAGTTCCCGCACCTCGACCGGGAGCAGCTCGCCCGCTCCCTGGCCGAGATCGCCGGCTTCGGCGGCCTCCTCGTCGTCCACGCCGAGAACCCGCACCGCCTCGCCGCCGCCCCGCAGCAGGGCGGCCCGCGATACGCCGACTTTCTCGCCTCACGGCCGAGGGACGCCGAGGACACCGCCATCGCCGAGCTGATCGCCCAGGCCAGGCAACTCGACGCACGGGTGCATGTGCTGCATCTGTCCTCCGGCGACGCGCTTCCCCTGATCGCCGCCGCACGGGCGGAGGGCGTGCGGATCACGGTGGAGACCTGCCCGCACTATCTGACCCTGACGGCCGAGGAAGTCCCGGACGGGGCCAGCGAGTTCAAGTGCTGCCCGCCCATCCGTGAGGCCGCCAACCAGGACGTGCTGTGGCAGGCGCTCGCCGAGGGCACGATCGACTGCGTGGTCACCGACCACTCCCCGTCGACCGCCGACCTGAAGACGGGCGACTTCGCCACGGCGTGGGGCGGCATAGCGGGCCTGCAACTGAGCCTCTCCGCCGTGTGGACCGAGGCACGCCGGCGCGGCCACGGACTGGAGGACGTGGTCCGCTGGATGTCCGCGCACACGGCGCGTCTTGTGGGGCTCGGGTCCCGCAAGGGCGCCATCGCGGCGGGCCACGACGCGGACTTCGCGGTACTCGCTCCCGACGAGACGTTCACCGTCGACCCCGCCGCCCTCCAGCACCGCAATCGCGTCACCGCGTACGCCGGCCGGACCCTGTCCGGGGTGGTCAGGTCGACTTGGCTGCGCGGCGAACGCATCGTCGCGGACGGCGAGTTCACCGAGCCGAAGGGCAGGCTGCTCGCCCGGGACCACTGACATGACCTCGCACCGGCCGACCCCGAAAGGACGATCTGATCACCGTGACGGCGCAGCATCCCACTGGTCCGGCCCGCTTCACCGGCGACGCACACCCCTACGCCGGCGGTGACCCGTACGCGGACTACCGCACCGCCGACTTCCCCTTCACCCACCACGCCGACCTCGCCGACCGCCGGCTCGGCGCGGCGGTCGTCGCCGCCAACGACGAGTTCTTCGCCCCGCGCGAGAACCTGCTGGTGCCGGGGCGTGCCGAGTTCGACCCCGAGCGCTTCGGGCACAAGGGCAAGGTCATGGACGGCTGGGAGACCCGGCGCCGCCGCGGCGCCTCGGCCGGGCACCCGTGGCCCGCCGCCGACGACCACGACTGGGCACTGATCCGCCTGGGCGCGCCGGGTGTCGTACGCGGCATCGTCGTGGACACCGCGCACTTCCGGGGCAACTACCCGCAGGGGGTGTCCATCGAGGGCACATCGGTGCCGGGCGCCCCCTCGCCTGACGACCTCCTCGCCGACGACGTGAAGTGGACGACACTCGTCCCGCGCACACCGGTCGGCGGCCACGCGGCCAACGGCTTCGTCGTGGCGGCGGAGCAACTGGTCACACATCTGCGCGTCAACCAGCACCCCGACGGCGGCATCGCGCGTCTGAGGGTGTACGGCGAGGTGGTGCCCGACCCCGAGTGGTTGCAGGTGCTGGGCACCTTCGACGTCGTCGCCCTGGAGAACGGCGGCCGGGTCGAGGACGCCTCCGACCTCTTCTACTCGCCCGCCGCCAACACCATCCGGCCGGGCCGCTCCCGCAAGATGGACGACGGCTGGGAGACGCGGCGCCGTCGCGACCGGGGCCATGACTGGATCCGCTACCGGCTGGCGGCCGAGGCGCGGATCCGGGCGATCGAGATCGACACCGCGTATCTGAAGGGGAACGCGGCGGGCTGGGCGTCGGTGTCGGTCAGCGGTGGCGGGACCTCCGGAGACGCCGGGACCTCCGGGGTCGCCAGGGATGCCGGGGTCGCTGAGGACGCCGAGTGGCGCGAGATCCTGCCGCGCACCCGCCTGCGGCCCGACACCAACCACCGCTTCGTGCTTCCGATGGCGGCCGTCGGCACGCACGCGCGCGTGGACATCTATCCGGACGGCGGGATCTCCCGGCTGCGCCTGTACGGCTCCCTGACGGAGGAGGGCGAGGCGGCCCTGCGGGCACGACACCAGGAACTGGGCGGCTGAACGGCGGCTGCCGCCCGCCGCCGCGGACGGGTTCGAGGAGTCCGGACGAACGGGTTCGAGGGCCCGGTCGAACGGGTTCGAGGGGCCCGGAACCAATCGGACCGGCTCCCTCGTTCTCCCCTCGTGACTCTTCAGCAAGAAATCGTCGGCAACGCCATGCAGATGGCGGTCGTCAACCTGAGCCCCGGCCAGACCGTGTACTGCGAGGCGGGCAAGTTCCTCTTCAAGACCACGAACGTGACGATGGAGACCCGTCTCTCCGGCCCGTCGAACAGCGGCGGCCAGCCCCAGGGCGCGGGCCAGAGCGGCGGCATGGGCGGCTTCCTGCGCCAGGCGATGGGCACCGCCATGCAGGTCGGGCAGCGCGCGCTCGCGG
This sequence comes from Streptomyces sp. NPDC052036, assembly GCF_040680495.1. NCBI lineage: Bacteria > Bacillati > Actinomycetota > Actinomycetes > Kitasatosporales > Streptomycetaceae > Streptomyces > Streptomyces sp. NPDC052036. The sequence continues at coordinate 301,398 of NZ_JBFAWW010000001.1, read as the reverse complement.
GCGAGTCGCTGGCCTTCCAGTACTTCACGGCACAGGGCGGCGAGGGCACGGTCGGCTTCGCGGGAGTGCTCCCCGGCGAGATGCGCGCGCTGGAGCTCGACGGCCGGCGCGCATGGTTCGCCGAGAAGGACGCCTTCGTGGCCGCCGAGTCGACCGTCGACTTCGGTATCGCCTTCCAGGGCGGCCGCACCGGCATGAGCGGCGGCGAGGGCTTCATCCTGGAGAAGTTCACCGGGTACGGCACGGTGATCATCGCCGGCGCCGGCAACTTCATCGACCTCAACCCCGCGGACTTCGGCGGCCGCATCGAGGTCGACACGGGCTGTGTCGTCGCCTTCGAGGAGGGCATCCAGTACGGCGTCCAGCGCGTCGGAGGCCTCAACCGCCAGGGGATCATGAACATGGTCTTCGGCGGCGAGGGCCTGTCCCTGGCCACCCTGGAGGGCAACGGCCGCGTCATCCTGCAGTCCCTCACCATCGAGAGCCTCGCCAACGCCCTGAAGAAGGCCCAGGGCGGTGACAAACAGGGGCCGACGGGCGGACTGTTCTCCACGAACGTGGGCTGACCGCGGCACCGCGAGCGTCACCGCCGCGTTCGGCGTACCGTCCACCGCGAGTGGCCGGTACGCCACGACCGCATCCGCTTGCGAGGTCCCGGGACCTGCGACCCGGGGCGCAGGTTAACGTCCCGAGAACTCATGAGACGCGACGGGAAACTTTGTTGAGTTGTCATTGACATGTCATGCTCTACGCGCGTCATCATGACTCCATGAGATTCCCCCCACGCGCAACCAGGATCGGCGCCTCAGCCGCCGTCCTGACCGCCCTCCTCATGGGCGGCACCGTCTCCGCGACCACCGCGGACGCCGCTGCCGCCTCCGTAGGCAGCATCTGCTACAGCCGCCTGCCGTCCCAGGCCCACGACACCCTCGACCTCATCGACAGTGACGGGCCCTTCCCCTACCCGCAGGACGGCATCGTCTTCCAGAACCGCGAGGGCGTCCTGCCCAAGCAGTCGAGCGGTTACTACCACGAGTACACGGTCAAGACCCCCGGCTCCTCGACGCGCGGCGCACGACGCATCGTCACGGGTGAGGAATCCGAGGAGGACTACTACACCTCCGACCACTACGTCACGTTCAACCTGATCGACTTCGGCTGCTGATCACGCGGTGCGCCCGCGTCCTATGGGAGTTGTCTCACCCCGGACGCGGGCGCGGCCGTTTTCACCGTCGGGTGCCTCAGCTTCCCCAACGCTCCGTCAAGCAACCTGACTTGGGGTACAGGGTGTCATCGTTCCGGCGCTCGTGATCACGGCCGTCGGCCGAGACGGTCGACGCGAGTCCACCGCCGGTTTGCGAGCTTGGTCCGACCGAGTGAGGGTGGATGAGGAACGCACAACCGAGCGTCGAACGGAGCTTCTGATGCGTGCGAAGAAGGCTGCACTGTACGCGCTCGACCTGACGGAAGCACGCTGGGTCAAGAGCAGCAAGAGCACCACCGGACCCTACTGCGTCGAGGTGGCGGACCTTGGTGGCGGAGCCGTCGCGGTCCGTGACTCGAACAACGTCGACCTGCCGCCTCTGCGGTTCACCGCGGAGGAATGGGCGGCGTTCCGAGAGGGCGTGCGCGAGGGCGAGTTCGGCTAGAACACCCCGCGCAGGACATCTCGCGTCGTAGCAATGTTCAAGCCGGGCCCGGCTTCTCACGCGCGGATTCAGCCGTAGTTGTTCTGTTCTCCCTGATTCTCGAAGCCTGCAGATGGTGCTGTCGGTCACGAAGTCGACCCCGCCCGCCGGGACATTCGCCGGGCGGGGTCGGCGTGTCGGCCGAGGGCAGGCCAGTCCGTGCAGCCGCGGTGGCCGCCGCCGTGGAAGGCGGCCGGGCCCGGAGCGGGCGCGTCGAAAGTGCCGCCCTCACCGGCGGGCCGCATCGAAAGTTTTCGGTGGTGCGACTTCGGTCGCCGATCACGCTCATGGGGAGGTGCCCACGTCGTACGCCGCCTAGATTGGTCGACCGTGAGTGGAGACGAGTCGGCACGTTCGACGGGGCGGACGGCGCCTCGGCCCGAGACGGCCGCACAGGGGTTGCGGCCCGTTCCGCCTTCGTCGCGGACAAGGTGGCCGGGGCGGCGGCAGCGGCCGACGGGCCTGCCCGCGCAGGCAGGGGCCGACGCCCGTACAGCTCGTACAGCCCATCCCGCCACGGCACCCGCACCCGACGTCACGCCGACCGGGGTCCCCGCCCCGCGCATCGCGCCGCAGTCCCCGTCCTCCATGGGCCGGGCGGCGGGCGCGTACGGACTTCCCCGGCGCCGCTGGTTCCTGCCTTCGGCCGTGATCGCGGAACTCGACCCCGAGGCCGACGGCGGACGCCGGCCCCGTCGCACGGTGCGTGACTGGGTCGTCGACTCCGGGTGCTTCGTGCTGGCCGTACTCCTCGCGTTCGTGGCCGCGGTCTCGGTGACGAACGCATCCCACACCCCGCATGTCATCGTGGTCGTCGACCTGGCGCTCGGCGCCCTGGCCTGCGCCGCGGTCTGGCTGCGCCGCCGGTGGCCGCTCGGGCTCGCCCTGGCGATGATCCCGGTGAGCCAGTTCTCCGACACCGCCGGGGGCGCGGCCATGATCGCGCTCTTCACCGTCGCCGTGCACCGGCCGTTCCGGTACGCCGCCTGGCTGGGCGGCGCCCAGCTCGCGCTCGTCCCGCTGTTCTTCTGGCTGCGTCCCGACCCGGACCTGCCCTACCTCGCCGCCGTCCTCGTCACCGCGCTGGTGACGGTCGCGGTCGTCGGCTGGGGCATGTTCGTACGGTCCAAGCGGCAGCTGATGCTGAGCCTGCGGGACCGGGCGCGGCGGGCCGAGACCGAGGCGGCCCTGCGGGCCGAGCAGGCCCAGCGGCTTGCCCGGGAGGCGATCGCGCGCGAGATGCACGACGTCCTCGCGCACCGCCTGACGCTGCTGAGCGTGCACGCGGGCGCCCTGGAGTTCCGTCCCGACGCGCCCCGGGAGGAGATCGCGCGAGCGGCCGGGGTGATCCGGGAGAGCGCACACGAGGCGCTGCAGGACCTCAGGGAGATCATCGGTGTGCTGCGGGCCGGGGACTCCGACGACGCGGGCCGTCCCCAGCCGACGCTGGCCGCGCTCGACGCCCTGGTCGCCGAGTCCCGGGAGGCCGGGATGGAGGTCGTCCTCGACCACCGGGTCAGGGACCCCGCCGCCGTGCCGGCCTCCGTGGGCCGCACCGCGTACCGCATCACCCAGGAGGGCCTGACGAACGCGCGCAAGCACGCTCCCGGGACGGAGGTCACGGTGACGGTCGCGGGCGCGCCCGGCGACGGCCTCACCGTGACTGTGCGCAATCCGGCCCCGCCCGGCGAGGTCCCGCACGTCCCCGGCTCCGGCCAGGGCCTGATCGGCCTGACCGAACGCGCGACCCTCGCCGGCGGCACCCTCGACCACGGCAGTACGGGGGACGGCGGCTTCCGGGTGCGTGCCCGGCTGCCGTGGCCGGCCTGAGAGCTCCGATCGGGACATGGGCGGCGCCCGGCGGGCTCAGGCCGGCCGTAGTGTCTGCCGCACCTCGTCGACCCCGGCCACAGAGCGGTTCGATCTCGACGAATCCGTGCCGGTGCGCGAACTCCAGCCCCACGGGGCCGATACCGAGCACGATTCTCCCGATCACCTCGGCACCCGCGGCCCGGACGTCTTCGAGGCCCCGCTCGTAGAGCCGCTCACCGAAGTCCTGCCCGCGGTGGGCGGGCAGGACCCGCGCGATCACCGTGGCCGCCCCCTCCTTCGGGGGACGTACCGTCGAGCAGCCCACGAGGAACGGGCCGCGGCCGACGGCGAGCGGCATCAGCCCGTACGCGGCACCACCCGCTGCCCTGCCGCGCCGTACACCCAGGCCGCCGTGTCGTCGATGAACTCCGAGGGGAAGCCGAGGCGGAAGTCGGTCGCCGCCTCCAGCCTCGTGACCAGCTCGGCGGGGAGCGTCAGGTCCGCGGCGCCGAGATTGTCGGTGAGCTGGTCCAGACGGCGGGCGCCGAGCAGGGGGTGTACGGCGGGGGAGTGCGCCATGGTCCAGGCGATGGCCACCTGGGCACAGGAGACGCCCAGTTCGGCGGCGACCGACTGCACCGCCTCGGCCGCCGTCCGCTCGCGGTCGCCGATCGCCTCGGCCGGCAGCCGGGTCGCGGTGCCCGGTTCCAGCCCGCCGGGCCGGGTGTACTTCCCGGACAGGATGCCGTTCTGGAGCGGGCTCCAGGCGGCGACAGACATCCCGAACGCGGTGGCGGCGGGCAGTAGTTCCCGCTCGATGTCCCGGTTGAGCAGGCTGTACGGCACCTGTAGTGCCGAGAACCCGGTCCAGCCACGGCACTCGGCGAGGGTGTTGGCCCGCGACACCACCCAGGCGGGGACATCCGATATGCCGGTGTAGAGCACCTTCCCGGAACGTACGGCGTCGTCGAGCGCACGGACGGTCTCCTCGACGGGGGTGTGGCGGTCCCATATGTGGGCCCAGTAGATGTCGACGTAGTCCGTACCGAGCCGGCGCAGGCTGGTCTCCAGCGACAGCATCAGATTCTTGCGGTGGTTGCCGGCGGCGTTCGGGTCGGTGCCGTCGCGCGAGACGGTGTACTTCGTGGAGAGCACGAACCGGTCGCGCCGCCCCTTGAGCAGCTCCCCGACGATCGTCTCGCTCTCGCCGCCCCGGTAGTTGATCGCGGTGTCGATCACATTGCCGCCGGCCTCCTCGTACGCGTGGAGCATCCGCGCGCACTCCTCCCGGGGCGCCCCCACCCCGCCCTGCTCGCCGAAGGTCATGGCGCCGAGGAACAGTTCGGAGACGCGCAGTCCCGTCCGGCCTAACAGCTTGTAGCGCACGGCATCCTCCAGGGTGGGATGGGGGCAGGGGGCCGGCGCCGGCGCAGGCCGCCGCCACCCCGGACGGCCCGCCTCCGGGCGGGCCCGGGAGAGGGATCACTACGGTAGGCCCATGACCGCGATCCGACTGCTCCTCGTCGACGACGACCCCCTCGTGCGGGCCGGCCTGTCCTTGATGCTGGGCGGTGCCGATGACATCGAGATCGTCGGCGAGGCCGCCGACGGCAGCGAGGTCGAGCAACTCGTCGACCGCACCCGGCCGGACGTCGTCCTCATGGACATCCGGATGCCGACGGTGGACGGACTGACCGCCACCGAACTGCTGCGCCGACGCCCCGACGCACCCCCGGTGGTGGTCCTCACCACCTTCCACGCCGAGGAACAGGTGCTGCGGGCGTTGCGCGCGGGCGCCGCCGGTTTCGTGCTCAAGGACACCCCGCCCGCCGAGATCCTGGACGCGGTACGACGGGTCGCGGCCGGCGACCCGGTGCTGTCGCCCGCCGTCACCCGTCAGCTGATGACGCACGCCGTGGGCGCCGGTACGGGCACCCGTCGGGCCGGCGCCCGCGAGCGGCTCGCGCCCCTCGGCGAGCGGGAGCGCGAGGTCGCCGTCGCCGTCGGCCGGGGCGCCTCCAACGCCGAGATCGCCGCGGAGCTGTACATGAGCATCGCCGGCGTCAAGACACACGTGTCCCGGATCCTCGCCAAACTCGGACTCAACAACCGTGTGCAGATCGCCCTGTTGACGTACGACGCGGGACTTCTGGACGAGGACGGGCACTGAACGGGCGCCCCGCTCGTTGCAGCGGTGACGGAGGGGGAAGACCGTGATCGATCTGGGGGAGTACGGCGCGCGGTTCACACAGAGCCCGCACGAGGTCTACGCGGAGCTGCGCGAGCGCGGCCCGGTGCACCGGGTGCGCACGCCGCCGCCCGACCCGTGGGAGACCTGGCTGATCGTCGGGTACGAGGAGGCGCGCGCCGCCCTCGCCGACCCCAGATTCTCCAAGGACGCCACGAAGAACGGGCGGTTCAGCCTGGAGGAGGACGTGATGGGCCGGCATCTGCTGGTCGTCGACCCGCCGGAGCACACCCGGCTGCGTTCCCTCGTCGCCCGCTCGTTCACCATGCGCCGCGTGGAGGCGCTGCGCCCGCGCGTCCAGCAGATCACCGACGAGCTGATCGAGGAGATGCTGCCCAAGGGGCAGGCCGACCTGGTGGAGGCCTTCGCCTATCCGCTGCCCATCACGGTCATCTGCGAGCTGCTCGGCGTCCCGGGCATCGACCGGGGGACCTTCCGCGCCCTGTCGAACGAGATCGTGACCCCGTCCGGCGCGGAGAGCGGATTCGCCGCCATGCGGCAACTGGCCGCGTTCCTGGACGAGTTGATCGAGGACAAGCGGTGTACGGCCCCCGCCGACGACCTGCTCGGTGACCTCATCCGCACCCGCGCGGAGGACGGCGACCGGCTCTCGGGCAGCGAACTGCGCGCGATGGCCTTCCTCCTGCTCGTCGCGGGCCATGAGACGACGGTCAACCTGATCACGAACGCCGTGCACACGCTTCTCACCCACCCGGAGCAGCTCGCCGCGCTGCGCGCCGACATGACACTGCTGGACGGCGTCGTCGAGGAGGTGCTGCGCCTGGAAGGGCCGGTGGAGTCCGCGACGTTCCGCTACGCGTCGGAGCCGCTGGAGATCGCCGGCACCGCCATCGCCGAGGGCGACCCGGTGATCATCGGGCTCGGCTCGGCCGGCCGGGACGGATCCCGCTATCCCGACCCCCACCGCTTCGACGTCCACCGCGCCCCGCAGGGCCATCTCGCGTTCGGGCACGGCATGCACTACTGCCTGGGGGCACCCCTGGCCCGGCTGGAGGGGCGCACTGCCCTGCGAACCCTGCTGGAGCGCTGCCCAAACCTGTCCCTCGACGGCCCGCCCGGACCGCGGCTGCCGGGCATGCTGATACGGGGTGTGCGGAGCCTGCCGGTGCGCTGGTAGCAGGCGTGGCGCAGACCGCGTCAGCGGGTGGGTCAGCGGCGAAGACCCGTGATCTCGCCGACGTGCACCGGGCGGCGCTCCCGGCGGGACAGCTCGCAGGCCTCCGCGATCCGCAGCGCCTGCAGGGCCTCGTGCCCGTCGCACGGGTTGGTGCGCTCACCCCGCACCACCTCGACGAAGGCGGCGACCTCGGCCTCGTAGGCGGGCGCGAAACGTTCCAGGAATCCGGTCCACGGCTTGTCCGCCGGCGGCGGCCCCGCCGGTTCCGTCGAGGTGATCGGCGTGCGGTCGTCCAGACCCACCGCGATCGTGTCCAGCTCGCCGGACAGCTCCATCCGTACGTCGTAGCCGGCGCCGTTGGTGCGGGTCGCCGTCGCCGTGGCCAGCGTGCCGCCCTCCAGGGTGAGCACCACCGCCGCCGTGTCGACGTCGTGCGCCTCCCGGTACATCGCCCCGCCGGCGTCCGACCCGGTCGCGTACACCTCGACCACCTCCCGGCCGGTGACCCAGCGCACGATGTCGAAGTCATGGATGAGGCAGTCGCGGTAGATCCCGCCGGAGACGGGCAGATAGGCGGCCGGCGGCGGCGCCTGGTCGGCCGTGAGCGCGCGGACCGTGTGCAGCCGTCCGAGCCGCCCGGAGCGCACGGCCTCCCTCGCGGTCGCGTAGCCCGTGTCGAAGCGGCGCTGGAAACCCATCTGCAGCACGGTCCCCGCGGCGTCGACCTCGGCGAGTGCGGTCAGCGTGCCCGGCAGATCCACCGCGATGGGCTTCTCGCAGAACACCGGGAGGCCGGAGCGCGCCGCCCGGCCGATCAGCTCGGCGTGGGCCGCGGTCGCCGCCGTGATGACCACGGCGTCCACGCCCCAGGTGAAGATCTCGTCCGCACCGGGCGCGGCCGTCTCGCCCAGCCGGTCCGCGAGTGCATGGGCCCGGGCCGTGTCGACGTCGGTGACGATGAGCGAGCCCACCTCACGGTGACGGCTGAGCGTGGCCGCGTGGAAGCTGCCGATCCGACCTGCTCCGATGAGTCCGATGCGCATGGGAACAACCTGGAGGCGCACCCCCCACCCTGTCAATGCTTTGTCCGGACAACCGGACTACACAACTTCCCGTCAACAGGTCCCGGAGCTACGCTCGCTCCGTGCCGAAACCAGATGTGGATCCGACCGTCTCCCTCAAGCTCGGCGTCGACCGGAACAGCCCCGTACCGCTGTACTTCCAGCTGTCCCAGCAGTTGGAGGCCGCGATCGAGCACGGGGAGCTGACGCCGGGCAGTCTGCTGGGCAACGAGATCGAGCTGGCCGGGCGCCTCGGCCTGTCCCGCCCCACCGTCCGCCAGGCCATCCAGTCCCTGGTCGACAAGGGCCTGCTGGTGCGCCGCCGCGGCGTCGGCACCCAGGTCGTGCACAGCCAGGTCAAGCGCCCCCTGGAGCTCAGCAGCCTCTACGACGACCTGGAGGCCGCCGGACAGCGCCCCGCGACCCGGGTCCTGGCCAACACGGTCGCGCCCGCCTCGGCCGAGGTCGCCGCCGCCCTCGGGGTGCCCGAGGGCGTGGAGGTGCACCGCATCGAGCGGCTGCGCCTCGCGCACGGCGAGCCGATGGCGTACCTGTGCAACTTTCTGCCGACCGGCCTGCTGGACCTGGAGACCGAGCACCTGGAGTCGACGGGTCTGTACCGCCTGATGCGGGCCGCGGGCATCACCCTGCACAGCGCCCGGCAGACCGTCGGGGCCCGCGCCGCCACCCCGGTCGAGGGCGAGCGGCTCGGCGAACCCGAGGGCGCCCCGCTGCTCACCATGCAGCGCACGACGTTCGACGACACGGGTCGCGCTGTGGAGTTCGGCACGCACACGTATCGCGCCTCGCGCTACTCGTTCGAGTTCCAACTGCTCGTACGCCCCTGAGTTTTCGGGCTTCTCCCGCCGCCCCCGCGCCCGGCCTCCCCGGCGCCGAAGCATCTGCCCGCCGCCCCGCCAGCCCCCTGACCTGCGGTGTCGATCCGCGGTCGGTGATACTTGGTGGTTCCAAGGAACTACGCAAGAAGGGCATGGGCTCGTGGCACGGTTTCGGACCTGGGCAACCATCGCGCTGGCAGGGGCGCTCGGCCTATCCCTGGCGGGGTGCAGCAGCCACGGCGGGAAGCGTGCCGAGGACGCCCGCAACGCCGCCGCCGCCCAGGGCCGGGCCGCGGTGAGCACGCCCCGCTGGACGTTCGCGATGATCACCCACTCGGGGGACGGCGACACCTTCTGGGACATCGTCCAGAGCGGCGCCGAGCAGGCCGCCGCCAAGGACAACATCAACTTCCTGTACTCGCACGACGCCAATGCCCAGCAGCAGGCCCAGCTCGTGGACGCGGCCGTGGACCAGAAGGTCGACGGCATCATCGTCACGCTGGCCAAGCCCGACGCGATGAAGGCCGCCGTCGCCCGCGCCGAGAAGGCCGGCATACCGGTGGTCACGGTGAACTCCGGCTCGGCGGAGTCCAAGGCGTTCGGCGCGCTCGCCCACATAGGCCAGGACGAGACGATCGCGGGTGAGGCCGTCGGCGACGAGCTGAACAAGCGCGGCCGCAAGAAGGTTCTGTGCGTGCTGCACGAGCAGGGCAACGTGGGCCATGAGCAGCGCTGCGCGGGCGTGAAGAAGTCGTTCCACGGCACGGTGGAGAACCTCTACGTCAACGGCACCAACATGCCGGACGTGCAGTCCGCCCTGGAGGCGCGCCTCCAGTCGGACAAGTCCGTCGACACCGTCGTCACCCTCGGCGCCCCGTACGCCGACACCGCGGTGAAGGCCAGGTCGGACGCCGGCAGCCGGGCGGAGGTCGACACCTTCGACCTGAACGCCAAGGTGGCGTCCGAGCTGACGGACGGCACCCTCGGCTTCGCCGTCGACCAGCAGCCCTACCTCCAGGGCTACGAGGCGGTCGACCAGCTCTGGCTCTACAAGTACAACGCCAACGCCCTCGGCGGCGGCCTGCCCGTCCTCACCGGACCGCAGATCATCACCAAGGACCAGGCCGCCGCGCTGGAGCAGTACACGAAGCGGGGGACGCGATGACCGCCTCGGCATCGGCATCCGCCCCCGAGAGTCCGACGACGGTTACGGACGAGCGCCTGCTCGGGACCTCCCCGCTGAAGCGGCTGCTCGGCCGCCCCGAGCTGGGCTCGGTGGTGGGCGCGCTCGCCGTCTTCCTGTTCTTCTCGATCGTCGCCGACAGCTTCCTGCGAGCCTCCAGCCTCAGCACGGTGCTGTACGCGGCGTCCACGATCGGCATCATGGCCGTCCCGGTCGCGCTGCTGATGATCGGCGGCGAGTTCGATCTGTCGGCGGGCGTCATGGTGACGTCGTCCGCGCTCGTGTCCTCGATGTTCAGCTACCAGATGACCGCGAACATCTGGGTCGGCGTCGGGGTGTCGCTCCTGGTCACGCTCGCGATCGGCGCCTTCAACGGCTTTGTGCTGACCCGCACCGGACTGCCCAGCTTCATCGTCACGCTCGGCACGTTCCTGATGCTGACCGGCATGAACCTCGGCCTCACCAAGCTGATCAGCGGCACGGTGTCCACCAAGTCGATCTCCGACATGGACGGCTTCTCCTCGGCGCAGGCCCTCTTCGCGTCCACCCTCACCGTCGGCGGCGTCCCGTTCAAGGTCACCATCCTGTGGTGGCTCGCCCTGGTCGCCCTCGCCTCCTGGATCCTGCTGCGCACCCGCGCCGGCAACTGGATCTTCGCGGTCGGCGGCAACAAGGACGCGGCGCGCGCCGTCGGCGTACCGGTGACGCGCACCAAGATCGGCCTCTACATGGGGGTCGCCCTCGGCGCCTGGATCTCCGGCCAGCACCTGCTGTTCTCGTACGACGTCGTCCAGTCCGGCGAGGGCGTCGGCAACGAGCTGATCTACATCATCGCGGCCGTCATCGGCGGCTGTCTGATCACCGGCGGCTACGGCTCCGCGATCGGCTCGGCGGTGGGCGCCTTCCTCTTCGGCATGACCAGCAAGGGCATCGTCTTCGCCGAGTGGAACCCCGACTGGTTCAAGTTCTTCCTCGGAGCGATGCTGCTCCTCGCGACCCTGCTCAACACCTGGGTCCGCAAGCGCGCGGAGGCCACGACATGACCGACGACGTGACCACGGACACGACCGAGGACGCGCCCCAGGACGTGACGGAGCGCACCGCGCTCGTCGCCCTGGCGGACGTCAGCAAGCGCTACGGCAATGTCCGCGCCCTCGAAGGGGTCTCCCTGGAGGTGCACGCGGGCGAGATCACCTGCGTTCTCGGCGACAACGGCGCGGGCAAGTCCACCCTGATCAAGATCGTGGCGGGGTTGCACCGGCACGACGGCGGCTCCTTCCGCATCGAGGGCGAGGAGACCCGCCTGGCCTCCCCGCGCGAGGCCCTGGACCGCGGGATCGCCACGGTCTACCAGGACCTCGCCGTGGTCTCGCTGATGCCGGTCTGGCGCAACTTCTTTCTCGGCTCCGAGCCGCGCAGGGGCGTCGGCCCCTTCAAGCGTCTGGACGTCGACTTCATGCGCCGGACGACGCGCGAGCAGCTGCTGCGCATGGGCATCGACCTGCGCGACGTCGACCAGCCCATCGGCACCCTGTCCGGCGGTGAGCGCCAGTGTGTGGCGATCGCGCGGGCGGTGTACTTCGGCGCCAAGGTGCTGGTCCTGGACGAGCCGACGGCGGCCCTGGGCGTGAAGCAGTCGGGTGTGGTTCTCAAATATGTGGCTGCCGCACGGGACGAGGGTCTGGGTGTTGTATTCATCACCCACAACCCGCATCACGCGTATCTGGTGGGCGACCGTTTCGTGCTGCTCAAGCGCGGCGCGATGGTGGGCAGCCACACCCGCGAGGAGATCACCCTGGACGAGCTGACCCGGCAGATGGCGGGCGGCGACGAACTGGACGATCTGCGCCATGAACTGGAACGCGGCCGTCTTTAGGGGCGATAGGAGGCGGCCTGTGCGGTCCCCCGGGGCAATGGGATCCGTGCGGCTCCGCCGGGTGGAGCGATCCCTGCGGCGGCGCCGGGCGAGCGGCACCCGCCTCGGCGGAGCCGCGGGGGCCGCACGGCCCGCGGCCGTCCCGTCCCGCACCGGGCGCCGGGACTCCACGATGCAAGCCCGCCGCGGCGTAAGGCAGAATCGGGCCCGATGAGCACCTACCGCGACCTCACCCACCGCGGCTCCGCCCGGGCCACCGTCCTGCGGACCGTGGGCACACGCGAGCGCCGTTCCCATCTGACGGCCCCGCGTGTCCCGACGGTCGGCATCGACATCGGCGGCACCAAGGTGATGGCGGGCGTCGTCGACGCCGACGGCAACATCCTGGAGAAGCTCCGCACCGAGACGCCCGACAAGTCCAAGAGCCCCAAGGTCGTCGAGGACACCATCGTCGAGCTGGTCCTCGATCTCTCCGACCGGCACGATGTGCACGCCGTCGGCATCGGCGCGGCCGGCTGGGTGGACGCGGAGCGCAACCGCGTCCTGTTCGCCCCGCACCTGTCCTGGCGCAACGAGCCCCTGCGCGACCGCCTCGCCGGCCGGCTCGCCGTCCCCGTCCTGGTCGACAACGACGCCAACGCCGCCGCCTGGGCCGAGTGGCGCTTCGGGGCCGGCCGCGGCGAGGACCACCTCGTGATGATCACGCTCGGGACCGGCATCGGCGGCGCCATCCTGGAGGACGGCCAGGTCAAGCGCGGCAAGTTCGGCGTCGCCGGCGAGTTCGGCCATATGCAGGTCGTGCCCGGCGGCCACCGTTGCCCGTGCGGCAACCGCGGCTGCTGGGAGCAGTACAGCTCCGGCAACGCCCTGGTCCGCGAGGCCAAGGAGCTGGCCGCGGCGGACTCCCCGGTGGCATACGGGATCATCGAGCACGTCAAGGGCAACATCTCCGACATCAGCGGCCCGATGATCACCGAGCTGGCCCGCGAGGGCGACGCGATGTGCATCGAGCTGCTCCAGGACATCGGCCAGTGGCTCGGGGTGGGCATCGCCAACCTGGCGGCTGCCCTGGACCCGTCCTGCTTCGTGATCGGCGGCGGGGTCAGCGCGGCCGACGACCTGCTCATCGGTCCCGCCCGGGACGCCTTCCGGCGCCATCTGACCGGTCGCGGCTACCGGCCCGAGGCCCGTATCGCACGCGCCCAGCTCGGCCCCGAGGCCGGGATGGTCGGCGCCGCGGACCTCGCCCGGCTCGTCGCCCGCCGCTTCCGCCGCGCCAACCGGCGCCGCGTGGAGCGCTACGAACGCTACGAGCGGTACGCGCAGGCCCGCCGCACCGCCAAGGGGTCGCTGTGACCACCACCGTGTCGATACCGCGCCAGTCGTCCCCGCCGGACGAGCCCTCGCGGCCCCCGGAGGGCGGGTGGCACAAGTTCCGGCGCCGGGCGCTCACCCTGCTGATCATCGTCCTGCTCATCGGCGTCCCCGCCGGCTATCTGGTGATCTCCGCCAACCAGAGCCGCAACAGCGGCAAGGACAAGGAGGACAAGTACTCGGCGACCGGACTGACCGAGGGCTGGCCCTCGCGGGTGCAGCGCCGGCTGTACAAGATCTGGATCCCGAGGGACGCCACGGACGTGGCGTCCTACGAGACGAACAACTGGAAGACCAGCCGCCTCTACGTGCAGTTCAGCACGAGCGACGACGGCCTGAACCGCTTCCTGAGCACCCTGAAGGCCACGCCCGCCTCGCTGAAGAAGGACGACCTCGCCGTCGGCGAGCGCGACCGGCACATCGTCGGCTGGGCCTTCACGGGACCCGGCCCCTGGTCCGGGCTGACCCATGCGCAGAAGAACCCCGCACCCACCCTGGACGTCGTCGTGAACAGGACCGACCCCCAGCACCCGACGGTGTACGTGGTCTCGCGCACGATCCCCTGACGGCCGCGGCCGGCCCCGGACCGTCCGAGCCCGGCCGCTCGCCGGAGCCGATTGTCAGACCCCGCCCGTAGAGTCGAAGACGTTCGATGCGACAACGGCGGGAGGTGACCGGACGTATGGCAGACCACGTGGCCGAGGCGGTCGTGCCCGCGCGGCTGGCCGCCGTCTTTCTGCCCGAGCCGCTGCCCCGGCGCGGCCGGGTCGCTTTCTGGGATCCGGAGGACGGACGACCGCCGTCCGGAGCCACCGAGGAACTGACGGTCGTGCGCCGGCACGGATCCGGAGTGCGCCGAAGCACCGTGCCCGCCGTGGCACTGCCGGTCGCCGAGGCCCTGCCGCTGCTCACCCGGGCGCGGCGCGACCCCGCCGCACACCCCGCCACCGCCTGCTGGGGCGCGGCCGCCCTGCACGCCCTCCGGCTCGTCGCGCGCGGGCGCCTGCTGCCCGGACTCACCCCCGAAGGGGACGACGCCTGGCGCGCCGGCCCCCTGGAGCCGGAGGACATCACCCACCTCAGGGCCATCGCCGCCGCCCTGCCGTACGAGGGGCACGCCGTCCCGCTCCCGGGCAAGGGCCCCCTGCTGCTGCCCGAGCCCGAGGCCCTCGTGCGGTCCTTCCTCGACGCGGTCGCGGACACCCTGCCGCGCACCCCGGCCGCCGCGCACACCGCGGGCCGGCCCTTCGCGGCGGCCGGTCCGCAGCGGCTGCCCGAGGCCCAGGCCTGGGCCGCCGAGGTGGCGGCCGGCATGGACGCGGGGGTACGGATCTCGCTGCGCCTGGACCTGTCGGCGCACGACCTGTTCGACGACGCCGAGGGCGCCCGCCGCTCCGGAGCCGCGGTCGTGCAGGTGCACAGCCTCGCCGACCCGACCCTCGTCGTGGACGCGGCGGAGCTGTGGGCGGGCGAGGCGGCCACGACGTTCGGCCCCCGCGCGCGGGTGGACGCGGCGCTCGCCGTCCGCCGGGCGGCCCGCGTCTGGCCGCCGCTGGAGCGGCTCGTCGAGCAGGAGGCGCCGGACGTCCTCGCGCTGTCCGAGGAGGAGCTGGCCGAGCTGCTGGGCGTCGCGGCCACCCGGCTGGGCGCGGCCGGGGTCGCGGTGCACTGGCCCCGGGACCTGGCGCAGGACCTCACCGCCACCGCGGTCGTCCGGCCCGCGCCCGGCTCGGCAACCGACGGCACAGGGTTCTTCGAGAGCGAGGACCTGCTGCGGTTCCGCTGGCAGCTGGCGCTCGGCGGCGATCCGCTCACCGAGGCCGAGATGGACGCGCTCGCGGAGGCCCACCGGCCGGTCGTCCGGCTGCGCGACCGGTGGGTGCTGGTCGACCCGGCCCTCGTCCGCAAGGCCCGCAAGCGCGAACTGGGCCTGCTCGACCCGGTGGACGCGCTGTCCGTCGCGCTCACCGGCAGCACGGAGGTCGACGGCGAGACGGTGGAGGCAGTGCCGGTCGGCGCGCTGGCCGCGCTCCGGGACCGGCTGACGGCAGGCGTCGGCGCGGTGGACCCGCCCCCGGGCCTCGCCGCCCGGCTGCGGGACTACCAGCTGCGGGGCCTCGGCTGGCTCGACCTCATGACCTCCCTCGGCCTCGGCGGCTGCCTCGCCGACGACATGGGTCTCGGCAAGACGGTCACCCTCATCGCCCTGCATCTGCGCCGGGCCCGTCGTGAGCCGACCCTGGTGGTCTGCCCGGCCTCACTGCTGGGCAACTGGCAGCGGGAGATCACCCGATTCGCCCCCGGCGTCCCGGTGCGCCGCTTCCACGGCCCCGAGCGCACCCTGGACGGCCTGGACGGCGGCTTTGTGCTCACCACGTACGGGACGATGCGCACGGCCGCCTCCCGGCTCGCCGAACAGCCCTGGGGCCTGGTCGTCGCGGACGAGGCACAACACGTCAAGAACCCCTACTCGGCGACGGCGAAGGCCCTGCGCACGATTCCGTCGCCCGCCCGTGTGGCCCTCACCGGCACCCCCGTGGAGAACAACCTCTCCGAACTGTGGGCCCTGCTCGACTGGACGACCCCGGGACTGCTCGGGCCACTGAAGTCCTTCCGCGCCCGGCACGCACGCGCCGTGGAGAACGGCGAGGACACACAGGCCGCGGAGCGCCTGGCCCGCCTGGTCCGTCCCTTCCTCCTGCGCCGCAAGAAGTCCGACCCGGGCATCGTCCCGGAGCTTCCGCCGAAGACGGAGACCGACCACCCGGTGCCGCTCAGCCATGAGCAGGCCGCGCTCTACGAGGCGGTGGTACGGGAATCCATGCTGGCGATCGAGATGGCGGAGGGCATCGCCCGCCGGGGCCTGGTCCTCAAGCTCCTCGGCTCGCTCAAGCAGATCTGCGACCACCCCGCGCTCTATCTCAAGGAGGACACCGGGACGGCGGCCGGCCTCATCGTGCGCTCCGGGAAACTCGCCCTGCTCGACGAACTGGTGGACACGCTGCTGACCGAGGACGGCTCGGCCCTGGTCTTCACGCAGTACGTCCGCATGGCCCGTCTGATCACCACGCATCTGGCCTCCCGCGCGGTGCCCGTCGAACTGCTGCACGGCGGCACCGCGGTGCCCGACCGCGAGCGCATGGTCGACCGCTTCCAGAGCGGGGCGACCCCGGTCCTGGTCCTCTCCCTCAAGGCGGCGGGCACCGGTCTGAACCTCACCCGCGCGGGCCATGTCATCCACTTCGACCGCTGGTGGAACCCGGCGGTGGAGGAACAGGCCACGGACCGGGCCTACCGCATCGGCCAGACCCAGCCGGTCCAGGTCCACCGACTGATCACCGAGGGCACGGTCGAGGACCGTATCGCCGAGATGCTGGAGTCCAAGCGCGCCCTGGCCGACGCGATCCTGGGCACCGGCGAGACGTCCCTGACCGAACTGACCGACCGTGAGCTGAAGGACCTGGTGTCGCTGAGGAGGGCGGAGTGAACGGGGCGGAGAAGGAGACGCGTCCCGAGGAGACACCCGGCGCGGACGGGCGTCCCGCCGACGCGGCGCGACGCGCGCTGCGCGCCGCCCGGGACCGTGAGCGGGCCGCGGGGGAGGACCGCGACGGCGAGCCGCCCGCCGAGGACGCGGAGGTCACCGTGCCCGAGGGGACGAGGAGGCACTCCCGACCGGGCGACGCGGCACGCGCGGCCCTACGACGGGCGAACGCGGACCGCCGCAGCGGTGCGGAGACCGGGGCGGGCGCGACGACTCCGGGCGCACTGACTCCGGGCGGGCCCGGGACCGAGCCGCCGGCCGGGAACGAACCCCCTGTCGGGACCGGGACCGGAGGAGGGACCGAGGGAGACGCGGCGACAGCCGCGCCCTCGGAACCCGCCCGCACCACACGCCCCGGGGATGCCGCCCGAGAGGCCCTGCGCGCCGCCCGGGCAGAAGCCGCCCGGGCCGAGGCAGAAGCGGAACAGGAGCGGAACACGAAGCCGGCAGAGGACCGCGCACCACAGCGTCGGCCCGGAGCCTCCGGGGCGCCCGGCGGGCAGGCTGCGCCCGGCACACGGGAACCGACCGCCGAACCAGGGCCGCCCGGCGGCAGCACAGAGTCGTCCCGTGTCGTCCGGCTGTCCGGGGCCCGGCGGCGCCGGGACGCCCGTACGCGGGCGGCCGGTGACCGGAGCAGAGACGTCCGGGATCTGATCGCCGGAGCCTTCGGGCTCCCGCCGTCGGTGGCACCGCGCGGCGGAACCGCCTCCGCCCCGCCGACCACCGGCGGCCGGAGGGAGGAGGCGTCCGCCCGCTCCCGGCCCGAGGTGGTGGACCTGTTCTCGAAACGCCCGCAGGCGACACCGGATCCGTCCGAGGAACCCCGGGACACGCCGCCCGCCGCGCCCCCGGCGGCGCGCTACCCGCGGTCCATGGCGGCCCCGGACCGTGACGGCGAGCTGCGGCGCACCTTCGCCTCCCTGCCGACGCGCACGCCGAAGCAGAAGTCGACGGAGGACTCCGCCGACCGGTTCGCCGGGACGTGGTGGGGCAACGCCTGGGTCGCGGCGCTGGAGGAGGGCGCCCTCGACGCGGCGCGGCTGGCCCGGGGACGGGCGTACGCGGACCGGGGGCACGTGGACGCCATCACCGTCACCCCGGGGCTCGTCCTCGCGTATGTCCAGGGGAGCCGTCCGCGTCCCTACCGGGTGCAGGTGCGGCTGCGGACGTTCTCCGACGAGGAGTGGGACCGCTTCCTGGACGCCGCCGCCGAGCGGCCGGGCCATATCGCCGCACTGCTGGACAGACAGGTGCCGCACTCCCTCGCCGAGTGCGGGGTCCGGCTGCTCCCCGGACCCGGCGACCTCGAACCGCGCTGCAACTGCCCCGACGACGGCCACCCCTGCAAGCACGCCGCCGCGGTCTGCTATCAGACCGCCCGGCTGTTGGACCAGGACCCCTTCGTGCTGCTCCTGCTCCGAGGCCGGGGCGAGCGTGCGCTGATCGACGCGCTGTCCCGGCGCAACGCGGCCCGTGCGGCCCGCGCCGCCCGGGAACAGCGCCCCGCGCCCGTGCCCGGAGTACGGGCCGGTGAGGCCGTCGCCCGGCGTGTACTGCCGCCGCTTCCCGCACCGTTGCCGCCGCCCGCTCACCCCGAGCAGCCACCGGCGTACCCGGCGGCGCCCGGCGGCCCGGACCCGCTCGCGCTGGACCAACTGGCCACGGACGCGGCGGCCCGGGCGCACGCCCTGCTCACCACCGGGCAGGATCCGGTCGCGGACCTGACGCTGTGGCAGGACGCGGTACGGCTGGCCGCCGCCCGCCCGGGTTCGGGCCTCACGGCGGCGACCCGCCCGCTGTACTCCTCGCTGGCCGCCGCGGCCGGGCGGACCCCGGGCGACCTGGGGCGCGCGGTCGCCGCATGGCGGCAGGGCGGACCGGGGGCCCTCGCCGTCCTGGAGGAACCGTGGGATCCGCCGGCCGGCCGCTTCGACCGCGCTCGTCCCCAGCTCCTGGCCGCGGACCTGCCCGCGTTCCGGCCCTGGCGCAACCGCCTCACGCACCCGGACGGGCACGCGCAGCTCCGGCTCGGCACGGACGGACTGTGGTACGCCTACGAGTCGGAACCGGGCCAGGAGGACTGGTGGCCCCGAGGCACCCCTGACCCGGACCCGGTCGGCGCGCTGACGGGACTGGGGGCTCCGGCCGAGCGGTGAGCGGCACAGAGCGGTGAGCGGCACCAAACGTTGAACGGCGCCAAGCGGCCAACGGCCTCTCAGGTCAACGGCCTCTCAGGCCCGAGCCGAGCGCGTCGTCGGCGACCTGACGGTCCGATAGCGTGGCGGCGCGGCACGTGGTGTCCGGTCTCGTGCCGCCGTACCTCCAGGCCGTCTGCTGCCCAGACCGGCCACCGTGCCTTCGGGAGACCCCTTGTCCCGCACCACCGTTGTCGTACTCGCCGCCCTCGTCCTCGCTTCGACGGCCTGCTCGGCCCCGGGCCACGGCACGCCCGCGCGGCCGACCGCCACGGCCACCCACGCGAGCGCCGGTCAGATCGCCGCCTGCACCGACAGGATGGTCACGGGGCGGCACGGCGGGATAGGAGCACCGGAGTGCGCGCGCCTGCCGCAGGCCGACTATCTGAAGGCGTTGCAGGTCGCGAACCAGCGAGGGCAGGAAGCCCTGCAACGGAGCAACAGCAGCACGTCGCATCCCACACAGCCGTAACGGACAGGCGTCGGCGGGTTCACCGAGCGGGCTCCTCGTGCTCCTGCGCAGGATGTTCCTCGGGTGTCGGCCCGATGAGGACCTGGATGTCACGGAGGGCTTCGCGATAGCCGTCCCCGAAGCCCGTGTCCGCGGTGACGGGCTCGCTGGCGATCCAGGCACGGATCCGGGCGACGGCCCCCGCCGTCTTGAGGCGCTCGGCGGGGGAGAGGGTGTTGAGGGTGGCTTCCGGGTCCTCGTCTCTCTCAGGGTTCCGTGCCGGGACCGCGCCGTGGAACGCGGGCAGGCGCTCGTCGAACGCGGCGTGGACGACATCGTCGCGGGTGAGGAGTTCGCGCCGCACATAGGAGGCGATGCGCCGCCACTCCTCGCGTTCCCCGGCACTGAGAGCGCGGTCTTGGGCGGCGCGTTCGGCCCGGTCGACGGACCTGCGGACCTTGGCGCGGGCCCAGGCCAGGGCGTCCGGGTCGTGGTCGTAGTGGTCGAGGCTGCTCATACGAACTCCCATGGGTCGTCGCTGAGTTCCGTGGTGCCCGCGATGGTCCGCCCGGTAACACCGGGCGTGCGCCCAGCGGTTCATGGGCGACGCGGTCTCGCGAGGGATGCCTCGGCCGGGCCCGGCCGGTCAGCGAGGCACACGATCGAGTGAAGTCTCCGCCAGGGGTGGCCCGCGCCCGGCAGACGACCCGGGTCACCGACCTGCCCGTCCTCATCGCTTCGCCGACACCGGCTTCGGCGAAGCGATGAACGCCGCCCGCCCCGTGCAGCTGATGGAGGACGCGGGCGTGGCCGGACTGCATCTGGAGGACCGGGCCGACCCCAAGCGCTGCGGCCGCCTCGCCGGCAAGTCCGTCGTGCCGCGGGAGGACATGGCCCGCCGCCTCAGGGCGGCCGTGGACGCCCGCCGTGATCCGGACTTCCTGCTCGCGGCCCGCACGGACGCTCGCGCCGTCGGGGGCCTGGCAGCGGCGATCGACCGGGCGAAGGCGTACGTCGACGCCGGCGCGATCTTCTCCGAAGCCTTCGCGGACGAGGCCGAGTTCGAAGCGTTCCGCGAAGCGGTCCCCTGTCCCCCTCCTCGCGAACATGACGGAGTTCGGCGAGAGTCTCCTGCTGGACACCCGCATCCTGGAGAACCTCCCCTCCGCCAGGCACTTGACGCCCCGAAGGCCTTGTCCGCCACCGCGCCCGGCGGCGGGCGCCCCGACCGTCCGCACGCAGGGCGGTGATGACGCGCTGTCACCCGGGATGCGACGATGCCCGACGACAAGGCGACGGCGGAACGAGGAAGCCGGTGGAAGACCGGCGCGGTCCCGCCACTGTGATCGGCGAGCGGATCCCGAACAGACCACCGCCCGGAGACGGGCGGGAAGGACGGGACGAGCAGCGACCCGAGAGCCAGGAGACTCACGTCGTCGCCTCCTCGACCCAGACCGGGGCGGATCTCCCCGGAGGAGGAGCGTGACGAGCCATGTCCGAGACACGAACCGATGAACCGGTGGGAGCCGGCCCCGCCGGTCCGGCGCCGTGCCGGATCGTGGTGTGCAGGGACTGCTGCTGCGGAAGCCCGAAGGTGACCGGGGTCGACCACGCGGAGCAGACCGCCCGCCTCGCGGAGCAGGCGCCCCTACGGGTCTCCACCTGCCTGGACGTGTGCGATCAGGCCAATGTGATCGTCGTCCAGCCCTCCGCCGCAGGACGCGCCGCCGGCGCCCGTCCCGTCTGGCTCGGCCTCGTCAACGACCCGGCCGCCACCGAGGACATCGCCGCATGGGTACGGGCCGGCGGCCCCGGCATCGCTCCCCGCCCCGACATCCTCGACCTCTACGCTTTCACCCCGCGCCGGAGCCCCCGGCCGCGCGGCGCAACCCGAACCGCCTGAAGACCGTTACCAAGAAGGTCACGATCGCGGCGACAACCGGGTCATGCGCCTCGGGATCGATCCCTGGGGCACCGAAGTCCCGCCGGGCCGAATGTGAAGCCGGCTGCGGAGGATCTTCGCGATGCTGCCACAACATGGGACGGCTTGCACGGGGTTGCGACCCAGCACGTGAGAAATGGTGAGATGTGAGAGCGTGAAGGCGTGAGTGAGACACCGACGAACACCCTGCAATACCGCTTTGACGGGCCGGAAGACGCACCTGTCCTGATCCTGGGTCCCTCACTTGGTACGACCTGGCACAGGTTGTAGGGACCGTCCAGCCACTCCAGCGCGGGCACGAAACCGCAGGTCAGGGCTTCCTGGTCCGGGAGGGTCCGCCCCGTTGGTGACAGCTGTGTGATAGCGGGTGATACGGCGGAGCCCCGTCGGGAACCATCCCGACGGGGCTTTTGCCACGGAGCGGGCTACGACGTGGTGCGGCGTCGGGCACGGTAACCGACGTACGAGGGCTCCCCGCTTCGAGGCTCAGGAGCAAGGACGCGCGGCACAACGAGGCCCGGCCGACCCCGCAGCACGTCGTTCGCTCCACTCCCGGGATTGCTTGCCTCAGCGAACGGGCCTCGCCGAGCACGCTTACCTCGTTGCTCCGATCGCCGGTCTGCCGGACGGCGAGCCCGGGCGCTCCGCCCGCATCACCCGTGAACAGGCCCCGGAACTGGCCGACTGCTGAGCGCGGCCTGCTTCATTGTGGTCAGCTACCTCTCCGGCGCGAGAGTCGGGTAAGTGCTCAACCTCCGCCGAGGCTGCACGAGGTTCGACGCGGTCACAGGACTGTGGTTGATGGAAGGGCTCTATTTTTCAAGGGGGCGGAGGACGAGCACGGCAACAAGATCTCCGAGGGGCAGGTGCGGCCCGATCACTGGGTCGTCATCGAGATCGTCGCCCGGGCGGAAGTGCGCGGGTTCGCGGATTCCCGGACTGCCTGCGTCGGGAACCTGTTCGTCAGCAGCCGCATCGCACTGGTTCAGCGACGGGTGCACGCCATGACCCGAACACCGTTTGGTTGGCCAGACCGTACTTATGGCCCGGATCATCGGGCGATCCGGGCCATCGCATACGACCGTTCAGGCGGCTGAGGCCGTCGGCGCGGATTGCTCGGCCTCGTCGAGCCACGCGATCAAGGAGATGCGGGCGCGGGCGACCCGCGAGCGCACCGTGCCGATCGGGCAGTCGCTGAGGTGAGCCGCTTCCGCGTAGGGAAGTCCCACCATCTGGGTGAGGACGAATGCCTCGCGGCGGTCGTCGGGGAGCGTGTTCAGCAGCTCGGTGAGTGCGATGCCGTCGTCGAAGCCGGGCAGGTCGCGCGGCTGGGTGCGTTCGGCGGCCGACTGCCAGTCGTCCGTGTCCGACAGGCGGGGGCGGGACGAGTTGTAGCGGATGCTGTCGATGACCGCGCGACGGGCGATGGAGAGCAGCCAGGTGCGGGCCGAGGAGCGGCCTTCAAACCGGTGCAGGCTGCCGAGGGCCCGCAGGAAGGTGTCTTGAGTCAGGTCGTCGGCGCTCTGGGGGTCGGCACCGAGGTACGTCACGTAGTGGCGGACGTCTCGGTGCAGGGCGCGTACGAAGAGGTCGACGGCATCGGGTTCGCCGCCGCGGGCGGCGAGGGCCAAGGCCGTGATCGAGTCTTCTCTCGAGTTCTTCCTCGATCGTTCGCACGATGCAGGCAGGGCAGGAGTGATCACCTGGGATCTGTCCTTCTCGGGAATCAGGTATCCGGCGTCCGGCCGGCGCGCGCCGCAGGGCAGCGGGCGACACGATCGGAACCCGGTGGTGGGGTGGACGGCCGGGCGCTGGAGCGCACGGCCGATGCCCGAGGCAGGGAACCGACGGCTTGACGGCTGTGGGGACGGCCTCGGGGAACCGGCTGTCGTCAGGCGACAGCGGTCCCGGCGGGCGGGCCCCGAGAGGTGATCGCGTGGGTGAGGAGGAGGCGCGGTGCCCGGTCCGACTCCGCTCGGCGGGCGCGGACGCGCGGCCGGTGCGGCGGCACGGGCAGCCGGAGGAGCAGGCGCAGCGGCGCGAAGAGCCAGCCGGCGACGGCCCGCAGGATGCGGAACGCGGCACGTTCGCCGTACGCGAGCCACAGCGCGCACAGTAGTGCGGCCAGCAGGTGGGCGAGGAGCATGCCGGTCGAGGACATGGTGGCCATGTCGTGGGCGACGGCGCCGGCGGGCGCTGCGGAAGCCATGTGGTCCATCGAGCCCATGGGAGGCATGGAGCCCATGGAAGACATGGAGTGCACGGCGGCCATGTCGTGGCCCATGGAGTTCATCTCGTCCATGGAGCCCGCCCCCGATGGCGAAGCGCACAGGAGGTAGGTGAGCCACTGCTGGGCGAGCGACCTCCCGCCGGACGGTACGGGGTGGGCGACAGCCTGGGCGAGAGAGAACGACGAGTGGAGTACGGCCTGCGTGGCCACCGCGGTGGAGGCGACGAGAAGCGGTCCGCGTTCGCGGTCGGCCAGCCGCCAGGCCATACCGCCCGTCGCCACCGCGCCCGCGGTCATGGCCCACCAGGGCACCGCGGTTCCCGACATCATGATGTGACCCAGGGCCGTGAGCAGCACACAGCAGGCCGCGAACACCGCGGCCCGTACCGTGCGAGAACACCACCCAGCAGTCATGGCAGCCTCATCCTCGCATTCGCGCTTCCATGGTCACCGGGGGGTACGGAAAACGGACTATGCCCCCCTCAGCCCCGAATTTGTGATCCAGGCCACGGTAACGGGGTGGAACTCCTCGGCGGTTGAGCCCGACTTCTCTCGAAGCCCCGGAGATTCCCGGGTGGGAGGAGGAACGTCGGTGGCGGCGGACCAGAGCCAGACTCAGAGTCAGATCGGGACCGCGGCCGGAAACGGTCCGGCACAGGCGACAGGTGCCATGACGGCGCTGCTGACGTGCGCCATGGCCTTCTCGATGATGCAGCTGTTCCTGCTCGGTGCGCTCGGACCACGGCTCGTGGACGACCTGAAGGTGTCACCGACCGTGCTGGGGTTGACGACGACCGTCGGCTTCGGGGCCGCGGCCGTGCTCTCGCCGGCGGGCGGGCGTGTGGTGGACCGGCTGGGTCCGCGCCGCTGCCTGGTCGCACTGCTGCTGGTGTCGGCGGTGGCGCTGGCGCTGATTGGCTCGGCGCCGGGCACCGGCTTCCTGCTGACGGCGGTCGCGCTGGGCGGTCTTCCTCAGGCGCTGGCGAACCCCGCCACGAACAAGGCGATCCTGGCCGCCGTACCAATAGAGCGGCGGGGCTCGGTGACCGGTATGAAGCAGTCCGGGGTGCAGCTGGGCGCGTTCGCGGCCGGGCTGCCGCTGGCCGCGCTGGCCGGGATGACCGGCTGGCGGGGCGCGGTGTGGACGGCGGCCGGTGCGGCCGTGCTGGCGGCCGTCTGGGCGGCTCGTGCCTTGCCCGCCGACCCGCCGCCGAAGGTTGCGCCGGCCTCGTGGGTCCCGCGTGGCGCGATCGGCCGGCTGGCGCTCTTCTCGCTGCTGCTGGGTTGCGGCATCGCGTCGGTGAACACATATCTGGCGTTGTACGGCGTGCGGCGGCTGGGGCTCGGACCGACGGCGGCCGGTGCGCTGGTGGCGGTGCTGGGCATCGCGGGCATCGCCGGGCGGGTGGGCTGGTCGAAGGTGGCTGGGCAGCCGGGCCGGGCGGCGTGGCTGCCGGGTGGACTGGCCGCCGGTGCGGTGGGGGCGGCGCTGCTGCTGGCGGCCTCGGCGTACGCGCACCCGCTGGCGTGGGCCGCTGCGGTGGCTGTGGGCCTCTTCGCGGTGGCGGCCAACGCGGCCTCGATGGTGCTGGTGATGCAGCGTGCGGCGCCCGGCCGGGCCGGTCAGGACTCGGCGCTGGTTTCGGCCGGTTTCTTCGCCGGGTTCGCGATCGGTCCGCCGCTTTTCGGGCTACTGGCGGGCGCAGGGCGGTACGGGACGGGATGGCTGTTGGTCGCCGGAGAGTTCGTGGGGGCGAGTGTGGTGGCGCTGGCCTGGGCGGTGCGTGAGCGGCGTTCGGTCGTTGGGCGATGAGCGCGGCGCGTGCGGCGAAGGGCTTGATGGGCATGGCTCCGCAGCCCCGCCCTGATGTCCCCGACTGGGTGGCTCCGGCGCTGGATTCCGTCCTGGAGCGGGTGGTGGCCACCCAGGCCCAAGTCGGGGACCGCTTCCCGCTGTTCGCCGACCCCCGCACAGGCCGGTGGACGACGACCGGACGCGGCTCGTGGACGGGCGGTCTCTGGGCGGGGCTGCTGTGGCTGCGTGCCCGGTACACAAAGAACGATGGCGCCCGCGAGGCGGCGGCGAAGTACACCGATCGACTCGCGGACTGGGTGCACGCCGACACGGCCGCCCGCGGACTGATCTTCTGGTACGGGACCGCGCTCGCCGACACTCCCGAGGTGACCGAGCTGCGAGATCGAGCCGCCCGCGTCTGCCGGGATGCGTATGACGCTGAACTCGGTCTCGTCCCGTGGGGCTCGGCGTTCGGCGGCCCTCGCCTCCTGGCCCGCGTGGACGGCGTGCCGGGCATGGTGCCGCTCCTGGCAACGGTGGATGAGCAGGCTGCCGAGGCTCACCTGCGCCGCCATCTCGAACTCTGTCTCGACAACGGCTCCTTCGGCTGGTCCTGGCGGTACGAACGCCCTGCGCGCTGGGTCAGGTGCGACGATCCGCCGCCCGGCTGGAGCCGGGGCCGGGCCTGGCTGCTGCTGGCCGTGGCCGACGCCATACACCGTCTCGGCGCCGATGACCTGGCACATGTCGCGCGCCACTTGATTGCGGCCCATGCCGTCCCGCCCGCGGACGAGACCCACCCGGGAGGCCCCCTCGACACTTCCGCCGCCGCCATATCCGCGGTGGCCCTGCTCAAGCTCGGCCGACGTGAACGGGCCGTCCAGGTGCTGCAAGAACTGGTCCGCACCCATCTCTCGAGCGACGGACGACTCCTGGACGGCTGCTACGACCTCACCTCAGGAACGGCGACACGGCACGAGCTGATCTGGGGCGACTACTTCCTCGCCTACGCGCTCGCTGCCCTCACCGGCCTCATCGATCCCCACGAAGTCTAGGGAACACGCAGCACCCGGCGCGCGACCGAGGTGATGTGCAGTTCGTCCGGGCCGTCGAGGATCCGGGCCGCCCTGCCGGTGCGGAACAGCGCGGGCAGAGCAGTGTCCGGACCAAGCCCCGCGGCGCCGTGTACCTGGATCGCCGCGTCGGCCACTTGTTGGAGAGTGCGGGCGGCGGCCACCTTGGCCAGGCCCACCTCCACGTGCGCGTCGAGGCCCGCGTCCAGGCGGGCCACGGCCTCGTGGACGAGAGGGCGGGTCGTGCGCAGCACGAGCAGCGATTCGAAGACGTGGCGCTGGACGAGTTGGAGGTCTGCGAGCGGGCCGCGGGAGCGGGTACGGGTCGTCGCGCGTGAGCGCATCAGGTCGAAGGCCCGCCCCGCCTGCCCCAGCCAGCGTAGGCAGCGCAGCGTGCGTCCGAGTTGGAGCCGTTCGGCCGCGACGTCCAGTGCATTGCCACGCTCGCCGATCAGGTGGTCGTCGTTGACCACGACCCCGTCCAACTCGATCTCCCACTGCCCGCCCGCGCCGAGCACCGGCAGTTCACGAACCACACGGAGCCCCGGCGAGTTTGCCGGTATCAGGAGCAGTGACAGTCCCTCGCGGTCCGGCGGTGTGCCGTCCGTGCGGGCGAGGACCGTGACGAGGTCCGCGTCGGCCGCCCCGCTGGTGAACCATTTGCGTCCGCTCACCCTCCAGGTTCCGTCATCCGCGGGTACGGCGCGGGTCGTGGTGAGGAAGGGGTCGGTGCCTGGGGTCTCGGGCTCGGTCATGGCGTAGCAGGCCCGTATGTCTCCGGCGACCAGGCGTTCGGCGTACCGTTCACGGACGGCCGGGCTGCCGTGCCGCCACAGCATCGACGCGTCGAGCAGGGGTGCCGAGCCGAGGGCGGCCGGGCCGTGGTCGCTGGCTCCCTCGGCCTCGGCCACATGGGCGTACGACCGCAGTGGCAGCCCTTGGCCGCCTAGTTCCGAGGGAAGCGGGAGCGCCCAGAGCCCTTCGGCCTTCGCCTCGCGCTGGAGCCTGCGCAGCACGGCGGCGGCCTCCGCACCGCCGGCGTCCAGTACGGGCTCGCAGGGCATCACCCGTCCGCGCACGAACTCGGCGACGCGATCCCTCAACGCCGTTGCGTCCGGCGGGCAGTGGGGCATCCCGGTGATCTCGTCCATGCGGGTCTCCGTCACTTTCCTCGTGATCCGCGGGAACCCCGGCCGCCGGCCGTCCGACTCCCTCTTCCGTGGAACAGGTCGGGGGCGACCGTCCCCGGGTTCCCGCGCGTCAGGAAAGGAGAGGCATGGCAACTCCAGCCACACCGGCCGTCGCGCGGACGGCCGGACCACTCGACGGCCTCCGTCTGGAGAGTTCCGGCCCGCCGGGCCCGGCGGACGGTCTCATCGCGGAGCATCTGAGACTGCTGGGCGCCGAGACCGACGGCGGCTGCGGCAGCCGGCTCACCGTCATCGGAGGCGACATCGGCGGTGTCACCGCCCGCAGCACGTGGGGAGAGACCGCGACCGACGAGGCCACCGTCCAGGCGGCGACCGGCATCATGGCCGTACACGGCCGCCGTGACGGCGCCCCGCGCGGTCTCGCCGTCGACTACGTCGCCACGGCCACCGGCGTGCTGGCCGTGCAGGGCCTGCTGGCCGGGCTGCTGGCGCGGGCGCGCGGCGGGAATGTCGCACAGGTCGAGGTCAGCGCGGAGCGGGCCGGGCTGCTGGTGGTCTCCCAGTACCTGGCCGCCGCCGGCGCCGAGGAGGGCGAGGCGGTCGAACTCCTTGCGGGCGGGCCGCCGTTCACGTCGGCCGACGGGATCGTCTTCGAGTTGGAGGCGCTGGATCCGGGGGTGTGGGCGTCGTTCTGGCGCACCCTGGAGGCCCCTGAGGAATCGATACGCCGGGGGTGGCGGCCCTTTCAGTTTCGGTATGCCACGGCCTGCGCGCCCTTCCCGCGGACGTTGCACGATGCGGTGCGGGCAAGCTCCTGGGAGCGGATCCGGTACGCCGCCGAGATGTCCGGCGCCGACGTGTGCCCGTTGCGGTCGCTCGCCGAGCGTGCGGCCGAGTACGACGGTGCGGCGCCCTGGGAGCTGAACTCTTACGACGAGGCGTACGTGCCCGGCAGATCCGCCGACGCCCTGCCCCTCACCGGATTCACCGTTCTGGAAGCCGGGCGCCGTATCCAGGCCCCGCTCGCCGCTCACCTCCTCGGCCTGCTGGGTGCGGAGGTGATCCGGATCGAGCCGCCGGGCGGTGACCCGTTGCGCGGGATGCCGCCCGCCTGCTCCGGGGTCTCGGCGCGCTGGCTGGCGTTGAACCGGGGCAAGAAGGCCGTCGAAGTGGACATCAAGTCCGCGGCCGACCGGGAGCGGCTGCGCGAGGTGGCCGCCGACGCGGATGTGTTCCTGCACAACTGGGCGCCGGGCACGGCCGCCCGTCTCGGCCTCGACCGCGAGCGCCTGGCCCTCGCCAACCCGGCGCTCGTCTACGCCTACACCAGCGGCTGGGCGGACCGGCTGCCCCAGGCCCCCATGGGCACCGACTTCATGGTGCAGGCCCGCACCGGGGTGGGCGAGGCCGTGCGACCCGCGGACGAGCCGCCCGCTCCGTCCCTGATGACGCTGCTCGACGTGCTCGGCGGCCTGCTCGGCGCCGAGGCGATCCTGGCGGGGCTGCTGCTGCGGGAGCGCACCGGACGGGGGGTGCGCGTCGACTCGTCACTCCTCGGCGCCGCCGACGTGCTCACCGCACCCCATCGGGCCCGGGCCGCGCAGGGACTCGACCCGCGCAAGCCGGCGGGGTTTCGCCGCCCGCTGCGCACCGCCGACGGCTGGATTGCCCCAGCCGATCTGTCTGCGGCCCCCTACGACATCGGAGAGCTGTCCACAGACCAGGCGCTGGAGCGGCTGCGTGACCGCGGCCTGGCCGCCGTCCCAGTCGTCACCGACCTCGCCGACCTGCTCTCCTGCGGCCCGATCAACCGCGACGCGTACGGCGCCCCCGCCGTGCCCGGCCCCTGGAGCTTCGCATGACCGTGGACCTGCACGACCTGCTGCCCGCCGAGCTGCGCCGCACCTGGGCCGTCGACGGCACCTGCCCGGACCTGGACCTCTACAGCCTCTACCGAGCCCACCAGGTCGCCGACTTGCACCGCATCGCGGTCATCGATGCCAAGGGCAAGCTCTGTTACACCGCCCTGGACCGCAAGGCGCGATGTCTGGCGGCCGGTCTGTCCGGGCTCGGCATACGCATCGGTGACGTGGTCGGCATACAACTCCCCAGTGGCCGGGGCGCCGTCATCGCCGACCTGGCGCTGGCCGCGCTGGGTGCCATCGCGCTGCCCTTCCCCGTCGGCCGCGGCACTCGCGAGGCGGCCTCCCTGCTGCGCCGGTCGGAGGCGGTCGCCGTGATCGCCGCCACCGAGCACCGCGGAAACCACCACGCCGCCGAGCTGCTCACGCTCGCCGACGAACTCCCTTCGCTACGCACGGTGATCGCCGCCGGGCCCGGAGCGCCTGAGGGGACAGTCGCGTTCTCCGCGCTGCTGCGCACCGACCCCACGTCCTTCAAGCCGGCCCGCCCCGACCCCGACTTGGCCGCCCGCATCCTGGTCTCGTCCGGATCCGAGGCCGAGCCGAAGATGGTGGCGTACTCGCACAACGCGCTGGCCGGCGGCCGCGGCAACTTCCTCGCCGCGCTCATGCCGGACGGTCAGCCGCCGCGCTGCCTCTTCCTCGTGCCGCTGGCCTCCGCCTTCGGTAGCAGCGGCACCGCCGTCACGCTCGCCCGGCACGGTGGAACGCTCGTCCTGCTGGATCACTTCATGCCCGAGGCCGCGCTGGATGCGCTCGCCGCGCACGAGCCCACCCATGTCCTGGGGGTGCCGACCATGATCCGGATGATGCTGGACCGGATCGCGGAGGGACACCATCCGGCGTTCACTCCCCCGACGGCGGTCATCGTCGGCGGATCACCACTCGATGAGGCCACGGCCGAGGAGGCCCGGCGCGTCTTCGGCTGCCCGGTCGTGAACCTCTACGGCTCGGCCGACGGCGTCAACTGCCACACCGGGCTGTCCGACCCTCCCCTGCGCGGTGAAAGACCGGGCATCCTCGCCGGCCATCCGGACCCGATCGTCGCCGACATACGCATCGCCGTCCCCGGCGCCCCCGAACTCCGGGAGGCGCAGCGCGGCTGTGTCGGTGAGATCGTCGCCCGCGGCCCGATGACCCCGCTGTGCTACGTCGCCGCCCCCGACCTCGACGCCCGCTACCGCACCGCCGACGGCTGGGTGCGCACCGGCGACCTCGGCCTCATCGACGAGGACGGGAACCTGCGGATCGTCGGGCGCTTGAAGGACGTCGTCATCCGCGGCGGGGCCAACATCAGTCCGGCCGAGGTGGAGATCGAGCTGGCGGTACATCCGCTCGTGCGGGACGTGGTGTGCGTCGGCGTGCCCGATCCGCTGATGGGCGAGCGGCTGGCCGCCTGCGTCGTGCCGCGGGGCGAGGCGGCGCCCACGTTGGAGGAACTGTGCGCGCACCTGGACGCGCACGGCCTGGAGCGGCGCAAGCACCCCGAACGTCTCCTGGTCGTACCGGAGTTGCCGCTCACTCCGGCGGGCAAGCCGGACCGGGCGCAGCTGCGTGAGCGGTGTTCGGCGCAGGCGCCGAGGTCCGTCGCGCAGGCTGTCTGACCCCCACGAGAGCGGGCCGCCCGGAGCCTCCGGGCGGCCTCGCACTCACGACGCACCCCAGGTCAGGAAGAGGTCATCGCCTTCTTGATCGTCTTCGCGGCGTTCTTGTAGACCGCCAGCAGATCCAGGTTCCTGCCCGGGTAGTTGACGATCTCCACCTGCCGCGCACCGGAGTCCGGCAGCACCGTGCCTGTCGTCATGTGGATGTTGTCCAGGACGAACGCGGGCTTCTTCGTCTCCAGATCGGCCAGCTGCTTGGCGGTCACGGCATGCGGACCGTAGGTGCCGCGCAGGTCCGCGCCCGCCATCTTCGCCGACCAGGCGGAGAAGAGCTGCGCGACGACGGCCGGCGCCTTGCCGCCCGGCCACGCGGCCTTCAGCTCCTTCTGCAGCGCGCTGTATTCGCTCTTCAAGGAGGTGTTCCATTTCGCGGCGGCATCCTGGGTGCCGAACAGCTTGCCCAGGCGCGTGACGTCTGCACTCGTGGTGGCGACGTCGTTGTCGAGGTTCATCTCGACCATCTTCGCGCTCGACCCGGCAGCCTCCTTGATCTTCTTGGCGTACGGCTCGAAGGACGCGTACAGCACGAAGTCGGCCCCCGCTACCGCCGCGAGGTCGGAGGGCTTGGGGTCGTAGTCCGGGGCGTGCTGCACGGACGACGGGACGATGACCTTCACGTCCTTGGCACCGGCGGCCTTGGCGAGGGCGCCCTCCCAGGTGGTGGTGGCCACGACGACAGGGCCGCCGCCGTTCTGGTTCGAGGTCTTGTCGCTGCTGTCGGCCTTGTCGGAGCCGCAGGCGGTGGCCGTCAGCGCCAGCGCGGTGCTCAGGCTCAGTGCGACGAGGGAAGGGACACGGACGGTGCGGACGCGGGTGCGCGCCATGAGCGGATTCTCCGTTCGGGGATGAGGTGCACGGCCAGGACCAGGACCCCGGCCGTCAGGACGAGCACGGGCCCGGGCGGCCAGTCGAGCTTCAGCGCGACGAGGAACCCGGTGAGGTTCACTGCGACGCCGATGCCGACCGCCCAGGCGGTGATGGATTTCAGGGACGTGCCCAGTCGGCGGGCGGCGAGCGCGGGCAGGAGGGTCAGCGCGTCGACGAGCAGCGCGCCGGTCAGCTTGAGGGCGCCGGCGACGGACACCGCGACGAGCACGAGCAGCAGGAGGGTGAGCCGGTCGACGGGCACCCCGGAGGAGAGGGCGAGTTCACGGTCGTAGAGCAGGAGCGCGAGGTCGCGGCGGCGCCACCAGAACAGGGCCGGTACGACGACGGCGAGCACGCCCAGCAGCCACAGGTCGGGCGTGCCCACCGACAGGATCGAGCCCCACAGGAGCGCGAACGCGCCTTGCGCGTTGACCCCGGACACGGCCAGGACGAGCAGCGCGGCGGCGATCGCCAGGCTCATCAGCAGGCCCATGGCGCCCGACAGGCCGTCCGGGGTGCGGGCGAGCGGCGCGACCCCTGCCCCGGCGAGGGCGCAGGCAAGAAGCGCGCACAGCATGGGGTCGAGCCCGGTCAGCAGTCCGACCGCGATGCCCAGGAGCGCGACGTGCATCATCGCGAACCGCACCGGCATGATGTCGAGCCCGACGATCACGACACCGATCACCGGAAGGCCGACGGCCGCCAAGAGCAGGGCGGCTCCGGCCCGTTGGACGGGTATGAGCTGCAGGAGCGTTCCGAGGTCGGCGGCGGCAAGGTTGTTCACCGGACCTCCCTGAGCCGGCCGGCGGCCATCTCCAGCACGCGGTTGCAGCGGTCGGCCAGCGCCCGGTCGTGCGTGACGACCACGACGGTCACCGGCAGCGACAGCAGGACGTCGGCCGCCTCCTCCTGCCCGGCGAAGTCGAGCGCGGCGGTGGGCTCGTCAGCCAGCAGCACCCCCGCCCCGGCCGCGACACAGCCGGCCGCGCGGGCCAGATACATGCGCTGCAGCTGGCCACCCGACAGCGTGTGCAGCGGTCGGCGGCTCAACGACCCGACACCCAGCTTCTCCGCCGCCTGCACCGCTTCGGCCGGTGCCCCACTGCTCGCCAACAACTCACTGCCCAGCAGTGGAAATCTGCCGACTGCGGGTTTCTGCGGGACCCAGGCGCACGCCCGGCGCCGCCACGCCCACTCGGCCGCGGTGCCGGTGCCCCGGCCGCCGACCAGGATCTCCCCGTCGGCCTGGCGGTGCAGGCCCAGCACGGCACGTAGCAGCGTGGTCTTGCCCGACCCGTTGGTCCCGGTCAGCGCCACCCGCTCGCCCGCCTCGATGTCGAGATCCACCTCGCGCACGGCCTCTACGCGACCGTGCCGGCAAGCGACCTGGCGCATCCGCACATCCAGCCCGTCCATCCCACCTCCTGTCCGTTCTGCGAGAGGAGTCGGACGGGCAGGGCGATGAGTTCCCGGTGATTCTCGGCGAAGGGACGAGTGCGCGAAGTCTCCGCTGCTTCCGGTCTCAGCCCGTGCCGGGGCGTACCACCACCGCCATGGTCTTGATCCGCCCGCTGTGCCGGAAGTGCAGCACGAACGGGACGAGGTCCCCCGCGCGCCACTTACCGCGCACCGTCACCATCAAGTCCAGGCCCCGCGGTGACATCGCCAGCGTGCCGCCCGCCGGGACGACGGCGGAGTCGACGGGGCGCATGTATCCGGCGTTGCCGGGTGT
Organism: Streptomyces sp. NPDC052036; assembly: GCF_040680495.1. Lineage (NCBI taxonomy): Bacteria > Bacillati > Actinomycetota > Actinomycetes > Kitasatosporales > Streptomycetaceae > Streptomyces > Streptomyces sp. NPDC052036. The sequence continues at coordinate 267,610 of NZ_JBFAWW010000001.1, read as the reverse complement.
CGTCGTGTTGCGGCCGAGCATCGCCCGGTCCACGGCGGTCGAGGTCACACCCGTCAATTCGTCCTCTGTGCCACCCGAGTTGGAGATTCGGAAGAAGGCGGCTGATTCCTGGCTGTCCCCGTACGGGAGGAACGCCCGCCCGGACGTGACGTCGATACGCGCCGGACTGCCTGCCGCCCCGGAGGCGGTCCAGGCGGCGAGACCGCCGAGCGTCAGCACACACGCCGCCACGGGGGCGAGCGCGGCGAGGAACGCCTCGGCGAGCCGACGCCGAGAGGGCCGCCACACCGCGAGTTCGGTCACCGCGCACCACCCGTCCGCCTCGGCTGCCAGGTGCGCAGCCGCAGGCTGTTGCCGACGACCAGCAGGGAGCTGGCCGACATAGTGGCGGCCGCGAGCATGGGGTTGAGCAGGCCCACGGCGGCGAGCGGCACGGTGACGGCGTTGTAGCCGAACGCCCACAGGAGGTTGGTCCGGATCGTGCCGAGGGTCCGGCGGGCGAGGCGGACCGCGTCCGCGACGGCCTCGATGTCCCCACGTACGAGGGTCACGTCGGCGGCTCCGATGGCCACGTCCGTGCCGCTGCCCATGGCGATCCCGAGATCGGCACCGGCCAGCGCGGCGGCGTCGTTCACGCCGTCGCCGATCACCGCGACCCGGCAGCCCTGTGCCCTCAGCCCCCGTACGAGCTCCGCCTTGTCCTCCGGGGTACACCGCGCCCGTACGTCATCGATCCCCAGCTCGGCGGCGACGGCGCGAGCGGTGTGCTCGCGGTCGCCCGTGGCCAGCACCGGCCGCACCCCCAGGCGCCGAAGCCGGTCCACGGCACGGTAACTGCCCGGTCGTACGAGGTCCCCGACCGCTATCAGTGCCTCGGGCCGACCGTCCACCAGCACCTGGACCGGAGTGTGCCGGGCCGTCTCGCACGCGTCCAAGGCACGGGCCAACAGCTCAGGGAGCTCGCTGTCGGGCGAGCGGACTTCCACCAGCCGGCCCTCGACCCGGCCGCGCACGCCCAGCCCGGGCAGTGCCCGGAAGTCGGCGACCTCGGGCAGCGGCCGTCCGGAGTAGGCGACGATCGCCCGGCCCAGCGGATGCTCGGAGCCCTGCTCGACGGCACCCGCGAGACGCACGACCGCCTCCTTGCCGATCCCGCCCGGAACCTCCGTGACCCGCGTGACACTCATGTGCCCTGTGGTAAGGGTGCCGGTCTTGTCCAGGACGACGGTATCGATGTGCCGCAGAGCCTCCAGCGCCTGCGGACCGCTGACCAGCACACCGAGCCGGGCGCCGCGGCCGGTGGCGGCCATCAGCGCCGTGGGAGTGGCGAGCCCCAGCGCGCAGGGGCAGGCGACGACCAGGACCGCCACGCACGCGGTGACGGCCGCCTGCGGATCGGCTCCCGCACCGAGCCAGAAGCCGAGCACCGTGACAGCGATCGACAGCACCACTGGCACGAACACTCCCGCCACCGCGTCAGCCAGACGCTGGGCACGCGCCTTGCCCGCCTGGGCCTCGGTCACCAGCTGGGTGATCCGTGCCAGCTGGGTGTCGGCACCGACTGCCGTGGCACGCACCAGCAGCAGCCCGCCCGCATTGACGGCACCGCCGACGACCGCCGAGCCGGGCTGGACCTCGACCGGTTCGCTCTCGCCCGTGACCAGCGAGACATCCACCGCGGAACTGCCTTCCACCACCTCGCCGTCGGTGGCCACCCGCTCTCCCGGCCGGACGACGAAGGTCTGCCCGACCAGCAACTCACCTATGGGAATGCGTCGTTCGCGCCCGTGTTCCCGCACGGCGACGTCCTTCGCTCCCAGCTCGGCGAGCGACCGCAGCACCTGCCCGGTGCCATGCCGGGCTCGCGCTTCCAGGAACCTCCCGGTCAGCACGAACAGCGGTACGGCGACGACGGCTTCCAGATAGATGTGCGCGCTGCCGTAGCCGGCTTCGGCGGACGGCAGCAGGCTGAAGGACATCCGCATGCCGGGCTCGCCCGCGCCACCGAGGAAGAGCGCATAGGCAGACCAGCCGAAGGCCGCCATCACACCCAGCGACACCAGCGTGTCCATGGTCGCCGCCGCATGCCGCAGCCCTCGCACCGCCCGCACGTGGAACGGCCACGCACCCCACACCGCAACCGGCGCGGCCAGTACGAAACACAGCCACTGCCAGTTCCGGAACTGCAGGGTCGGCACCATCGACAGCACGAGTACGGGCAGCGAGAGCAGCGCGGTGACGACAAGTCGGTCCCGGCCCTCGAACGCGGCTGTCTGCTCCGGTCCTTCGGGCTGGGATTCGGGTTCGGACCTGGGCGGGGCGGGCAGTTCAGCCGTGTACCCGGCGCGCTCTACTGCCGCGACGAGCTCGACCGGGGTGACGTCCGGCGGATGGTTCACCCGGGCACGCCCCGTGGCCAGGTTGACCGTCGCACTCACGCCGTCCAGCTTGGCCAGCCGCTTCTCCACCCGCCGTACGCAGGCCGCGCAGGTCATGCCGCCGACGATCAGATCGGTGGTCGTCAGGGCGGCCGCTGCCTCCGGGGCCGTCATCCGTGCATCCCGCTCATGCCACCACTGTCGCTGTGCGGCACGGTGTCTCCACCGCCGGAACCGGTGCGGGTGCCGTGCATGCCGGGCGCGACCGGTCCATAGGCGGCGCCGACGCCGTACGACACCGTGAACATCAGCGCCAGCAGCAGGAGGAAGCCACACAAGGCGGGCGGCGGCACCCGTTTCCTCAGCACCGCACTCTCGCCGGCAGGGAGCTGACGGGACTCATCGATCACAAGGTCTCCTGGTCGCGTCGTAGGCCGCCACTCGGTCCGAGCCGTACCGGTTCAGGAGTCGGAGCCACAGGGGCTGGAGTTCCGAAACTTACATATGAGCTGAGTCACATAGGTGCTCGATCTGTGCGGTCCCGCGCTGCAGTGGGAAAGTCAGTGAGCCGAACGCCTCGCGTGCGGCCCGTTCCGGCTGCGACGACGCGGCGGCATACCCGACACCGCCAGCTCGACCAGCACGTACGGCAACCCACTCAACGCCGGCCCGGCAGCGCAGCCGACCAGAGCACCGAGAGCGTCACCGGCGACGAGCCGAGCCAACCGTACCCAACGACGACGACGGCCAAGGTGGCTGCGGTCAGCGGCCAGGCTCCACCCGTGACCCGTATTCGGGTGTGCCGAGCCTTCCCTGCCTCCCATTCCCACGGCCATGTCGCATCGGCCCGGTCCCGGGACTCGCGCCGAAGATCCGCCGTCCGGCTGGCCTCCTCGTCAGTGATCCGCACCGAAGCGCGACGCGGTCCAAGCACATTCCCCGGAGGCCCTCTCCCCTCGTGCCCGGCATTGGAGCCGGCGTCCGCCCAGCCGACCTCTGAGGTGACGGCATCGGCCTGAACACCCGCACCCGCGGATCCGTACGCCGCCCAAAGCCCTTACGGCATTCAGGAGTTCTCCCATGCCCCAGAAGCAGTACAACGTCACTGGCATGAGCTGCGAGCACTGCGCGGCAAGCGTCAGGGAAGAGGTTTCCGAGGTACCCGGGGTGAGCGACGTCGTGGTCGACGTCGCCACGAACTCCGTCACCGTGCACGGCACGGAACTCGACGACGGGCGGCTGCGCGCGGCGATCGTCGAGGCGGGGTACGGCGTCACCGACCCGGTCCACGTCTGACCCGACGGCGGAGCGGGCCATACGTGACGACTCTCATCCCTCGTGCGTCACATCGAAAGACGGGTGCCCTGCCGACGGGTCTCCGCCGGCAGGGCAGGCGCCGTCTTACCCGGCCCGGGATCCGGCGGTGCGGCCGCGCAGAACGGCGAACACCGCCGTGGCCAGCCCCAGCACGCCGACGACCAGTCCGGCGACACCCAGACCGCGAGCGGTCGAGTCACTGGCCGACGCGGTCGACTTCGAGCTGTCGGAGGTCTTCGGGCTCGCCGACGAGGCGGTCGCGCTGCCGCCGTCCTCTGCCGCCTTGGCGGTGAGCTTGAGCACGGGTGCCGGGTTCTCCGGCTCCTGACCGCCCTGAGCCTCCTCGATCCACCGCACGACCTTGCCGTCGGAGTACGTCTGGAGGGTCTTGAAGGTGAGCTGGTCGGTGTCGTCGGGCAGCTGACCGAAGGCGACGTTGAAGTCCTCGTAGTGGCCGGGGTCGATCTTGCCGCCGGTGTTCTTGCGGCGCCTGATCTCGGGTACGGCGTCCACCGTGGCTACCTACCAGGTCACGGTGACCGCGAAGGACTCCACCGGTGCCTCCGGCTCGACCTCCTTCACCTGGACCGTCGGCTCCGGCGAGGGCGGCTGCTCCTCCGCCCAGCTGCTTGCCAACCCGGGCTTCGAGTCCGGCAACACCGGCTGGACCGCGACCAGCGGTGTCATCACCAACGACTCTGGTGAGGCGGCGCGCCCGCGGAAGCCGTCCGCGTGCGGGGGTGGGCCATACCCACCCGCTCGTTGCAGAACGCCACGAGCCGGTGCCGCCGCCCGTGTGCATCCCGCGTGCGCGCTGCTGCCGCAGTCGTGCGACGAGCACGGGGTAAGCACCTTCGTCTGGCGGCGCGAACGGCCCTTCCATCCGCAGCGCCTGTACGCGGCGCTGGAGGACCTCACCTGCGCCGCCGCACGCAGCCGGGGGCGGTTCTGGCTGGCGGACCGCCCCGACACACTGCTGTCCTGGGACGCCGCAGGCGGCGCGCTGTGCGTGGAGTCGGCCGGGCCCTGGCTGGCGGCTCTGCCCGACGCCGCCTGGGAGATGGTGCCCCGCCGAGCGCCGCCTCGCAGCCTCCGTGGACTGGCACCCGGCACACGGCGACCGCTGCCAGTACCTCACCTTCACCTCGCCCGGCCTGGACCGCGACGGCCTGTCGGCCCTGCTCGACTCATGCCTGCTCACCGACAACGAGTACGCGGCGGGCAGGGACCGCTGGAAGCAATTCCCGCACGCCTTTGACGGCTTGCTCGACCCCGTGACCTGAAAGAGAGGACCGACCTCCTCATGACCCGACGCACAAGCATCCGGCGTCGGACTGCCAAGCGTCAGCGCACCAACCCGCTGGACGCCGCCGGAATCACCTACATCGACTACAAGGACACCGACTTGCTGCGGAAGTTCATCTCCGACCGCGGAAAGATCCGCAGCTGCCGGGTGGCCCACGTGACGCGTCAGCAGCAGCGGCAGATAGCGCAGGCCATCAAGAACGCACGCGAGATGGCGCTCCTGCCCTACGGCTCCCGATAGGGCGATGGCCATGTGCGGGAGGCAGCAGAACCACCGCGGCTTCTGATTGTCCTGCCGGGTGGTCTCGGAGGCGCCGGCTCCTTCCGTTACGCCCTGTACCGGTAGCGGATCCGGCCGCGGGCGAGGTCATAGGGGCTGAGTTCCACGAGCACTCGGTCGTACGGGAGGATCTTGATGCGGTTCTTCCGGATCTTCCCGCTGATGTGGGCGAGCACCGTGTGCCCGTTCTGGAGCTCCACCTTGAAGGTGGCATTGCGCAGGCACTCGACGACGGTGCCTTCGGCTTCTACGCCCCCTGCTGCCTTTGCCATGGTCTCTCACTTCTCCCGTTCTGCGACGGCGAATTCGGTAGGAAACGTCGCTCGGTGCGATGCGGCGGCGCGTCAGTGGCGGACGAGTTCCAGGGTGCTGGCCGCGCGCCGGGCACCGATGCTCTCGAACAGGGCGGTGGCCGCCGCGTTGGACTCGTTCACCTCGGCCCATGCCGAAGCGGTCCCGGAGTGGTGCAGCGACCCCAGGGCGTGGGCCAGTAGCGCCCGGGCGATGCCGCGTTGGTGCCTGTCGGTCCGGACGGCGATCAGCCCGATCCGTGGCTGCCGGGTCAGGGGGGCCACCCTGACCAGTCCCACGTACTGGTCCAAGTGCCTGGCCACCGCGTATGTCGACGGGTCGAGCACAGTGGTCCCCGCAGGGCGGGGCAACACCTCGGCCGGCATCGTCTGCCATCCGACGGTGGCCTCGACCTCGTCGCGGATCAGGCGGTCCAGGGTGCGCAGCGGGCCCTCCTCCGCCTCACCGGCGGGCACGATCGTCACGCCGCACGGAGGCCGGACCGAGCTGAGCCTGGTGACCTGCGGATCGGTGGGCACGAGATAGCCCCACTCGCGGCATGCGGTGGCGAAGCCGGCCCGCTCCCAGGCGGACCTCGAGTCGTGGTCGGCCTCGTCGACGACGGTGTACAGCGGTGTCGGCAGGTCCGCCAGCATCGCGTCGGCAACGCGGTCGAAGACCGCGCTGTGCCACACGTCGATGCTAACGAAGAGCCGCCCGTCGGGCCGACGCCAAGCGACACCGCGGCCGACCGTCAGGTCATCCTCCACAGCGTGCCACTGTGTTTCCGAGACCCGCGTGACCACAACCGGATGGTTGTCCGTGCCCGCAGCGGAATGCACAAAGTTCATAGGTGATGCCTCTCAGGAGTGCCTTGTTGGAGGCGCTCCCGGCGACACCTACGTCAATCGCCCACCGTGACGACATGGGAGAGCACCCACATGGATACGGCCTTCATGGGTCTCACCTCCTCGCGTTCTCTCACGGCTGCCCAGACGCTATCAGCGGGGGCCGGTCAGCCCAACGCATTTATCCGGAGCTCCTGGTGTCCATACCGGCGCCGTGGCTGTGTCCGCCGCCCGGCCCGGGGTCCTCAGGGGCTCGCGACGAGTTCGGGATGCTCATCCTCGCAGGTGTCGTCGATGCCGTAGGTGTCCCAGGTGGGGAACGGGTCCGTGGGTGGCAGGCTCTCACCGTCGGCCATGAGGCAGTCGGTCAGTGCCGCGCGCAGCGCATCCGCGTGCAGGTGCGTGCCGATGAAGACCAGTTCCTGGCACTCGGGGCTCTCGGTGTCGCGTGCGGCGGACGGCTCGAAGCGTGCGACGGAGCCGGCCTGTGACCACAGGCCCGTCACGTGCGGGCGGCTGGAGAGGGTGAAGAAGCCCTTGGAACGCAGGATCTGTCCGTACGCGCCGCTGTCGAGTTCCTCCGTCACGAACGTCCACAACCGGGCTGGATTGAAGGGTAGTTCGGAGCGGAAGACGGTGGAGGAGATGCCGTACTCCTCCGTCTCGGGTACGTGGTCGCCGTTGAGTTCCCTCACCCAGCCGGGGGCCTGTTGGGCGCGTTCCAGGTCGAACAGCCGGGTGCCCAGCACGTCGCCCACCTTCACGCGGCCGTGGACGGCCGGGACGAGGCGTGCGGCGGGGTTGAGGCGGGTGAGTGTCGCCCGCAGCCGGTCGGCCGGCGCCTTGTCCACGAGGTCGAGCTTGTTCAGGACGATGACGTCGGCGAACTCGATCTGGTCCATCAGCAGGTCGCTGACGGTGCGTTCGTCGTCCTCGTACTGGTCCAGGCCGCGCTCGACGAGTTCGTCGCCGCTTGCCAGCTCGGGCAGGAAGTTCGCGGCGTCCACGACCGTGACCATGGTGTCCAGGCGGGCGAGGTCGCCGAGGGTGGCGCCGTCGTCGCGGGCGAAGGCGAAGGTCGCGGCGACCGGCATGGGTTCGGAGATGCCGGACGACTCGATGAGCAGGTAGTCGAAGCGGCCCTCGCGGGCCAGCCGGTCGACCTCCTGAAGCAGGTCGTCGCGCAGGGTGCAGCAGATGCAGCCGTTGGTCATCTCGACCAGTCGTTCCTCGGTGCGCGACAGGGCCGCCTCGCCGCCGCGCACCAGGGCGGCGTCGATGCTGACCTCGCTCATGTCGTTGACGATCACCGCGACACGCAGTCCCTCGCGGTTGCCGAGGACGTGGTTGAGGAGGGTGGTCTTGCCCGCGCCGAGGAAGCCGGACAAGACGGTGACGGGCAGTCGGCCGGAGGGATCGGACGGCATCAACGCTCAGCCCTCGGGGCGCAGCAGACCGCGCTCGTACGCCCTCACCAGCCGCTGCGGTACCAGGTATGACATTCCGTCGACGGTTACCGGTACGAGCGCCGGCGTGGTCGCCTTCCACTGGGCGCGGCGGTGGCGGGTGTTGCTGCGGGACATCTTCCGCTTGGGAACGGCCATGGGAGTCCTCCTCGTTGGAATGGCGAGCACAGGCTACATGAAAATGAACACCATTACGAAGTGGTTATAGTTCATGATTCCCTGAATTCAGGAATCTATGTACCGTTGACCGTATGCTGACTGTTGCCTGCGACATCGAGGTCCTGGTCCGGTTCGGCCGGGCGCTCGCCGATCCGATCCGCTGCCGCATCCTGCTCGCCCTGCGCGAAGCACCCGCCTACCCCGCCGACCTCGCCGACGCGCTGGACATCTCCCGCACCAGGCTGTCCAACCACCTGGCCTGCCTGCGCGACTGCGGCCTGGTCGTCACCGTCCCCGACGGCCGCCGCACCCGCTACGAACTCGCCGATGAACGCCTCGGCCACGCGCTCAACGACCTGCGCACCGCCGTGGTCGCCGTCGAGGGCGACCGGACGTGCGCCGACGCCGACGCCGAAGGGTGCTGCTGACCGTGAGCGCAGAGATGTCCCTGTCCCTCGGCCCCGACCCGGCCAGGCGCGGTGTGCTTGCCCGGCGGATACGGCTGCTGGTCGCCGCGACCATCACCTACAACGCCGTCGAGGCGGCCGTCGCCCTCACGACCGGGACCCTGGCTTCGTCCACCGCGCTGATCGGTTTCGGTCTCGACTCCGTCATCGAGGTTTCCTCCGCCGCCACCGTCGCCTGGCAGTTCTCCGCCCGTGAGCACGCGGTGCGCGAGGCCCGCGAGAAGACCGCGTTGCGGATCATCGCGCTGTCGTTCTTGGCGCTCGCCGCCTATGTCACCGTCGATGCCGTACGGGCCCTGACTGGCACAGGTGAGGCCACGCGCTCCCTGGCCGGGATCGTGCTGGCTGCCCTCTCGCTCGTGGTCATGCCGGTCCTGTCGGCGGCCCAGCGCCGCGCCGGACGGGAACTCGGCTCCGCATCGGCCGTGGCCGACTCCAAGCAGACCCTGCTGTGCACCTATTTGTCGGCGGTCCTGCTGGTGGGCCTCCTCGTCAACGCCGTGTTCGGCTGGTCGTGGGCCGATCCGCTCGCAGCCCTGGTCATCGCCGCGGTCGCGGCGAAGGAGGGGCGCGACGCGTGGCGGGGGCAGGGATGCTGCGCAACGCCGACGGCCGTCGCGCCGGGCGCCGGCCAAAGCGAGGCGGATGCATGCGGCTGTCCTCCGGGGTGCGACTGCTGCCCTTGACGGAGACTCCGGGAAAAGGAGGGTGCCGGCATTCACCGGCGCTCGTCCGCAGCCCGCCGTCGGCCGCAGTCCGGGCACACCCCGGACAACTCCACCGTGTGCCGGACGTTCGCGAACCCGGAGGTCTGCGCGATGGTGTCCGCCCATTCCTCCACCGGGCCGGAGTCGACAGGCCGGCTCAGGCCGCAGTCGGTGCAGATGAGGTAGTGGCGGTGTTCGGGTCCTGGGCGGTAGCGGAAGAGGCGTTCGCCGCTGGTGTCGCGCACCATGTCGGCCCGGCCGACGGAGGCCAGGGCGGTCAGCGTGCGGTAGACCGTGGAGAGGCCGACCGGTGAGCCGGCGGCGGCGAGCCGGTTGTGGAGGGCCTGGGCGCCGACGAAGCCGTCGGCCCGGATGAGCGCCTCGACCACGACGGTGCGTTGCTGGGTGAGGCGGCCGATCAGCGTGACGTCGTGCGACGGGGTGGGGGTCCACTGGCGGTCGGGTGCCATCGGGTGCCTTCGCTCACGTGCCGGTGGGGACGGCGGTTGGCGTACGAGGATCGGAGGCGGGCCGTCGTATCAGGAACGTCGCGGCGTAGACAGCTGTGGCGGCGGCCATGATGGCGAAGCTCGGCGGCATCTTCGGCACCGAGTACGAGGCGAACAGCCCCGCCCACATCTCCAGCACCGCCAGGCCGGCGGAGAGAGCGAGCGCACGGTAGGGGCGGTCGGTGAGCCGGATCGCGGCACCGGCGGGGGCGGCGAGCAGGCCGAGCAGGAGGAGGGAGCCAACGGCCTGGGCGGCCTCGCCGGCGCTGATCCCGGCCAGGGCGAGGAAGCCGTACCCGAGCAGCCGTACCGGTACGCCGTGGGCGGCGGCCACGGCCTCGTCGAGCGTGGCGAACAGCAGCGGCCGGGCGATGAGGGCCACCAGCAGACCGACCGCGGCGGCCACCAGGGCGGCGACGACTGCGCTGCCGGCGGAGATGCCGAAGACGGAGCCGAACAGGACGCTGACGCCGGCGGTGCCGTTCGTGGTGCTGCGCGAGGTGGTGTAGAGGGTGATGAAGAAGGCGCCCAGGCCCAGGATCCAGGAGAAGACGCTCCCGATGACCACGTCGTCGGGCCGGGCCTTGCGGCCGAGGGTGCCGAAGAGCAGCGCCATGGCGATGGTGGCGGCGAACAGCCCGAGGCGAAGGTCGGCACCGAAGGCGAGAGCCGCCATCGCACCGGTGAAGGCGACATGGCTGAGCGCGTCGCCGGTGAAGACCTGGGCCCGCAGGACCAGGAAGTAGCCGACCAGTCCGCAGGCCGCGGCGATGGCAGTACCGGCGAGGAAGGCGTGCAGGAAGAACGGGTGGGACAACGGGGAGGCGGCGAGCAGGACGGTCATGCGACCACTTCCTTGGCAGTGGGCGCGGCGCCGGCCCGGGTGCGAGCGAGTGCCTCGCGCAGTGAGCGCCGGGCCAGGGCGAGCAGGTAGCCGGCGAAGGCGATGGTCGTCACGAAGAAGCCCAGGGGGTAGGGCGAGTAGTAGGCGGCGGTCAGCCCCAGCCAGGTCGCGGCGAAGGCCAGCAGGACGGCCAGGGCCAGGCTCAACGCCGGGCGGGCGGTGAGGACTTGCGCGGTGGCGGCCGGGATCACCATGAGGGCGAAGACCAGGAGGGTCCCGGTGATCTGGCTCGCCTCGGCGGTGGCCGCACCGAGCAGGACGAGGAAGACCACCGACAGGGCGCGCACCGGCACCCCGCGCCCGTCGGCGACCTGTGGGTCGACGGATGCGAACAGCAGTGGCCGGCCGATCAGCGCCAGCACCGCGAGCACCACCGCACCGACCACCGTCAGCACGGTCACCTGGGAGGAGGTGATCCCCAGGAAGGTGCCGAAGAGGATGGTCTGCGGCCCCTCCAGCAGCCCTCTGTACAGGGCGGTGAACAGGAACCCGGACGCGAGCAGGAACGCCTGCACGGTCCCGGTCAGCGCCGACTCCTCGTGCTCACCACCGCCCCGCAGGGCCGCGATGACCAGTGCAGAGGCCACGCACAGGGCGAAGTAGCCGTAGACCGCGCTGAACCCGAGCAGGAGCGCCCCGGCGGCGCCGGGGAAGGCGACGGCGGAGACGGTGTGCGCGGCGAACGTCTGCCGCCGCAGCACCACGAACCACCCCACGACCGCGGAGACCACGGCCACGACCGCGCCCGCGCGGAACGCGTTGACCATGAAGGGGTAGGACCACATGTCCTGGAAGTCGGTCAGGAGGTTCCACGACCAGGTTGGTGCCCCTGTCTCAGCCAGCAGCATGACCGCTCCCCGGGGTGTCGTGCCGGTCGGTGTGCACGGCCGGTGCCTCCGGCTGGCCCACCACGACCAGCCGCCCGTCCGAGGTCCGCAGGACCTCGACCGGTGTGCCGTACAGCCGGGTCAGTGTCTCGGAGGTGATGACCTCAGTCGGTGTGCCGGTGGCGGCTCCGCCCTCGGCCAGGTACACCACCCGGTTCAGGTGGTGCAGTATCGGGTTCACGTCATGGGCGACCATGACCACCGAGACGCTCTCGTGATGGCAGATGCGCCCGATCAGCGTCGCGACGGTGCTCTGGTTGGGCAGGTCGAGGCTGTCCAACGGCTCGTCGAGCAGGAGCAGTTCGGGCCTTCGGGCCAGTGCCTGGGCGATCAGCAGCCGCTGCTGCTCGCCGCCGGAACACTGCCCGATGGGCCGGTGTGCGTACGCCGACGCCCCGACCAGCTCGATCACCTCGTCCACCCGCGCACGGGCGGCCCGCCGACGCTCGCTCGGGAACGGCAGGGGCACCCCCCATCGGTCGCCGTCCAGGCCCATGCGCACCACATCGACACCGCGGATGCGTAGATTGGCGTCGAAGCTGCGCCGCTGCGGCAGGTAGCCGATGCGGTCATTGGCCTGCCCGGGCCGGGCGCCGAGCACCCGGACCTCGCCGGCCGCCGCGGGCAGGGCACCCAGCAGGACCTTGATCATGGTGGACTTGCCGACGCCGTTGGGGCCGAGCACGGCGGTGAACTCGCCAACCCCGATGCGAAGGTCCACGCCCGACCACAGCGTCCGGCCGCCGACCCGCACGGCGGCCCCGCGCAGGGCGACCACCGGATCGCTTCCTGCTCCTGTGGCCGTGTCGTGACCCCCGCTTCGGCGGCCGGGGACGGCGTGGCCGCTGGTGTGTGTGACGGCTTCGCGGGCCTTCGCTATCGGGTTCATGGCTTCAGTTCACTTCCCGGTGGCCTTGGCCAGGGCCTGCTCGATGCCCTGCAGCTGGGTGGTCTGCCACTGCTGGAAGGAGGCCCCGGCGGGGGTGAGGGTCTCGGTCACCGTGGCGACCGGGATGCCCTGCGCCTTGGCCTCCTTGACCTGCGCCTGCACGTCCGGCGTGGAGTTCTGCGAGTTGTAGACGTAGATCTTGATCTTCTTGATCTTGATCTGCTGGTCGATGGTGGCCTTGTCCTTGGCCGTGGGGTCGGAGCCCTCGCTCATGGCGTCCAGGAACGTCTCCGGGGTCAGCATCTTCAGCCCCAGGCCCTCGGCGAGCGGTGTGACGATGGACTCGGAGGCGCCGATCGGGGTGCCCGCGTACTTCGCCTTGATGTGGGTGATGAGCTTGTTGTAATCGCCGAGCGTCTTCGTCTCGAAGGTCTTCTTCTGCTGGTCGAAGTAGGCCGCGTCGGCCGGGTCGATCTTCTTGTAGTCGGCGGTGATCCTCTCGATGACCTGGTGCACGTTGTCCGGGGAGTACCAGCGGTGCGGGTTGCCGCCCGGCTTGATCCCGACCAGGTCGCCGACCTTCAGCTCGGTGCGCCCGCTGCCGGGATTGGCGGCCAGGAGCTTGTCCGCCCACGCGTCGTAGCCGATGCCGTTGACGATCGTGTACGGGGCGCCGGCCACGGTCCGGGCATCGGCAGCCGTGGGCTCGTAGTCGTGAGGGTCGGTGTCCGGGTTGTTGATGATGCTGGTCACCTTCACGTGGCTGCCGCCGAGCTGGGAGGCGATGCTGCCCCAGAAGTTCTCCGCCGCCACCACCTGGATCGTCTTGCCGGAGCCGCTGTCGCTGCCGGTCGCGGCCGTGTTGCTGGTGTGCGAGGAGGAGGTCGAGCAGGCGGTCGCCGTCACGGCCGTAAGGGCGGCCGTCGCGGTGACCAGTGCGATCCTCGCGGTCGGTCGGGCGGAACGGGAGGCGGGGGCGGTGGACATGCGGGAGCTCCTTCGGGCGTTGCCGGGCGCGTGGCGGACACGCGTCGACCGTGTGGCGACACTTCGACGCTAGATGGAAATGATTTTCAGATCAATGTCAGATGAAAACCGTTGCCATCTTTTGACCGTGCGTACGACTGCTCGGGGGCTGCGCAGGCAGGGGGTGCGGCGGATGCCGCCGGGACAAGCGTTGGCGGCCGTCGCTCACAAGGTCCGGGTGTCCTGGTGGGCGACGGCCGCCGAGGGGGCCGAGGTGGCCGGCCTGACGGCCGAACGCCGGTTCCGGCAGTCGGCGGTCACGATCGGCAGTGGTTCAGCAGTCGCGGAACTCCGGTGACTGGTTGAGGATCTGCGCGCGCAGGGAGGTGAAGCGGGTGTGGGTGGCGCCGCAGCGCGCCTCGGGGCGGAAGGCCGCGACGCGGTGGCAGTTCTGGAAGGCGAGGGCGATGCCGAAGTGGCGTTCCAGACTGCCTCGGATGGCGTCGCTGGACAGGGCGCGCAGCAGCTGGCCGCGCTCCTTCTCGGAGGGTGGCGGAGTCTGGTTGTCGGCGAACTCCGCAGTGCCGGACCGCAGTTCTTCTGCCAGGCGGGCGATGAGGTCGTATGCGTAGGGCAGGGAGGTGCGCACCGTTTCCATGAAGTCCTGCTCCCGTACCTCGCCGTTCTCGGCTTCGGCGAGCAGCTGCGGGGAGACGTCGAGTGACATGAAGGGCTGTCCTGTTCTGTGGTTCTGGTCTTGAGGGAGTGGGGGTCAGGCGGGGGCGGTCAGCGCTGTGGGGCCGTGCCGGAAATCCGGGTCGACCTGAGTGGCGAGGTCCTGGCCGGTGGCCTGGTTGGCCCAGGCGGTGGCGTTGCGCAGGTGGAACTCGACGGCGTGCTTCTGGAAGGCGGCCCAGTCCTTGGGGCGGGCGTCCACGGCTGCGCGCAGCCGGTCCAGCGCGCGGGTGTTGTGCGGTTCAAGTCCGCCGTGGTCGCGGCCCTGTTCCTGGGCGCGTACGTAGGAGGACTGCGCGCAGTGGGCGAGCAGGTCGTCGCCGACGTGCTCTTTGAGGAAGAGCAGGTCGTCCTCGCCGGTGACCTTGTTGCCGACGACGGCGACCGGGATGCCGAACTCGGCTGCGTGGTCGCGGTACTGGCGGTAGACGGAGACGCTTTTCCGGGTCGGCTCGACGACCAGGAAGGTCATGTCGAAGCGGGTGAACAGGCCGGAGGCGAAGGCGTCGGCGCCCGCGGTCATGTCGACGACGACGTACTCACCGGGGCCGTCCACCAGGTGGTTGAGGTACAGCTCGACCGCGCCGAGCTTGGAGTGGTAGCAGGCCACTCCGAGGTCGCTCTCGTCGAAGGCGCCGGTGACCATGAGCGGTACGCCGCCCACCTCCTGGACGTGATAGCCGTGGATCTCGTCGTCGCCGAGCAGCCGCAGCAGCCGGGATCCGTGTCCGGGCGGGGTGGTCTTGACCATGGCGTCGCGGGACGGGATCCGCGGGTTCGCGCCCCTCAGATAGTCCTTGATCTCGCCGGTGCGCGCGCTGAGCGGGGGCGCGGCGAAGACCTCGTCCTCGTCGAGGCCGAGGGCGTGGGCCAGGTGCTGGTTGAGGTCGCCGTCGATCGCGACGACGGGCGCTCCCGAGTGCGCCAGGTGACGGGAGAAGAGGGCTGACAGGGTCGTCTTGCCGCTGCCGCCCTTGCCGACGAAGGCAACGCGCATGGCTAGCCACTTCCTGTATTGAAAATGGATGTCATGAGCATAGACTTGTGGTGCGGTCGGGTGCTGTCAAATCGCCAGTGCCTCAACTTGCCGATTGCTACGGCGTGTTGGGCTGCGCCGATGGCAAACAGGGGATCCCTTTCACCCATGCGGAGGAGACGCGGAGATGAGCGATACCGCAGACGGCCGTCAGAGCCGCCCTTTCCCCCTCGTGGTCTGCATCTCATGCCGTGCCGCCGCGAAGGGGCGGGCGATGGACGGGCTGCGCCGTGTGGTCCGGGACTGCCCGCACGGGGTGATGTCTCCACCGGTTGCCTCGGCAGTGTGCTGAGCATGCTCCGCATCCGGCCGGCCGGCCGGGCACGGCATGGAACGTGTGGTTTTCGATCGGCTGGGGGACTGCGACGAGACAAGGGCTGGGCTGGCGCCGCAGTAGTGCGGCGCCAGCCCAGCCCTTGTCGGCGAGAGGGCGGCCGCCTCCGTCAGAAGGCGCTGGTGCCGTTGGGTGTGCCGAGGCCGGAGGGCCCGTCGTACCCCGGACCCGCGGTGCACAGGTAACTGTCGCCGCAGGAGCCGTTGCTGCCCGAAGTGACGTCGTTGAGCGCCGATGTGTGGCTGTACGGGTAGGAGCCGTCAACGACCTGGCTGGTGTTTCCGGCCAGTGCGTAGACGCTCGCGATGATCGGCGAGGAGACCCTGGTGCCCCCGACTTCGACCCATCCGTCGCACACGATGCCGCCACCGCAGTTGCTGTACGTGTCGTAGACCGCCACCCCGGTGTTGGGGTCGGCGACTGCGGCCACATCGGCGACGGTGCGCCTGGCGCATCCGGAGTCGTGCTGCCAGGACGGCTTGGCCTCGTACGCCGAGCAGCCCGAGCCGGCGCCGCTCCAGGCGCTCTCGGTCCAGCCGCGCGCGTTGGACGCCCTGCTCAGCGAGGTGCCGCCCACGGCGGTGACGTACGGGAAGGAGGCCGGCCAGGAGACGCCGTAACCGGAGTCACCCGAACTCGCTGTGATCGCGACGCCGGGGTGGTTGACGTGCGAGTCGAAGGGTCGGGGCGCTGAGGCTGTTGAAGAAGACGGTTTGGTCGAGCAGAAAGCGTGTTCTCCTCGGCCTCGCGCATCATCCACGCCAGCTCCTGCGCGAAGGATCCACGGTTTTTCCTTCACTTCAGCGCCTTGCGCGGGCGGCTATGGAGCTCGGCGTGTCGGTGTCCAGGTCCTTGGGGGTGTGGGCTGTCGGGCCGGTGCCTTGGGGACGGCGGACTGTGACGGGAGCCTCCCGGTGAAGCACCTTCCGAATCCCCGGCCCGCGTCGATAATGACCTTGTGCACTCGCTAGCCAGGAAATCCGTTTTGCCCCTGACGCTGGTCATCGTCGCGGCAGCTGCAGTGGTGGGCGACGCCGCGAGGGAGACTCATGCGGCCAGAAGCAGCGGGCGCAGCGGTTTCGGCAAGTCTGGCGAGCGGGGCCAGTCCCCGCAGGACCAGGACCAGGCCCTCTTCGCGACGGCCCCGGCCGAGGACGGCAAGGCGTACACTCCCCGCAGGACCGAGGAGAACGCGCGGATCGGCGCGGTCTTCGAGAAGGACGACCAGGGCGCCCATTTCTGCACGGCGAGCGTGGTGCAGAGTCGTGGCCGGAACATGCTGATCACTGCGGCCCACTGCGCCTTCGACGCCGACTCCGGGCAGCCGCTGAACGACCTGGTCTTCGCCCCCGGCTACCGCAACGGCGACGAACCCACCGGGCTGTGGAAGGTCAGCAAGGTGGTCGTCGACGACCGCTGGGCCACGTCGCAGGACGAAGACCTCGACGTCGCCTTCCTCGTCCTCGGTCAGAAGGACGGCAAGGGCATCCAGGACGTCCTGGGTGGCAACACCCTCGGCATAAACCACGGCTTCGACAACAAGGTCAAGATCACCGGCTATCCCACCAGCCGTGACACCCCGGTCTCGTGCCAGAACCGCACCACGAAGTTCAGCGACACCCAGCTGCGCATCCAGTGCACCGGTCTCGAGGACGGGACCAGCGGCAGCCCCTGGCTCGCCGACTACGACCCCAAGAACCACACAGGCACGGTCATCGGCGTTTTGGGCGGCCATGAGGGCGGCGGCGACCAGGACGATGTGTCCTACGCCGCGTACTTCGACGACGACATTGCCAAGCTCTACCGACGAGCCCAGGACGAGGACTGAGCCCAGTTCATCCGCACACCTCGGCACCCCCAGGACGCCCCTCGGTCTCCTCGGCGTCGCCGCCAAGGCCGCGATGCCCGCGACGAACCCAGACGGCCGGGTGCACGAGCGCCAGGCAGAGACGCACCTCGGCGCCGCCGCCCGCGTCGACTCCACTCTTGTGGCGTCTCAGCTTCAACACCCTGCTGGACACGGCTCGCCCGTACCAGACCGCCGCGGTCAACGACGTACGGACAAAAGCCGCGGGATCTCGCCGCCGCCCGTCCGACCACGATCGCCGCCTGAGGCCATCAACACGGTGGGGGACAACCCGGAACGCCTGGCCAGCGAGGCGTACTTCGCCGCGCTGTTCGGAGTCAGCCCTGTCGAGCGTTCGTCTGGCCGTTCGGGCCATGGTCGACGAAGGACCGCTGGTAGGGCGGGCCACAAGGCTGTCCGTCAATGCCGGTCACGAGTGGACGAAGAGTCAGCTCGTTGTCAGCCCGTCCAGGCCAGGTTGAGCGCCGGTTCGTTCGAAGCCATCCGGCAGTGATCGAGCCATGCCGTTGTGCCGGGATCGATGGGACGGTGGCGCAGTGCCGTCCCGGGCGGGGGTCCGACTCATGAGATCTATGACCGAAGTGTCCAGTCACGGGCTTGTCGACTGTCGTTGCGGGATGGCGCCTGCTGGTACCGAGCCACAGGGCGTGTCCCCATAGGGGCCATGCCGAGTTTCAGGCGCCATCACGGTTCAGACCGCCCGAGCAGGCCGGTGTTAATCACCCAGCACGTCACCACGAGGGAGGCGAACCACCATGACGACCAGACAACGCAGCACCTCCTCCACCAGCACGGATCCTCCCGTTCCGGGTGAGGTCGTCCTGGGCGTGGACACGCACGGTGAGGTTCATGTTGCCGCCGTGGTCTCCTCGCTGGGGAAGGTCCTGGGCACCGAGTCCTTTCCGGCCACGATGGCCGGCTACCGTCGGCTGCTCGTCTGGGCGCGCAAGCTGGGGACGGTGCGCCGGGCGGGTGTGGAGGGCACTGGCACCTTCGGGGCGGGCTTGTCCCGTTACCTGGTGGCTCAGCGGGTCCAGGTGTACGAGGTGAACCGGCCCGACCGCGCGGCCCGCCGTCTGCTCGGGAAGTCGGACCCGCTCGATACGCAGGCTGCTGCGCGGGCCGTGCTCGGTGGTGGCGCCCGGGCCCGGGCGAAAACCGGCGACGGTCCTGTGCACAGCGTCCGGATGTTCAAACTCGCCAAGGACTCCGCGGTCAAGGCCCGTACCCAGGCGATCAACCAGCTCAAGGCTGTCTTGGTCATAGCCGACCCGGAACTACGGGAACGCCTGTCCAGCCTGGGCAACCGCGAGCTGTTCCGCACCTGCGCGCGCCTCTACTTGTGCGACGAGGACGCCGTGGCGCAGGCCACTCGCATCACCCTGAGCCTGCTGGCCCAGCGTATCGAGCAGCTCACCGGGCAGATCGATGACCTGAACCAGCGCCTGACCCGGCTCGTCGAAGCCCACGCCCCTCAGCTGCTCGTACCGGTGGGCATCGGCCCGGACAGTGCCGTCACTCTCCTGATCACCATGGGAGACAATCCCGAGCGGCCGAACACCGAGGCGTCCTTCGCCGCTTTGTGCGGAGTAAGTCCCATCGAGTACTCCTCGGGCCGGCGGAGCTCGCGTCGGCTCAACCATGGCGGCGACCGGCAGGCGAACGCCGCCCTGCACCGCATCGTGTTCACCCGCCTGCGCCACGACCCGCGCACCCGGGCGTACTACGAACGCCGCACCCAGGAGGGTAAGACCCGACGCGAGATCATCCGATGCCTCAAGCGGTATGCCGCCCGCGAGGTCTTCAACCTGGTCAGACCGGTCTCCCTTGCCCCCGCGTTATAGGGGCGTCCGTGATACGTGAGAGGGTCTGAGGCGTGAGTGAGACACCGTCGAACACCCTGCAATACCGCTTTGACGGGCCAGAAGAGGCTCCCGTCCTGATCTTGGGTCCCTCCCTGGGTACCACCTGGCACAGGTTGTAGAGACCGTCCATGGGCGTCCACGTCAGTCCAGGGTTGGGGCGTAAGAGCAGGTCACGCACCGCGGTCCGGGGGAGTCGGCGTAGTTGGTGACAGACGTGTGACACGCGCCTGTGACAGGCCGGTGATAGGGCGAGGCCGCGCCGGGGAGCACGCTGGCGGGCCTCTGCCCGGAGCCGCGAGACGAAGCCCCACCGGAGCACTCCGGTGGGGCTTCGTCTCGAGATCGACCGTGCTTGCACGCATGACGCGCTCGGCTCCTGATGCAGTTCGTGTTCCTGTGATGCGCTCGGGGGCGCTGGATTTGCAATCGCAGCCACCAAGATGGGGATCCGTGAGACGGCGCTGCCCAGCCGGGAACTCGGGCGGATTCTGTCGTGTGGGGGCCCTGATCGGGCGGGACCAGTGGTATGCCGGCTGTCGGTGGATGTGTGACGTCGTGGCCACCGTTGATGCTGCACCCGTGACGAAACCGGACTTGGTCGTACGTGCCGGACGTTCTGCGGTGACAGGGCACAATGGTTCGCACGCGGTGGCTGGGGGGCGGCTCTGGGGAGGGCGTCGTGAAGTTCAGAAAGCGAACGCTGGAAATGCTTGGCGACCTCATTTGCGGGAACCTCGGTGCGGCAGATCCGCAAGCTGATGCCGAGCCTGCGTACTTCCCGTATCGCTCGAGCAGCTACATCACCGAGTTCTTCGCGGAACTCGATATGGATTGGGAGCACGACGGTTCGACGCGGCACCGCTGGGTCGCAGGGGTGCTGGAACAATTGTTGGCGGAGCCGCACAAGGGGCCTGCGCACCCGCCGGAGTCCTTCTGTCGGGTGATCGACCACCTGATGAATCCGGCGGATGCCCTCAATGAGGGTCTCGACCGGCCCAATGCCTTGCGCTTGCTGAATAATGCGCTCGCCCGCGAGGGGTTCGAAGCTTTCTACGGGGAGGACAAGCACTGCTATCTGCGGCACATCGGAACGAACACTGTCTCGATGTTGGCCAAGAACCCACATCGTCCCCTGAGCGTGGCCGAGATGCAGCGACGCACAGCACTTGCCGCGTTCTTGGACACGTGCAGTGAGGATGCGCTCATTGAGGAAGTGCTGCTGCCACTGTTCCGGCAGCTGGGTTTTCACCGGATCACTGCGGCCGGGCACCGGGACAAGGCGCTGGAGTACGGCAAGGACATCTGGATGCGTTATACCCTGCCGACCCAGCACTTCCTGTACTTCGGCATCCAGGTGAAGCGCGGGAAGCTGGACGCCACCGGGAAGTCCAGGGCGGGTAATGCCAACATCGCTGAGATCCACAATCAGGCTCTGATGATGCTGGCGCACGAGGTCTTCGACCCCGAGATCAACCGGCGCGTCCTCGTCGACCATGCGTTCATCGTGGCTGGCGGGGAGATCACCAAGGCTGCACGCAACTGGCTGGGCAACGCGTTGGACGCGGCGAAGCGGAGCCAGATCATGTTCATGGACCGCGACGACATCCTGAACCAGTTCGTGGTAACCAACTTGCCGCTTCCCGCCGGTGTACTGCCGGGTGCGATGCCATCGGGCGGTATCCCGGAAGCGCCATTCTGAGGCGCTGATGCAGCTTCATCCCCCTGGGCGGCGTCCTGATCTTCGCAACGGCTGTCATGCTTGGTTTGCCGGTCGCCGGTGGAGTCCCCAGCCGCATAGGGGTGGGCTCTTCGAAGGGTCAGGGAGACCGGCTGCCGAGCTGTTGGTTGTCCCCGCCCCTTCGCTTCGCGGCGATGAACCGCCCTCCGGCCATGCGAGCGTCAGCTTCCCCGCGGCGTGCGCGTGGCGGGCCCCTGGCAACCCGCGTGACGGATGACCTCTGCCGGAGGATCATCTGTTCATGCACGAGAAGTCGGATCACGAGGACGTCGCCCTGCAAGCGCTTTGCGTCGAACTCAGGGCACGGGGCCACGATGCGACGATCATTACGCGCCCGGATGCGGATCCTCAGCATCCGCTCACCGTGGACGCACTGTTTGCCATCGACGGTGAGGAGTGGGCCGTCGACCACTGCCTACTGTCGCGCCCGCCCCTGCTGACTCCCGCCCTGAACGCGGCGGAAACAGCTCTGAAGGACAAGCTCGGCGCGCTCGCCCGCGAGCACGGCTGCCTGATCTCGGTCAGCTACCTGCCGCAGACCGGCGAGCGCGGCACGAAGTGGGGCGAGGACTACTACAACAAGCTCATAGAGATGGCGAAAGAAGCCATCCAGACAGGGGCGTTCGTCACGGGCGCCGACGGCTGCGCGACTGCCGCCGCGGTTCCGACCGAGACACCCGACGTCTCCCTAGCCTCGCGCTTTCATGAAGCGGGCTGTCCGGTAGGCGGTCAGAAAAGCAGAAAGTGCCTCTGACCAGCAAGAATGAGGATTGTCTAGGTCCTTGTTCCTGCCACCGCCGGAGGCACTTCCCAGGTGAAGCACCCTATCGGGTCCTACCCCCGTGTCCGCGTCCAGGACGACGGCCGCCAGGTCGTCACCCAGGCCGGGTCGGTCCTGCTCGTCGAAACGGTCCGCAAGACGGGCCTTGGCCAG
Source organism: Streptomyces sp. NPDC052036 (assembly GCF_040680495.1). NCBI lineage: Bacteria > Bacillati > Actinomycetota > Actinomycetes > Kitasatosporales > Streptomycetaceae > Streptomyces > Streptomyces sp. NPDC052036. The sequence continues at coordinate 245,728 of NZ_JBFAWW010000001.1, read as the reverse complement.
GCCGTATCCCAGGCTCTGGCTCCGTGGCGGAAGCCGCGGGCCGTCCACGATCCCGGCAAGATCCTCCTGGACGTCGCCATGGCGGTCGCACTGGGCGGGGACTGCCTCGCGGACGTCGCGATGCTGCGGTGTGAGCCGGCCTTCTTCGGTCCGGTCGCCTCCGACCCGACCGTCTCCCGCCTGATCGACACCCTCGCCGCCTCCGGCGAGAAAGCCCTGCAGGCCATCCGGTCCGCGCGGGCCGAAGTCCGGAGCCATGTCTGGTTCTTGGCGGGCAAGAACGCCCCGGACACCGATGGACAGGTCACCGTCGACCTCGACGGCGTCCTCGTGATCGCCCACTCCGACAAGCAGGACGCAGCCGCGACCTGGAAGAAGACCTACGGCCATCACCCCCTGACGGCCTTCGTCGACCACGGACCGGGCGGAACCGGAGAGCCCGTCGCCACCCTCCTGCGACCAGGAAACGCGGGCTCCAACACCGCCGCCGACCACATCACCACCGCCCAACTCGCCCTCGCCCAACTGCCCAAGCACTACCGGCGAGGGCGGCAGACGCTGATCCGCACCGACTCCGCCGGCGGCACCCACGACTTCGTGTCCTGGCTCGCGAAACGAGGACGATGGCTGTCCTACTCGGTCGGCATGACGGTCACCGAAGCGATCCACGAACACGTACTGAAGGTCCCCGCCTCGGCCTGGACCCCGGCCGTCGAGGCCGACGGTGAGACCCGTGACGGGGCCTGGATCGCCGAGCTCACCGGCAAGCTCCTGGACGGCTGGCCCAAGGGCATGCGACTGATCGTCCGAAAGGAACGGCCCCATCCTGGCGCCCAGTTGAGGATCACGGACGCAGACGGCATGCGGATCACGTGCTTCGCGACCAACACCACCGGCCGACCGATCGCCGAACTCGAGCTCCGTCACCGGCTCCGGGCCAGGGCCGAGGACCGGATCCGGGCTGCCCGGGCCACCGGCCTGCGCAACCTGCCCCTGCACGACACCGCCCAGAACAAGGTCTGGCTGGGGATCGTCCAGATTGCCCTCGACCTGCTGGCCTGGATGCCCATGCTCGCCCTCACCGGCAAGGCCCGACTCTGGGAACCCCGCCGCCTGCGGTTCCGCCTGTTCTCCGCAGCCGGCCAGCTCGTCACCACCGGACGCCGCAGAATCCTCCGCCTCGCCCGGCACTGGCCCTGGACCAGAGAGATCACCGCAGCCCTCGAACGGCTCGCACTCCTGCCCGACCCCGGCTGACCAGCAACCCACCGTCCCTGCGACAGCATCACCCGCCCCGGGCAGTGGAACCCGGCGCCCACCCGACGCGACAGCCGGGCCACCGGCCTGGCCAGCATCAGTTCCGGAAAGCAAGAGGGCCCACCGACTCCGTCGGCGGACCCCCGCGAAAGATCGAGGCTAGTCGCCTTCACGAGCATGACGACGAACCCCTCCATTGGAAGCCAGATCGAGCTGGGCCTACGCGCTCCGCTACTCAAGAAGCTCGACGGGCAGTTTCGGGTCGCCAAGGACGCGGGCTACCGGACCGCCCTCCTTCTCGACCAGCAACCGCGTCCAGGCAGCCACACCGTATGGCTCGGGGGGCCGACCACCATCGCGGCCGTCGCCAACGGGATCATGCGGAACCACCGGGAAAGCAACCCGAAGGTGCTCGACCAGGTGTGGCTCCGGCCGGCGCTCCCGACTTCCGCCCTCGAAGGCCCGTCGGTGCATCTCCTGATCGCCTAGTGTGATGCGCCAGAAATCCTGAGGGTTAGTTCTGCTCTGTTTTCTGGCCGGTGGTTCCGACTTTGGTGAGGTAGTCGGCGAGGGAGTTGAGGATCTCGTCGACCGTTTTGGTCCAGGTGAAGGGCCGCGGGTTCTCGTTCCAGGTGTCGATCCATGCGGTGATGTCGTCCTCCAGTGCCTTCACGGAGGTGTGGACGCCGCGGCGGATGAGCTTGTCGGTGAGCAGGCCGAACCACCGCTCGACCTGGTTCATCCAGGAGGATCCGGTGGGGGTGAAGTGGACGTGAAAGCGGGGGTGTTTGCCGAGCCACGTCCTGATCTCGGCGGTGTTGTGGGTGGCGTAGTTGTCACAGACAAGGTGCACGTCGAGCCCGGCGGGCACCGCTTTGTCGATCCGGATCAGGTACTTCTTGAACTCGATCGCCCGGTGGCGGCGGTGCAGTGCCGATATGACGGTGCCGTCGGCGATGTCGAAGGCGGCGAACAGGCTGGTGACGCCGTGCCTCAGACAGTCGTGGGTGCGGCGTTCGGGCATGCCAGGCATCATCGGCAGCACCGGCTGGGACCGGTCCAGCGCCTGGATCTGGGACTTCTCGTCCACGCAGAGCACGACCGCCTTCTCGGGCGGGTGATGGTACAGGCCGACGACGTCGACGACCTTGGCGACGAACTGCGGATCGGTGGACAGCTTGAAGGCATCCTGCAGGTGGGGCTTGAGGTCGAACCGCTTCCAGATCCGCCCGATCGTCGACTTCGACAGGCCGGTGCGCTGGGCCATCGAAGTCCGTGACCAGTGCGTGTCCTGGCCCGGGAGCGACTCCAGGGTGGCCACGACGACCTCCTCGACCCGGTCGAGGAGGATCGAAGGCGGCCGGCCCGAGCGCGGCTCGTCCTGCAGACCATCGAGGCGTTTGGCGATGAACCGGGCCCGCCAGCGGTCCACGGTCGACCTGTCGATGCCGAGGTCGGCCGCAGCCTGCTGGTTCGTCCCGCCCTCCGCGCAGCGCAGCACGATCTTGGCCCGTAACGCCAGGAACTGGGCGGTCTTGGCCTGCCGCGCCCACTGCTGCAGCTGTCTGCGCTCAGCATCGTCGAGGACCAGGTCGGCCTTCGGCCGGCCAATCCAGCCGGCGTCCTCAAGCCCGGCCATCCGCTTGGCGGCGAACGCCCGACGCCACTTGCCGACCGTCTTGGCCTGGACACCGACGAGCCGTGCCACACCCGCGTTCGACATGCCGTCAGCACACGCCAGGATGATGCGAGCCTTATCGGCCGAGCGCCGGTGCGGCAGTTCCGTCCGGCGCACCAACTCGGCACGCTCAGCCTCGGACAACGTGATCGCCACAGCAGAAGGCCCGGAATGCGACATGCCAACAGGGTAGTGACTAACCCTCAGGATTTCTGGCGCATCACACTAGCCGCACGGCTGGGCACCGACTCCAAGACCGTGTGGAACTGGCTGCACGGAAGGTCGCGGCTGTCGGCGGGCGGCCCCACCAGCTCCTCTGAAAACAGCGGGCAGCAATCCGGGAAAGAGCCCATACCTGATCGGCAGTCGTGACGAGCTGTACCGGTGTCAGCGGGATCCCTCGGGTTCGATCACCGCCGTTCGGCGCGGAACAGTCAATGGGGTGGTAGTAAATCGTCGGCCAATCACTCACCAGCCGGTCACTGGGCCTGCGAAAGCCCACGCGCGGGCGGGTCGGGGCAGGCATGTCTCCGAGCAGCGGCTGACGGCAGGCGCAATCCGAGCGCGGCGCGGGCAGGTAAGCGAACAACAACCGTCGTACGGCGCCGGAACCCTCTGGCCTACCTCAAATCAGCACGGCCGACCGGTGCGGTCTCACACAGTGGGCTCATGACAACGGTCCGCACCGTGCGCACCTACTGGCAACTCGCTCTGCTTCCCCTCGGGTTCGCGAGCATCATGTACGGCGACCTGCTCTTCCGGGACGGCCAGCGGGGGCTCGGCAAGTTCCTCTTCATCAGCGGATGGGTGGTGGCGCTTTCCGGAATGCCAGCCCTGAACAGCTACCTGAAGGCGAACCATCTCCGTGAAGGCATCCTCAAAATCTTCGTGATCCTGTTCATCGTCGGGAGCTTCGCGGTCCCCGGCCCGATCGTCAGTCTGGTCAAGGTCTTCGACGGCACGGCGCAGCCGGTCAACTACCGGCAGGCCGCGCTCTCGCTGGCATTGATCTACATCGCGCTGACGATCCTGTCTCGGATCGCCGAGCCGAAGGACCACGTCCTGGAGCGGCTCGCGAGCCGTATCCAGCGAGCGGCTGTCTTCCGGGCGCTGGCGAACGTGACCGGCATCTTCGCCGTGGTGGCCTTCCTGGGGGCACGGTTCGTCGCCACGCACCCGGTGCCTCTGATTTCCACTGGCCTGACGCTCGTGGTGGCCGCCGCGGTGGTCACCCACAAGACATTCGCCCGGGCGCGGAAGCTGTGCACGCAGATCCACGCCGACACGCAGACCCTGCTGAGAGACCTCGACGAGCTCCACCAGGCACGCAGCCGCAGCACGACGAGCACGGCGAAGCCCTGGATCCGGCGGCTGCGCGGCGAGCGGCAGGCGGGCGGCGGCCACGCCGACGAGCAGAAGGCGGCGCTGCGGGCATGGGACGCCGTCAAGCTCGGCCTGTCCACGCCCGTGGACACCGGCTACCGCCGCATCGGCCTGCCGTTCCTCACCGACGAGGTGGTGGCTGAGATCGAGGCGAAGGTGCGGACAGCCGTCCACGGCGGAAGCGCCGGCCCTGCGCGGGCGGACCTGCAGGCCATTCAGCGGGCGTGCTCGGGGCGCGTCGACGTCCTGGCCTAGACGAGTAGTTCCGTATGTGGGGCAGGGTGTCCAGCATCGGGTTGTGACGACCGAGCTAGACACCCTCTTGACCGCACTGTACGTGCACGATCACGTCCAGGGTGCTGGTGCCCGGGACGATGACGGTCTGTTCGTCGAGGGCGTCGAAGACGTCGTCGACAAGGCGCTGGGCCATGCGCGGGGTCTTCGGCCGTATCACCTCGACGAGCTTGCGGCGGCCGGCCTTGCGCAGAGCGGCCGGGGATCCGTAGCGCTCCAGGAGCCAGATGATGGCGGGGTGGTCCAGGCGGGGTCCCAGGACGCGTTCGAGGCTGGGGTGGAACTGGGTGAGCAGGCCGCGGATACGGTTGGAGGTGCGGTTGGCCTCGCCGGCCAGGTCCTGGTCGAAGCCGACCAGCATGGTCAGCTCGGCGGTGATCTCGTCGGTGAGGTCGAGGGAGCGCAGGGTGTGGGGCATGGTGCGGGCGGCGTCTGCGATGACAGCCGCGTCGCGCGCGTCGGTCTTGGCCTCACCCGGGTAGCGGTCGGCGATCCGGCGCATCGCGAGTCCGGGCAGGTAGGCGACCTTGCAGCCGGCGTCGCGGGCGACGGTCAGCGGCAGGGCGCCGATGGAGGCGGGCTGGTCCACGACCACCAGGACGGTGCCGAATTTGGCCTTGAGCTTGTCGAAGACGCCCCGCAACTGGAGTTCGCCGTTCGGCAGGGCCTTGTCGAAGACCTTCTTCCCGGCCGGGGTGAGCCCGTGGCCGTGATGGTTGCTCTTGCCGACATCCAGGCCGAGGAAGACGCCCGTCTCGTCGATATCGATCACCGTGCCCCCACATACGTCGATGCTGTGCCGGCCTCGGCGGCGGGGCCGTTCGCGCGCATCCACGTTATGCAGACCTGCCGCCCGCGAGGTGGCCGGCATTGCGCCGGACCGGGCAGTGGCCGGACCTCTGATCAGCGTCTCCGACGGCACCCCTCGGGCCCGGTGACACCACCCCCCAGGTCATCCGATCGACAGGGGGCAACAGTCATGCCGGGCCCGGAGGCCAGCGGCCCTCTTACAGGACCGCGAAGAAGATAATTGTGAGAGTTCTTCTGCGGCCCGGGATGGGTTGCTGCCAGGCTCGGCGCTCGTGATCCGGCATGACTCGCAAAATAACTGGCGTCCCGTCAGGGACTGCCGTTCCCCCGAGATGTCTGCCGGAGACGGGCGCCGACCTGGCCCACCCGTTGGCTTGATCAGCAGCTTGTCCGCCTTCCGGCGTGACTCATCACAGTTCCGCCACGTGGTGACTCCACCCAGGCCGACGCCGCCCACGGCCATCCGTCTCGGAGGAGAACAACCGCGTGACCATGCTTGCAGAACACGTCGAGGGCGTCATCGGCGTCGACACCCACCGCGACACCATCGCCGCAGCAGCCGTCAGCCCCATCGGCGCCGTCCTGGAGACCACCGACGCACCGGCCCACGGCCGCGGCTACCAGCGCCCTCTCGACTTCGCCCGCTCGCATGTCCCTGGCCGCCGCTGCTGGGCACTCGAAGGAACCGGCAGCTACGGCGCCGGCCTCGCAGCCTTCCTTGTCGCTGACCTGCACGGCGTCGGAGGCGCTGTCGGCGATGCCCTGGCGGTAGGTGAGGGAGCCATCGCGGCAAATGGTCTCCACTCCGGGATGTGCGCGAAGCCAGCTGCTGAGCTGTTCGGCGTCCCGTCCTTCCCAGAGGGTGAGAGGGATTCGGGTGGTGGCGTCGATGAGGAGGGTGCCGTAGGTGTCGCCGTAGAGGGCGAAGTCGTCCACTCCCAGCACCCGAGGTGTCTGCAGCGACACCAGCGGCATCCGCATCAACTGCGACAGGACGGTGCATCGCGAGAGCGTGACGTGCAAGATCCGCAGCATCCGGGCACCGCCTCGGCCCGCCAGCAGCCCCCCCACCGCCTCGACCACGAGCTGCAGCAGCGGCGTGCGCCGCTGATAACGCACCGTCAAGCCCGGCACCTGCTCGGCGAACGTCGTCTTCCCGCACGCGGCTTTCTCACAGTACAGACGGCGTACGCTCGACTCGATCAGTACCGGACGGCCACCCAGGGACACATCGGCGAGCCGTCGGACATAGCGACTGTGACACCACCCGCTCGGCGCTCCGCAGCCCGTACAGGCTGCGGCATCACCCCTCGTACGGGCCCGGACCATCACCTCGGGACCCATTTCGTCCACCGAGTAGATCAGTACTCCCGCCAGGTGCGGTAAGAGGTCGGGAAGTTCGACAGGGCACACCCGAAGGATGCTCGCTACGCGGACCGGCCGACCCCCGCGCCGAGATGATCTCCGACTACGAAAATCTTGCCAAAGCCGCATACGCGAGTACGCCGACAGCTGGTGAAGCGGGCCATCCGGTCCCTGGCCGCGGACACCGACCTGTGGCCGGACCCGGTGTGGATCGCGGACTCCACACCCGTGGAGTGTGCCCGCTCCCGCCAGATGGTCCAACGGTCCCAGCTGGCCGGCTGGGCCAACTACGGATACTGCCGTGCACACTCCCGCTTCTACTGGGGCCTGAAGCTGCACCTGGTGTGCTCCCCGTCACCTGGGCCCTGGCCGACCCGAAAGTCGACGAGCGGCAGGTCCTGGCCGCCCTGACGCAGAACCGCACCTGGCGGCCGACCGGCCCGGCCTGCTGATTGTGGCGGACAAGGGATACCTCGCCGCCGAACTCGACCGCTCCCTCGCCGCCCGGGGCATCGGCCTGCTGCGCCCCTCCTGCCGCAACCGCGGCACCCCGCGGCCGGGCGAGGCCCTGCTCACAACGGTGCGGCAGCTGATCGAGTCGGTCGGCTGTTTCCCAGGCTCATGTGACTTAGATTTGCCCTCGCGCGCCTCTAGCGCAGCACGTCCACGAGGGTTTCGCACAGGGCCTTGGCATCGTTCAGGGCGCTGCGGCACATGGTTTCGGTCAGTACGAGACGCTGCCCGATCTGTGCGGATGAACCAGGCACCTTGATCAGGTACTTCTCGTCCACGATGCCGTCGTTATGGGTGAAGACGTGTCGAGCGGCCCACGTTTCGAGGAGGCGCTGCCACGTTTGCGAGCCGAGAGCGGTCCGAAGGTCGGGGAAGCCGGCGGTGACGATGAGGTCGGCCATGTGGTCGAGACGCTGGAAGATAGCCCCCTTGCCGTTGAGGAGGCTGGCCGCGTTCGGCACGGCCGCGCGGAAGAGGGAGGAAGCCAAGGCTTCCACTACTCCGACCACGTTCTCTACGGTGTCGACCCAGTTGCGCGTGAACACTCCCTGTTCCCGGAGCAGTGCCTTCGCGTCCGTGGGCAGGGCTTCCAACGCGTTCAGGCGGGCAGTATCGGCCTGGAGGGCGTCGAAGGCGACCGATGCGGCCGGCAGCTGACCGCACACGGGGCAGTATCGGTGTTCTCCGAAGACCGCATAGTTGTTCTGGCATCCCGCGCAGGTGCGGACACGGACGAGTTGCTCCTCGTCGATGCCCGGCAGCGGGCGGGGGTAGAAGGGTTGCGACCTGTAGGAGAAGGAGATGCTGCTGCCGCGCGAGCTGCGTGCGAGCCCGCCGAACATCTTGTCCAACTCCTGGCTGACCATCTGCATGGCGAAGTCACCTGCGGCGCGCATGATGCGATCGCGTTGCTGCTCGGTCATGAACTCCGAGTGCTCTGCGTGGTGTCCGCAGTAGACGCACCAGAGGGCGAGGTTGTCGGGCAGTGCCTCGTACTGCTGAACGTCCATGCGGAAGACCAGCGAACACTCCGGGCACTGGCGGCCGAAGAACCCGTTGTCATCGGAAGGAATGCTGACCCGCATCTCGAACGAGTCGCCCTGGCTGCCGACGAGTTCCGCACCATCGGCCATTCTAAATCTGCGGTGGTCACGCATGAGTTGATTGTTCCCCTCGGTGCTGACAGTGGCTTCTGTGCGTGCGCCGCTGGTCAGCGGTGACAGGTGATGCGTTCCTTGAAGAGCTCGAAGCCGCGCTGCATCATCGCGACCGTGCGGTCTGTCGCCCAGAAAAGCACCCTCGGAGAACTGGTGATTTGTGCGAGGCTCACCCGTCCCTGGGTGCCCACGATGTTGCGCTCCAGGATGCTGAGGGTGCCGTAGATGTCGCCGTGTGCCAGCGAGCTGCAGCTGCTCCACACGATTTCGGCCTCGGCAGAGCCCATGGGATTCAGGGTCCCCGCTTCCCGCACGATTTCCGAGTACGTCGCGGGCTTGAGGACCCTCTTGGCGTCGGCCGGGTCTGTCCCCGCCTTGATGACGAGGTCGGTCAGCTGCTGCATCCGTACGTCCAGCGGCCGCCTGGGGTGTTGCTGGAGCAGTGCGTTCATGCGGTCGGAGTTCTTGTTCTCAGCAGCCTGCATGCACAGCCGCCGCTGCACGCGGACGAGGCGCTGGTTGGGCCCGAGCATCCATACAGCACGGGCGCTGTTCTCGAAAGCGCCTCGCAGCAATGAGTACTGCCCGTGGGTGTGGAGCGTGATCGAAACCGAGTTGTCCCGCGGGTCGTCCGCAAACGTGGAGCGGAAGCAGTGGAGGTGGTCGACGGCCACGCCCAGAGCGTTCCAAGCGTTGTGCGACACCTGGTAGGGGTCAGTCTTGGCGTCGTCCCCGGCCAGGGCGCTGCCCGGCTGTACCTGCCACTGCCTGGAATCGGATTGGGTGAGGCTCTCGTACGGCCTGGCGCTGTCCAGCAGTGCAAGGATCCGTCTGAGGTATTGATCTTCCTCAGTGGTGGTTGTCACGACTTGAGGGTATGGGTGAAAGTCGTACTAGTGCGCGGGATTTACGTATCTCGCCTAACCGTCAAGTCGGGATGACCGGGCAGCTTGACGTACGAGCGAGGCAGCCCCGGGAGCCCGAGTCCGTCAGGACGGTGCGACGGTCAACGCCTTCTCGGTCCTGCTGTCGGCAAGCGCGGCGAGGTACCGCTCTGCGTCGAGTGCGGTCTGGCAGCCACTGGCGGCGGCGGTGATGGCCAAGCGGTAGGTGTGGTCAACGACGTCCCCGGCGGCGAAGACGCCGGGGATGTTGGTGCGGGTTGAGGGCGAGGCGACCGTGATGTAGCCGTCGTCGTCCAGCTCCGACTTGCCCTAGAACAACTCCGTGCGCGGGTCGTGGCCGATGGCGATGAACAGGACGGTCACGTCAAACGCGCGGGTGGCGCCGGTGAAGACGTCGCGCAGAACGACTCCCGCCAGCATGCCCTTCTCGTCCTTGACCTCCGCGATCTCCGTGTCGAACGAGAGGGAGATCTTGTCGTCCGAGAATGCCTGGCTCTGCATGACCTGAGAGGCGCGCAGGGTGGAGCGGCGGTGGACGACGGTCACGGAGCGGGCGAAGCGGGTGAGGAAAGTGGCTTCCTCCATGGCGGTGTCGCCCCCGCCGACGTTCTGACCGCGGCGCCGTGAATGGTCCACTCGGAGGCGTGGGCCCATGAAGCATCGGTCGTAGCCGTCACGGAAGGCCGCGGTCCCGGGCGGGACTACGTGTCGTCACCGTCCTCGGGGACGTCGACGCTAATACTCGCGAGATTCGCCTCTCGGTGCTTCGCACCGAAGCCGTCCTCGGGGATCAGGTACTTGTCCGGTGGGAAGCCCCAGGGCAGGCACCAGGTCATGGCCTTGCCGCGCATCCCGTTGTCGCGCGTGATGACGGTGATCTGACGCGGTGCGATGGCCTGCTGCAGGTGGGCCGCGCGGGCCACGGCTTCGTCGTCGTTGTTCGGCAGGCGTCGGTGCCCAAGCTCATCGCGTAGGACCTGGACCTCGGTGCCGTCGTGCAATTCGAAGCGACCTTCGGTGGACAGCCCCTTGAGGACGTCGCCCAGCAGCTCGTAGACCCCGCGCGCCCGTTTCCTGATCTTCTCGCTGCCCTCGGAGTAGGACTTGGTGTCGATCTCTTCCACCACCACGTGCGGGATCACCAGCGTCGCCGGGCCCTTCCCGCACACCCGAGACCACGGGATTTTGTCGAAGCGCTGACAGTGCAGCAGGGTGTACGCGTCCACGACCAGCACACGCTGCCGGTAGCTGCGGTACTCCTCCACGGTCTGCCGCATCTGGTTCTGCAGTCCAATGAAGTACGTCGCCAACTCGTCCAACTCCCAGTGCAGCAGCAGCGCGGTTCGGTAGGGCGTCAGGGGGCTGTGCACGATGTGGCTGTAGTGCTCGCCGCGCAGCCGCGCTGGCACCGCCGGGTCGGCGAAGACATCCGCCAGTTGCCGGGCGGTCGTCGCGGTCCACTCGGTGTACTGCCGTAGCGTCACCACCAGGTCGGGCCCGGCCAGCTTCGAGGGTTCCACGCCCGTCAGCATCGGCTGGGCGAAGTTCGGGACGGTAGTGCTGAGTTGGTTCGCTGGCCGATCCTCTAGCCCCTCGCGCACCAAGGCTCTGCAGCGTGACGTCCTCTGCCGGCGTGGTGTGAGTGCCAGTGAGGTCTTCGACCACGGCGAGGTCGAGTTCGGCGGCACGTTCCCACATGTACATCTGCTGCTCAGGGGTCAGGCCCAGCGCCTCGTCAGAAGCGATGAGTTGGAGAGCGGCGGCGGCTAGTCCCGGCGCAGCCGCAGCCACGGCCTGGCGCATGGCCTCGTCGGCGGCATCGGCCGCAGGCAGGTCAGCGGCGTAGCGCGCGGCCATCCCGTGGACCTCGACCGCCCGAGCGCTGATCCGCTCCAGAGCGGCGTTCGCGCAGGCATCACCTTGGTCGGCGCGCAGCACGGGGTCCACCCGGTGGTGGCCCGCGGTCGCGGCGGCCGGTCGCGGCAGTACGTGCTCGGGACCGGATTCCTGGGCGGGCTCGGGGTGGGTGGCTGCAGCGACCCTCGGTGAGCGGCTGCGCAGCTTGTCCACGCGCTGGCGCACCCAGGCGTTGACGCGAGGGCGGGCAGTGGCGAAGCCGCGGGCCGCCGCGTCATAAGCGAGGTCCCCCAACCACTGGACCACCTCGCGGGCGAGCAGGCCCACGAGGTAACGGAGGAACTCGTCGTCGTGGGACCGGTCGTCGTAGCCGTCGTGGTAGCCAGCGGCGTACCGGTCGGGGGCGTCGAAGAGTTCGGCCTGGCCGATGAGCGAGTTGTCCCGGTCGTCGCGTATGTTGCCGCGCATCCCGTTGGAGGAGGCGCGGGAGTAGTCGAGGTGGGTGCCAGCGGGATACACGGCCTCCACCAGCCTGCGGTTCGGCGGCCGTTCGTTGTCAGACATGGAAGCACTGTAGGAGGCGGCACTGACAGAAGGGGGGGCGAAGCCACCATCGGGTGAGTGACGCCGAAGGCGCCCTTGGCGGGGAGCCCCGGCTGGACACGGGGGAGGCGGGCGACTCCGCCACCTCAGAACACTGCTGTCTTCCGATCGGGAGCAAGAGCTGGGCAGGCCAAGCCAGAAGTTCGAGATCATTCACGAAATCGCGACCAGAACCAAATTCAAATCACCCCATCCACCCGAACCGGGCAGGCGCCGGTCGCGCAGTCCTCATCCGTGGAGTCTTCGATCGAGGTCAGCTCGTAGGCCGCGAACTCTTCGGCGGAGATCCGCTCGTACGGCGCCAGGGGTCGGGTGCCGTCGACCATGATCGTGGTGCCCTTCAGGGTACCGGCGCGCCGCCGGCTCGGTCAGCGCTCCTCGGTGGCCCGCTCGGTATGGAGACCTGGTGGGCGGGCGCCCAGTCGAGCAGACTGGACGCCCGTTCCAGCAATGGCTTGGGTTCGGGCGACCGTCAGCAGCAGAACCTGCGGGTCGTGGCCCGGGGCTCGACGTCCGTGTAAGGCTTGAACCACTCGTCCCACAGGTCTTCTTCGGCCACGTCTGCTTCCAGGAAGTCGTGCGCCCTGTCGCTGACGTCGAGCAGCCCGCTCTCATTAGCGAGGAACTCCCAGTCATAGTCGAACCGAGAGGTCGGAAGGGTCTGATAGACCTCATCCTCATGGACGGACTCGATACTGAACCCGCCGATGCCATCCACGGCGTAGCCGAATAGCACGCTCTCGGCCAGACAGCGCGGCTCCGGGATACCGCCGGCAAGTAGATCGGCCGCGAGGTCGTCGTACGCGCGAGCGCAGTGAAGAAGGAACCAGTCCGACTGAGTCCCCGCGCTGACCGGAACGCTGTGCTCCCAGAAGTCGGGGTCATAAGCGGCACGGTACGTCTTGTCCGCAAGGTCCCTCAGCTGCCGATGGAGAACGAATGCGGTCCTGGGCGTTACCCCAACGCCGCCGCAGTCCCCACAGCCGCGGCCCCGAGGGGACGAGCCGCAGACGGCGCACTTCGCGCAGTCCTCGGCAAACTTGCAGCCGCAGCTTAGGCAGCTCCCGCAGTGGGATGCGCTGAAAAGCGAGAACACGGCCGCGTTGAGCTGTCCCAGGTTCTCCGTGACGGCCCGCGCGGCCCTGCGCGCAGCCCGGGCTCGTGGAGCGTCACGGTGTGTGTCCTCGATCTCATCCGCGATGTCAGTGATCGCCTTCCTGAGGGGGCCAGGCAGGGAAGCTGAGCACCCGTGAGCCTTCGCGAGGGCGCCTGCTCCTCCCTGGAGAGCCGCGTTGAGCGTGGCGGCGAGCAGCTGGGATTCGTCGTGATCTTCGAACGTCCCGATCTTCGAGAGTTCCGGTCCGCGGAGTGTCCCCCGCATGCTGAAGAGGATGGCACCGTTGCCCTTGGGCTGGGTCAGGAAGAAGAGATGCGGCGGTGCGGAATGTGCCGGCATGGCTGAGCCTCCGTGTGGTGCACGGGCAACGAGTGCGGGCACGGTAGGGAACACCGCCACAGACTCGTGCCTGCTACGTGAAAGATGAGGTGAGAGACAAGCCGGTGGCCCGGGTGCGTCCGCAGACTCCTTGGCTAAAGCGCAGCTGGTGATCTGGCTACGAGCGAGATCCCGTTGCTGGCACGCGGAAGCCTGCCACAGAAGGTGCCGGGGATGCCAGTGAGTTCTCGAAATCCTGGAGTCGGGGCGGGGGTTGCCCGGTCCCTCAACTCCTGCCCTTGCCTACCTGATGTCCTGGTTCCAGGCGCTGCTCCGGCCGTTCGGCCTCGTATTGCAGACCGTGTGTTCACAACCCCAATATGAGGTGGTCCCTCGCGCCCCGCGATGTCAGTGCGGCGGGATACCGTCCTCTTCACGCTGAGGTGAGGGGAGGACCATGGCGAGGAACGCCCGGGCCGAGCAGCTGCGGGAGTACGGCCGGTCCGTGCTGGAGGGGGCCCGTTCGGAGCAAGTCCTGCGCATGGCACGGCAGGTGAACGCCGTGTCGTACACGAGCGCGCGGGAGTACGCCGGCCGTTCGCTCTTCGAGTTGCTGCAGAACGGCTACGACGCGCATCCGGAGGACCGCCGCGACGGACGGGTCCACGTCCTGCTGGACGAGGCGGAGGGCGAGTGGGGGACGTTGTACGTCGCCAACGGCGGCACACCCTTCACCTGGCGGAACGTCAAACGGATCTGCGAGCTCGCCCAGAGCTCGAAGGAGGTCGGCGAGGGCATCGGGAACAAGGGCGTCGGGTTCCGCAGCATCCTGTTGATCAGCGAGGCACCCGAGATCTACAGCGCGGACTCCGACAGCCCGCTCGGTCCGGAATTGGACGGGTACTGCTTCCGCTTCGCGCAGAGGGCCGACGTGGAGGAGTTCCTCGCCGGTGAGGACAACGCCCATGAGGTGGCTGCCAAGTATCCGCCGCTCCAGGCGCCGCTGCCGCTGGACGATGTGCCCGCGACCTGTCGGCAGCTCGCTGCCCAGGGGTACGTAACCATTGTCCGGCTGCCCTTGCTGAGCGAGGCCGCCCGGGCCGAGGTCCGGCTGCGGATGCGCGAGCTCGCGGAGGCGAAGGTACCCGTGATGCTGTTCCTCGACCGGCTGGCTGGCCTGACGCTGGAACGGCGGGCCGGCGGTGGCGAGGCAGGCGAGTTGGACGACGGTCACGAGACGCTCGAGCTGCACGAACTGACCCGCTCCGAGGAGCGCTTCGCCGTTGCGCAGGACGGCGCAGGGCAGGGATTCCCCGTCTCCTGCGCGACCGTGGACCTGGGGCCGTCCGGCACCTTTCTCGTAGCTCGGGGCACCGTGGAGAAGGAACGGCTGAACAGCACCCTCGCCGAGGCCGTGGGTTCCGGACTCCTCGACGACACGTGGCAGGAGTGGAAGCGGTCCGCTGTCGTCGAGGTCGCACTCCCGCTGCCCGCCCTGCGCCGACCGCTACGCGGGCAGATCTACACCTTCCTGCCGATGGGCGAGGACCAGGCCGCGCCGTTCCCGGGGCACGTGAACGCCCCGTTCTTCACCAAGTTCGACCGCACCGGGTTTCCCCCCGACAACCCCCTCAACGTACTGCTGCTCGACGCGGTCGCCGAGACCTGTCTGGCGGCCGCCGCGGTACTGCGTACCGTGCCCGATTTGTCCATGCGGCAGTTGGCCGTGGACTTGGTGAGCTGGGAGAGTGAGAAGGGCTCGGCGGGGCGGCTCCGCACGGCGGCTCTGCGTGTGCACGGGAGCGAACTTGCCGACGTACCGCTCGTGCCCGTCCTCGCCGCGGACGGCGCCCTGCCGGAGACGAGCTGGGCCCCGCCCCGGGGTGCGGTCCTGTGGCCGGACCTCGACCTGACCGTTCTCACGGCACACCGCGCGCACGACGCCGGGATCGTGGTGGCGGACCCTGAGGTCGGCGGGGGCCGGCTGAAACGGCTGGCCACCTTGTGCAAGGCCCTCGCGTGCCCGTGGGAGCCGGGCCCGGAGATCCTCGCCGAGTACGTGGAACGGATCGTCGGGGGCCTTCCCCTACCCCGGCCCGGTGAGTCCCCCGAGCAGTGGAGCGCGCTCTACGAGGATCTGGCCGCCCTCTTCGAAGACGACGGGCACGTCCTGCACGGCAGGCAGTTGCTGCTCGCGGAGGACTGCACACTGCGGTACACCAACCGTCCCCTCGGCAGGGCGGGTGCGGGCACAAGTACCCGTACACAGGGCAAGCCGAGCGGTCAGGGTGTCCGCCGTGAGGCGTTCTTCCAGCCGGTGCGTACGGAGGCGAACCAGACCGAGGCCCCGTCCATCCCTGCCCTGCTCGGCAAGCGGTTGTTCTCCCTGCACCCGTGGCTGGTCTGGAAGGACCGCGGCGAGCGTACGCGCGGGCGGGCCGCCCGCGCCTTCCTCGAGCAGGAGGGGCTCGTCCGGCCGTACGACACAAGGGGCTTGCTGGAGCACGTGCGGCAGGCGCTCAGCGCGAGCACCGATCTCCGGCTGCGGATCCAGACCCTGCGGTTCGTCTTCCGGCTGTGGCAGCCGCGGCGTTCGCTGGGCGGGACGGAGATCTCCTCGCTCGGACTGTACGTACCGTCGGCGGACGGCCGGCTGATCAGGGCGAGCGGCGCCGTCTTCGGCCGGGGCTGGGGCCGCGCGTCCGTAGGTGAGGACCTGGCGGCGGTGGTCGCCGCCGGGCAGGATGTGTCGAAGAGCCTGAAGGCGATCGCTGGACGCCTCCTTGCCGCGCCCGAGGAGTTTGCCAAGCGGGGCGAGACCGAGGAGTGGCGGGCGTTCCTGCTGGAGGCCGGGGTGGCCGACGGGCTGGTCCCGGTCACGTCCTCCGACGCCTTGAGCTGGGTAGAGCAAGGTCGGGAGCTCAGCACTCGGCAGCTGGTCCGCATGGCGAAGGTGTCTGCCGAGGTGCAGGAGCAGTGGGAGCCTTACGTCCACTGGCCCGGTGTCTACTACCCCCGGACGCCGTACCGGGGAACCCCCGCCTGGCGGCTCCCCGGCCAGGACATCGTCGGACGCCTTGGCCAGGAGGCCCGGCTGGCGTACGCACGGCTTGTCCTGCATGGCCTGGCCAGCTGGAACGACGCGAGGTTCGCCAGCGTCTGGACCAGTGCCGGCAGCCAGAGTTCCCCGGACAGGGAACGGGTCCCGACCCCGCTCGGCGCCTTCGTCCAGGAGCAGCCGTGGCTCCCGGTGCGGGGCCGCGACCGGGCCGTCCGGTTCGTCCGGCCGGCCGACGCCTGGCACTGCCCGCCCGGGCTGGAGGAGGAGCCCTCGTACGCACCGACCGTCGACCATCGGCTGCGCCACCTCCTGGAACGCGGGAAGGCGGGCGACCGCCTGCGGGAAATGCGGCTGCCGACCTGGGACGACCCCCGAGACAGCGACCGCCTCATCGCCGCGCTGGGACGGCTCGCGGCGGAGGGCGCACTGGGGGCCGAGGACCGGCCCGCCGCGCAGCGCGCCAACGAACGCGCTTGGAAGCACCTCGTACGGCGGCCCCGTCCCGCACTGCCCAAGGGCGCCAGTCTGCTCGCTGAGTCCGAGGACCGGCTGATCAGCGTACCGCTGTCCGCCCTGGACGGCAGGAAGAGCGATGGCGATGGTGATGCCGGGACCGTGCTCTACATCAGCGGTGAACGCGACAGCCTGACGGCCCTGCTGATACGGGAGACGGCGCGCCCCCTGCTCACCCTGCCCGGTGTCTCGACGAAAGCCGCCGAGCTGCTGGCGGCCGAACACCCCACCACCGTCCGGCACACCGACGACCTGATGTTCACGGTGACCGTGGACGGCACACGGGTTAACCCCGCAAGCATGGGAGAACCACTGGCCCAGCAACTGCCCTGGCTCACGCTGGCCGTGGGCGTCCTCTCCGACCACCTGGCGCGCGGCCCCCGGGCGAGCGAGGCCGAGCTGAGCGAGCTGACGTCTCTGGTCCGGAGCGTACGTCTGCACCGCTACCGCTCCTGGGACATCGAGCTCGACGGCCGGCCCGTGACGTTGCCGGGCCGCCTCGGCGGAGTGCTGCCACTGCCCGATCCGAAGCATCCGCTCGTCCTCGCCCCGGCAGGCGAGCCGGGCTGGCCCGAGACCACCCGCATCGTGGTGGCGGTCGCCGAGCTGCTGGGACGGCGGGAGTTCGGCGACCGGCTGCGCCTCGCCACCCACCAGCTCGCCTCCCGCCACTCCGACCTGCGCGACCCGAGCCAGGAGGAGCTCGCCGACGCCCTGGAAGTTGCAGTCCACCAGGTCGAGGAGACACGCCTCCGGATCGACGGGGCCATCGCCGTGGTCCTGGAGCGCTGCCGGCCCTTCCTCGTCCACCTGCTCGGCACGGAGACGGCGAACTCGCTGTTCCTGCCGCCGCCGGGCGACACCCGGGAGTTCCAGACTCACCTCGAGGAGTACGCCGCCGAGCTCCCGCTCCCCGTATCCGAGTTCATCGCCAGAGCCCGCGTGGCCCGCGGTACGGACGAACTGCGGCGCGACCTGGGCATCGGATTCGCCGAGCTGAACGACACCCTGCGCACGATGAGCCCACCCCTGGAACCGATCAGCCACGCCGCCGAGCACGGGGAGGCGCTCCGCACCTACCTGGACCTGCGCAAGAAGGAGCTCGTCAACCGGCTGCGCTGGGCAGTGCTGGAGGACTTCGACGCACGCCGTCCGATGCCCGACTGGCCCTCGGTCCGAGCCCTGGACTGGATCACCGCGCCGGAGGCATGGGCGTACACCGTGGACACGGCCGACACGGGGAGCCTGGAGGCGCACGTGGAGGAGCAGCTGGCGCTGCGCTTGGGCCGCCCGGTGCCGTTGCCCCGGTCAGGCGAACGCCTGCCCGCCCTCGACCAGGTACGCGGCGCGAACCTCCGTATGATCACCGGCCTGGCCGCCGACCTCGCGGTCCTGGTCAGGGCGGCCGGCCACTCGTTGCCCGCGGCCCTGACCGTAGCCGAGCCCGCCGAGGAGGTCACCACGCGGCTGGAGGCCGCGGGCGCGCTGGACTTCCGACCTCTGTCCCCCACCGACGTCGTCGGCTGGCTGGCGGCCCTCGGCCAGTGGCCCGACGGGATGGCGGTGGCGACGGATCCCGAACGGCACGGGCTGTCCGAGGCCGACCTGGACCGGGTGCGCAACGCGGCGGAACACGAGCGCCGCGAACGGGAGCGAAAACGGAGGTCGATCTCCGTCGGCGGCCGCGACTTCGACGTGTACTCCGGCGACTTCACCGCCCTCACCCGCGAACTTGACCGGGTTTTGCGGAGCGGCTCGGCGCCAGGCATCACCGCCGCCGGGCCTCTCCGCTTTACGGACCCCCGTCCCCAGACCGGGCGCACCCAGGCCACCGGTCGCACGCGCGGGCTGCGGTATGGGGGCAGCACGGACAGCGGGCTGACCACGGCCCAGCGGGAGGCCATCGGGTACGTGGGCGAGTGGTACGCGTACCAGTGGCTGTGTGCGCGCTACCCGGACCGCGTGGACGAGACTGCCTGGGTGTCGGGCAACCGCCGCAAAGCCTTCCCCGGCCCGTCCGGCGACGACGGCCTAGGCTTCGACTTCCGGGTCGGCTCCGGCAGTCGGCCCTACCTGTACGAGGTGAAGGCGACCGCGGGCGAAGGCGGCCGCTTCGAGCTGGGAGAGAGCGAGGTCCGCGCGGCCCGCCAGCACGCGGGCAACGACCGCTGGCGCCTCCTGGTGGTCACACACGCCCTCACCCCTCACAAGATGGTCATCCAGATGCTCCCCAACCCCTACGGAAAGCGCGGCCGGGGCCGCTACCGCGAGGACGGCGGGGCACTGCGCTTCTCGTACCTGCTGTGACTTTGACGTTCAACCTCAGCGCGAGTTGAGTCGGGGCTGCAAGTCAAGGTCAGAACGGGCCGAGACGAATCTGGTAGCAGTCGCTGGACGAGGGCGCCAGCCTGGTCGCAGAAGGTACAGACGCCTTCGTGGGTCGATCTGCAGTCGAAGCAGGTTCAGGAGTTCTCTTCCGGTGAGTTGGCTATCGGGGTGCTGATCACGGAGTAGGAGCCGCAGCTGCCGCAACTCAGGCGATCAACGAGCTCAAGGCCGTCCTGGTCATAGCCGACCCCGCCCTGCGGGAACGGCTGTCGACCCTCGGCAACGCCGAGCTGTTTCGTACCTGCGCGCGCCTCAGCCCACCCGACGGTGGGGAGACGAGGACGCGGTGGCCCGGGCCGCCCACATGACGTTGCGCATGCTCGCCGAGCGCATCGAACAGCTCACCGCGCAGATCGACGAGCTGAACCAATGCCTGGCACGGCTCGTCGAACGCCACGCCCCAGAGCTACTGGCACCGGTGGGCATCGGCCCGGACAGCGCAGTCACGCTGCTGATTACCGTGGGAGACGAACCCGAGCGGCTGGGCACGGAGATGTCGTTCGCTGCGCTGTGGAGAAGCGACTGCTCCGCCTCACCACATAGGACACAGTCTTAGGGCGTTGGGCGGCATCCGGCGCGGGCATCGTTATACTCCGGATTTCCGCTTTCGAGGACGCGGAGTAGGGACGCCGTGACGACACGCGTCTTACGGCCGATGCGTAGCACGCGGCACGGAAACTGCCCGCTGCGGATCAGGTCGTATCCCTTGGCCCGTGAGAATCCAAGCGCCCTTGAGGCATCCTCCACGCTTCCAGTTCCGTCCCAGGTGGCGCGGATGTAAGCCGTGCTATAGCGAGGGCCCAGAGTCTCTTCGATCTTCGTGTGCATTCCGAGTTCTTTCTCTTGGCGGGTAGCCCGTGCCGGCTCACGGACGTTCCACGCGCAGGTCATCGCGGTGACCGTCAATCCTCCACGCTATTGTCGGTTTGGCTAACCGGCGATTCGGAGCTATGTTGCCCCGCATGTTGTAGAAGGCCCACTCTGATGGCGTGAGGCGCGATGCCGGAGAGGGGTCGGCGGCTCCAGCACTTCACGCCATTACCCAGCACTGTGACGAACGGCAGCAGTCACCCCAGATGAGTTGATGGTTGCACGGGTTTCCGATGACGCATCATGTGGACGTTCTGCGAGCCGTGTAGGCACTGGCCAGCACCCCACCGATCCCGATGGGCTTGATCTTGTGAGCGTGGCTGTTTCTGGACAGGGCTGGCGGTGTGACCGTCGGCGCCATCACGCTCAGACGGTACGGTCGTGCTCGTCTGTAGCTGCTGCTTCGTGTTCCGGGAACGGATCCACGTTGAGCGTGCGTCCGTCAAGCAGGTAGTCCGGGATCGTCACCCGCAGGGTCAGCTCTTCGTGGGGTCGGCTGTAGCGAACCTCCAGGCCGAAGGCGCTGTAGAGCCGTCGTTGGATCTCCTCCGGGACTAGGGCGAGGTTCACATCGAGGTGCGGGAACGCATCCAGCAGAGGTGCGTTGTCGGGGGCGCGCACAGCCTGTTTCGGCGCTCGTAGGTGAGCCGGCTGCTCGGCGAGCTGTTCACGCTGGGCGCCCAGCGCGGCGTGCTCGCGGTGGGTCGCGTCACGCAACTGCTTCTCGTGATCCGGGTGGAGATCGTCGGCATCCTCGCCGCCGAGGCTGTCGGCGAGGGTGAGGATGAGACGGGTCTGGTGCCGGCCGATGGCACTGATATTGCGCCCCAGCACGGCCCACTCATTGGCGATGCGGTCGCCGGCCCCATCTGCGGACTGAGCCGCTTCGAGGGCGGCCCTGAGATGGCTACGCCGATCGAGTTCGAAGATTCTGGTGGCGAAGAAGCGGGAGATGGAGGTGATCAGGATTTGCTCACGGATCCACAAGCTCTTGGGGTGATCAGGGAACCACGGCTGCTCACGATGCTCGTTGGGGTCGGGCTGGCAGGCGTAATAGGAGATCTGGTGGCGGGTCTTGCCGAACATGCGGCGGTCACAGATATCGCAGTAGACGTACGACCGCAGGACGTAGGAGCGCTTGGCGGCCGGGTGCGTGTTGGCTCCGGGGGCGGTGCGGGATCCCCGGCGTTTGCGGCCCACGGTGGAGACGGCGTCGAACAGTTCCTTGGTGACAAGAGGCTCATGGACGGGCCGGGGCGACCACACCCAGTCCTTCGGGTGGTTGTAGCGGCCGCCCTTCTTCATCGCGCGGCGGTTCCAGACCTGGTAGCCCGTGTACTTGGGATTGCGTAGGATCTCTCGCACGGCGGAACCGCTCCAGCACCCCAGGGCCACATCCGGGCGGGTCGGCTCCGGAGGCGGGTAAGCCGCTAGGTCCAGGTTCAGACGGTCGGCGATGGCATCGTAACCGAGCTTATTCAGCCCACGAAGCTGGAAGATATACGTGACCGTTGACGCTCGCGGAGGGTCGGGGACGAGCCTGTGCTTGGTACGGCCCTCAGCTCGTCGAGCCGGAACGGGGTGGGGCACTTTCTCCGCCAGGTAGCCGTAGGGGGGCTTGCCCACGTTCCAGCCCTGGAAGATGTGCTCGATAAAGCCGTCCCAGGACAGCTCGAGCATCTGGAGCACGTACCACTCGGAGACGGCCTGCTTGATGCGCCGGGTGAGGGTCGGTGTGGCGAGCTTGGCCCTGGGGCCGGTGATGATCGGCTCGTCGGCGGCGCACAGGGCGACTCCAGCTTGCTCCAGCTCGTACTCGATCTTCGTGCCGAAGTAGGTGCGGCGGGCGACGCGTTCGATCGACTCACAAATGACGGCAGCGAAGCGACGGTTGGGGCGCTGGGCCTCTTGGAGGAGGTCGGTGAGGCTGCCGTCGCGTGGGATGGGGATCTTGAAGTTCTGGTGGGCCAGGGAGTTGCCTCGTTCGTGCGCTTCCTTGCGGCCGGACTCGACGTCGTAGAAGTGGGCGACGATCACCCAGCCGGCCGGCAGAGCGGCTCTGGCGTTGCGTAGCTGCCGGGGCAGCGACAGCGTGGGGTCCTGGGCGTCCTCCGTGGAGGTTCGGCCGAGCCAGGCAACCGGGACGGTCACTGGAGGCGCCGCGGCGTCCGGGATGCCGTCGGTGGCCCAGGGGCGGCCGGGTACGGGAGGTGCCCAGGACGACCGGGGGGCAGGTGGGGTGGCGGTCATGTGGTGTCCCTCTCCGTGCGGGAAGGCGTAGGGCTGGCCGTTTCGGCCTGTCCGCCTTCCGCTGGGGCGCTTTGGCGGGCGCAGAGCCACTTCAGCACCTCGCAGATCGCGGCACCTTGGCGCTGGGCCAGCGCCTGAGCGTCCTCGCCGTCGACAACGACGTACTCCACGGACACCCGCGGACCTCCGGCCGGGCAGGGCCTTTCCGGGGCGACGCTGAGGGTTGTCGTCGATGGGGGCTTGGCCTCGGCCGTGTCGTCAAGTAAGCCGGCCGACGTGTCGGTATGAAGACGCGAGAGGTGATTCACGGTCGCTCCGGTGACTACGGGGCTCAGCCCTATTCTGATGGTGAGCAGATAGTAGAAATTCCATGCGGCACATTGTCGTCGTCTCAACGGCGCGCAAGAACTCCTCTGAGAACAATTCCGCGCCCCAGTCACAGATAATCCCGGAATCTCAAATTTGTCGTCTCGGCTCTTGCCAGATAGGGCAGGGGGTTGTGTCGAGCCGAGGCTGTTCAGCGCCATGACTGCGCGACCGACGTGACGTCGGCCTGGTGTTCGTGCATCGAGGATATGACTGCGGTCGGCGACGTCGGTCTGGATGTCCAAGGCGCTGATGGGGATCTCGGCGGCGAGCCCGGCGTGCCGGGCCTGTGTCAGGAAAGCCTCAGCCTGAGTCTTGAGAAATACTCTCGGCGGAAGCGACTTCTCAGGTTCAGGTACCGCGGCCACCTCTACGGCGCAGTGCCGGGGCGGATTTTGGTGGCCGCATGAGTGGGTGTCGGAGGAGGATTATCCGGGCCTCGCGAGACGGCCGCTGCTTCGGTGGCACAGGCGACCATGGCGGTCAGCACGTGCGTGAGCGCCAGCGCAAGTCGTGGCAGGCAATCCAGACCCAGGACGGCGAGGCCGAACCAAAACCCGTCGCAGGCGGCCACCTGGCCGGCAAGCGAGACGAGCGAGGGGGCGGTGATCACCACAGAGCGCCTCCATGAACCTTCGGCGACCACGCACGCTGCTCCCGCCAGAGCCGCAGTGTGTCCCCAGCGACGTGCCCTGGGAGCGGAACGGCCTCGTGCCGCGATGGTGAGGCATGGAGAGCAGCGACTGTCCGGCGGCCGTGGAGCCGGGCGGGCCGCCCCGGAAAGCCGGAGGCGAAGAAGGGGACAGCCGAGGCCGTCGCACGATGTGGGCTCAGTCCAGCCCGTGTACCAGACGGGCGACGTCGTGTACTTCATAGGCACGTTTTGCCAGGCCGGTCGCGTACTGCTGCGCCTCGTCACTGCCTTGGGACAGCAATAGGCCGGATATGCCGAGCAGGCGTGCGCTACCCAGGCAGGCCACGTCCAGAGCGAGAGAGAGCATCTCGGGGGAGATGTCGTGGGCGGACAGAACGCCCTCGCGATAGCGGGTCATGTGGACGATCCCGACGGGAGTGCTGTGCGTGACTTGGCTGAGGAGGGAGTATGCCACGGGAATCCAGCCCGGCTCGGGATAGGGCGTCCCCATCAGCAGGAGCATCTTGTCGATCGACGGCAGCGGTTGACGACCCTTGGTGATCGTCTCCGGTCCCTCGACCACGTTATCGGGTGTCTTCAGCAACCTGGTGGCTGCGGCGAGGGCAACGCCGTTGCCGGCGAACGTGGCGATCGCGTTCTTCTTCTTCGCCCGGAACTCGTCGAAGTACTGGGTCGACCGCTGGACGAACGCGTCCTCGTCGTGCAGGTCCTGGGTCAGCCAGGTGAAACGGGCCGCTTCCTCCAGGAGCATCCGCGCGGCGAACACCGTGGTAACTGCTGCGTGATCGTCGAAGGTGTTCATCACGGTGGAGAATGTGGAATGGGCGCCGCCGTAGGCCAGAACACTCGCTAGCTTGGGATCACCGTGAGCCCACGGATCGACGGTCCAGCTGCCGACGAACTCCTCGTACTGGCGGACCGCGCGGATGACCGGACCGGCGTGCAGAACGTCCGGTAGTACCTCGTGATGCGCCACCAGGGTCTCGGGCCGCAGACGCCGCGTCTGCACCTTGGTCCTGACCTTGGGATTGACTACGGCCAGGGGTTTTGGGTCGCCTAGGCCGTGTACCACGCTTGCCGCAGTGACGACATCCCCGGTCAGCCGCATCAGTGTGCCCAGGAAGCCTGCCTGCTCGATTTCCGGCGGCCAGCACTCCGGCGCCGCCGCGCATACGCCGAGAAGGGTGACGGTGACTCCGACGGCAGCTACATGCATGAACAGCGCCTCGTGATCGGCTCGCAGATCATGCCCGGCGGCGCCGCCGGCGGCCAGGCTGCTCTGCAGACCCAACAGGTTGCCGTGACCGGCGTGCGCTAGCACCATCACCGCCCCACGCAGACCGGACACGACTAGCAAGCCCCGGGCGGCATTCAATAGGTCCTGGACGCTTCCGCCGAGCAGTGAGGTCGGCGCGGGCCGGGCTTGGGAGGAGGAGAGGAACAGGTCCAAGAGCTCTGTGGCATCCGGAAGGGACGGCGCCGCAAGCGCTTCCAAGGACGACCCCGTCAGGTCGGTCACGCCGTCCAGTGGAACGAACCAGCGGGCCAAGTTGGGGCAGGTCGCGTCGTGGGAGGCCAGATATCCGCAGATCCGGTTGCGTTCCTGAAGCATGCTGTCCAGCAGGCCCGGCCGCCTCTCAGCAGGCGATTGGGCAATCCACTGCCACAGCAGACCGTCATCGAACAGGCTGCGGGCCATGGCTCCCACGACGGTGCCGCCGATGCCGGAACCCAGTAGAGAATCCGCGCAGGCGTACCGCCAGCGCGCGTAAGGGAACGCAGCCTCGGCGAGGAACTGGTCGGCTGGCCCGTCGAAGTGGAAGACCGCGGGTAGCGTGTCCAGATGAAACCGCAAGGCTCGCGTCGCGGCCCGCAAGGATGCCAGCGACGGGCCGACCTCCCGCCCGTCCGGCCAGGTCCCCTCCGCCCCGGCCCACTTCTCGCCCACCCCTGCCCCTATCTGCCGCCACTGTCCCCGCGTCCTGCCGCGATTGTCCTCCAGGTGCGCAGTCGGCTGGAACCTTGAGCCGTGTCGCACGTGGGGTGGGCATGGTGGAGGCGATGAGGGGCGAGTGGACCATGGCCGGGCCGCGCCGGTGGGTGAAGGGGGTGAGCTGCTGCCAGCGCTTGTGGTCGGCGAGGGCGTGCTCGACAGGGATGCAGTCGGAGGAGTGCCAGTGGCGGTCGCGCTCCCAGCGTGGGTGCACAGGCAGCAGTGCGCTCTTGTTTGGCTTCCTGTGTGGTGTGATCACCTGGCCCGGGTGATCGCGCCTGAGACCGAGGTAGCCGTCGTTCCGTCACCGCCCGCTGTGCCAGTGCGCCTGATGGCCTACCTAGCGAGATTCCGAAAGCGGCAGACGAGTTGTCAGTGGCCGCCTATACCCTCGGGATCGATGCGTGGCTCGTCCGAGTCGGGCTGCTTCGCCGTGCACTGACGTACGGAAGCGGTTCTCGAGCGCGTCTGCTCAACCAGGAGAGGGTTCCGCCGGAGTGAAGATCACCCCTTCGGCCCGCGTGCTGCGCATGCTGGGCGAGATCGAGTTCGACGAGTGGCAGTGCGTGGCCGAGCTCGTTGATAACTCCTTCGACGACTTCAGCGAGATCGTCCGTTCCGGAGTGGAGTGGCCCGACGGGTACAAGGTCAGTGTGTCCTTGCCGTCCTCGGCTAACGGGGAACTCGTCATCGCCGACACCGGTCGGGGCATGACGTACGAGCGTCTGGAACGCGCGGTGCGGGCCGGCTGGTCCGGCAACGACATGCACGACAAGCTCGGCCTGTTCGGCATGGGTTTCAACGTGGCCACCGCCCGCCTCGGCAAGCGCACCCGCGTCCTGACTACGCGGCCCGGCGACAGCGAGTGGATCGGCGTCGAGATCGACCTGGACCACATTCAGGACGACTTCGAGGCGACGGACATCACCGAGCCGAAGAGTGACCCTGCTCAGCACGGCACGCGGATCGTCATCGACCGGCTGAACCGGACGCGGGCGGAGTGGCTGCGCCGCAACGGGCAAGCCCTCCGCAACATGCTGGGCTCCGTGTACTCGTGGATCCTGGACGCGCGCGGGTTCGAGCTCTACGTGGGCGGGACCCGGGTCAAGCCGGTCCGGCACTGCCGCTGGGGGGACGACCGTTTCGTGCTCTACAACGGCAAGGAACGCATCCCCGCGTACATCGAGATCGACGAGGAGCTCCAGGACGGGGTCGCCTGCTCCGATTGCGGTCAGTGGCAGCTGACTCACGGCGACGAATGCGCCGACTGCGGCAGTGAGAAGCTCACCGTCCGCAAACGCCGGATCTGGGGCTGGCTCGGCATTCAGCGTTACCTCCACAAGACCGACTACGGCATCGACTTCCTTCGCAACGGTCGCAAGATCCTGCGCTGGGACAGGCAGTTGTTCACCTGGAACAATCCCGACGGCGTTCCCGGCAATGAGGACCCCGAGTATCCTGTCGAGCTCGCCCACCAGGGTGGTCGCATCATCGGTGAGATCCACCTCGACCACGTCCCCGTGACCTACCAGAAGGACGCCTTCGAGTACGCGGACCGGAGCTGGCGCAGCGCTGTGGAACTGCTGCGTGGGGTGGCACCGCTCCAGCCCAAGAGGGCCGAGGCCCTCGGCTACCCGGAGAACGTGAGCCCGCTCGCCCTGCTGTTTAAGGGATACCGCCGTAACGACGCCGGCCTGCGCTGTCTGGTACCCGGTGACGGTCGCAAGCCCATCCACGATGAGACCCGCCGCTGGGGCAACGAGTTCCATAAGGGCAATCCGGAGTTCCAGACGGACGAACGCTGGTGGCAGGCGATCCTCGAACACGAGGAGAGCAAGAACAAGGGGAAGCAGGCCAAGACGACGGCCAGCGTCCCGAACCAGCCCGATGAGCAGGCGGTCATGGACGCCCTCGGCGTGCCCGTCGACGCGCCCGCCTCCGGCTCCACCCAGTCGACCGGCCCGGAGGCTGGCGGCGATGACACGACCACCAATCCGAAGGAGGCGAAGGGGAAGTCCGAGACCCGAAGCGAGCGCCTGGCTCGCTATGAGAACGCCTCGACACGGCACTCGTACCTCAGTCGCCCGTTCGGCCACCCCGACCTCGGCTACCTGAATGTCGAGACGCGCCTTCTCAAGAGCGGTGAGCCTCTCCTTGACGACCTGGGACAGGCCGTCCCGGTCCTGCTCGACCAGCGCGCGGGCAACGAACTCGCCGCCTTCGTTGATGCCGACCACGAGGTGTTCCGGCGGTTCGGCGCGGACTACGCCGATCTCCTCCTGGCCGAACTGGCACCTCTGCTAAAGGTTCGCGCGCGCTCCGAGTGGGGCCCGTCCCAGCTGGTCGCCGGCATCCGCTCTCAGTCCCTCAAGGAGAGCGCGCTGGACGGCACCACGGTCGGTGCGGAGGCCCGTGACCTGCTGAACGAGATCCGCAGCCGCACGGTCGCAGAACTCAACCGCTCCGGTGAGTATCGCCAGGTCTTCGGCCACCTCAGCGAGGAGGAGAGGACGGCTGTCGAAGAGTCGATGATCGCCTCTGGTCGTGTCGGCCAAGTTGGACGCTTGGGCCAGGATGCCGAGTTCATTTCCTACCTCCCCGCACTGGCGCTCGTTCGCCTGGTGGAGGCGATGCCCGAGGCGTTCCTGGACCGCCGAGTCTTCCGGGGTCCGTACGCTGATGTGAAATCACCATCCGCGCGCTCCCTGAGCCTGGCCCGTGTCACGGGCTACCTGGCTGACGTGGCAACCATCGGGACCTTCGCCGGTGAGGCCACCGTCCTCCAGCTCCAGCGTGCCCGCCTCAGCATCACCCTGCTCGCTGACGAGCTGGCCGGTGAAGAGTGAACGCCGTGTTCCTGTCCCCCGCCGAGCTGCGGGACGGTGGCCCGGCGGGACTGACCAAGGCACTCGAGCGAACTCTGTGGCACCTGGGGTTCCATGACGTTCGTGTCGTGGATGGCGCCAACGACCACGGCGCGGATCTCCTCGCCGTCCGGAACCGCGAGCAGTGGGTGTTCCAGAGCAAGTGGAAAGCGCACGGCATGGCGGACCACGCCGGCGTTGACGACCTCGAGCGGGCCCGTATCCACTACCGGGCGGACAAGGCCGTCTTGGCGACCAATACGAACATCACCGGGCCGGCCGAGGCGCGCCGCCGCGCCTTGGCCGGTGTCGGCGTTGACATCGCGCTGTGGCACGGTGCCACGCTCGCGACAATCGGTGAGCGCATGCCGGAGCGCGTGCCGAGCCCTTACAAGCTGAGGTGCTATCAGGCCGAGGCGGTAGAGGCCATCGAGCGCGACCTCGCGGCCGATGGCTCGGCGCTCCTCGTTCTGGCGACCGGATTGGGCAAGACGGTCGTCGGAGGAGAGGTCATCAGCAATCTCCTGAAGTCCCGTCCGCAGGCCAAGGTTCTCGTGGTGGCGCACATGCGAGACCTCGTGGAACAGCTCGAGAAGGCGCTGTGGCGGCACATCCCGAAGACCGTTCCCACCCGCCTCCTTACCGGTGAGAGCAAGCCCAGGGACTTGGCCGGAGTGGTGGTCGCGACCGTCGAGTCGGCGCTGACCGCTACGCGAAACGGCTACCGTCCTGACCTCGTCATGATCGACGAGACCCATCACGTGGCCGAGACCGGCAGGTTTGCGGAACTCCTCGATCTGTGTTCGGCTGCGGCGCAATTCGGCGTGACCGCCACCCCTTGGCGCGGTGACAAGTTCGACATCACGGCGCGATTCGGCTACCCCAGCTTCACCATGGGCATCGCCGAGGGCATGGCAGCGGGCTTCCTGTCCGCCGTTGACTACCGACTGTATGCCGACGGCGTCGACTGGGACGCCGTCAAGGAGATCAGCCGCCACGGCTACTCGATCAAGGATCTCAACCGGCACCTCTTCCTCCCCCAACGGGACGAAGAAATCGTCGAGCACCTGCGGGCGGCCTGGCGGGAGACCGCCGAACCCCGCGCCATCGTCTTCTGCCAGACGATCGAGCACGCCGAACACATGGCGGAGCTCCTCTCGGTCTCCGACCCGCAGTGGGTCAACGCCTCCTATCTCCACAGCGGCCTGCCCAAGCGTCACCGCAACGTCCTGCTGAACGAGTTCCGCCTTGGGCGTGTTCCGGTCATCACCTGCGTCGACGTGTTCAACGAAGGCGTCGACGTGCCCGATGTGAACCTCATAGCGTTCCTGCGCGTCACCCACAGCCGAAGAATTTTCGTGCAGCAGCTCGGCCGCGGGCTGCGCCTCAGCCCCAGTAAGAAGGCGCTCAAGGTCCTCGACTTCGTGACAGACATCCGACGCGCCGCCGCAGCCCTGAACCTTCGCCGGACCCTGGAGGCCACCGAGGCCGAACACCTGGAGCTCCCCCACGCCTCCCGGATCGAGTTTCAGGACGAGACCGTCGGCTCCCTCATGGACATGTGGATCGAGGACGCCGCCAACCTCGAGACCGCAGCGGACGAGGTCCGCCTCCAGTTCCCCATGCCGAAAGGAATCCTGTGACCGACTACAAGATCCCGACTGAGGTCGAAGCCGCCGTCCTCACCCGGGTCTTCGAGCAGGCCGCCGAGGCCGACTGGCTCAACCTGCAGGACAGCGATCGCACCCGCCTCTACCAGCAGTGGACGGACGACCCGGAGGTCGGAGGTCGGCTGATCGGATTCGTCGGCATGGCCGCGAACGTCCGGCCGTGGCTCAAGGACGGTCCGATGAAGGAGTACCAACGGGCCCGCCGGGGCGTGGGCAAATACGCCAAGTACGTGAAGAGGCCCGCCGCGACGATCGACGAGATCATCGCGAAGACGCTGGGAGGGGAGTGGGAGATAGTTCCTCGATCCAAGCGGCAGAAGCCGATGCGAGCCAAGGTCCGCAGGGTCGGCTCGGAGGACGACGAACTGCACTTCGTGGCCGGTCCCGACGCGAGCTTCAAGCACTTGGTGTGGCCCGCCATCCTCGACCGATCTGGTGGCGAGACCGCGCCGTGGACGATCTGTGTCATCGATCCCTTCCTCAACCCCCTCACACGCGAGGACAAGGCCCAGCACGAGCGTCTGGCCAAGTTCCTGGGCGTGAGGATTATCTACTTCAATGAGATGTAGAGGCAGTCATGTTCGACGAGGGATGGATGATCCAGGCATGGCACTCGGGATTCGACAACCGCGCCCGGGCCATCGTCGAGGCCCGAGCGGCGGGCCGTACCTTGGAGGAGGCCGGGGCCGAGTTCAGGGTGACCCGGGAGCGGGTGCGACAGATCATCACTCAGCGGCAGCAAAGTCTTGCCGCCATGACCGATATAGCCCACCAAGGGTGGCGTGAGATTCTGCGGGCTGTCGGCGCGGCGCCCGCCGTCCGTAGAGAAGTCTTCGCGGCCGCCCTGGGAGTGAGAGACCACGTCGTTCTGGAGTTGCTCCTGTTGGAGGCCGGCCTGAAAGCCCCGCACACGTGGGCTGGCCCCCTACGGGGTTGGTGGACCGCCCACCCAGACTCGCTTGATGCCGCGCTGCGCCGACTGGTGGCCAGCGCGCCCCTGGCTGGCGACGGGCTCCGCGAGGCGGCCCGTACGGCAGGCGTGCCCGAGGGGATCCCCCTGGCAGGTCTTCTCGACGATCCCCGCTCCAAGGTCGCTTCCAACACGGACGGGCACTGGGTTCGCCGCAAGGCGAGGGGACGCGATTCCGCGTACCTGTACCTGCTGGAGGCCGGTCGCCCCTGTACCACCGAGGAGCTGCTCAAGCCCATGTCCGTGGCGACGGAAAAGGCGGCGCGGGAGGCACTGCGTCGTGATGACCGGTTCGTTCTGAGTCGGCCCGAGGGCTTCTGGGCCCTGGCCGAGTGGTCACACCTGCGCCTCACCCCGTTCAGCAACGCCGTCGAGGCCCTGGTCGCGGTGGTCACCGAACACGGGCCAATCGCCCGAGGATCCCTCTTCGCGAAGGTCACGGAGCTGTACCCCGTCACCGCGTGGCGGCTCACGCAGTGTCTGCTTAGCGACCAGATAGGCGAAACCGCCGACGGCCTCATCGACCTGGTTACCCGTGGCGCCCAGCCGATCGAGGAGGCGGAGCCAGCACAGCCGGCCACCATGGCCGTCCACGGTGATGTGCTGGGCGCCCGAATTCCCGTTGACCGCGATGTCCTGCGTGGAAGCGGAGTGCGAGTGAACTCCTGGCTGACCTGGCGCCTTGGCCTCCGCCAAGCCCCTATGAGCCGCACGTTCGCCAGCTTCGGGGGGCACGCGCCCCTCACCGTCCGCCGCGGCACGAGCTTCGCTCAGGTCTCCAGCCTTCGCCGTCACGCTCTCGAACTCGGAGTGGTCGATGGCTGTGTCCTCGCCCTCGTCCTGAACCTCAGGGAGGGCACTGCCCAGGTCCACCACGGTTGCGAGGAGGAAGCGTGTCCGGCGAGGGCCACGTCCTCGACCTGATCAGGGTCTTCTGACAGCTCGAAGCCTCGTGCGCGCCGGGGCGGTGAGCGATGACATTGCAAGTAGCGACGCACCCCGACTCTCGCGCGCAACGCGATCGAGCATGGTCACGGCCCTTCGCGGGTCATGGACGGTAAACGGCTTGTGGAGAACGTCGTGGAGGTCCGGAATGGCAAGGAGTGACCCGCTCGCCCTGGACATCACTAAAGAAGTGGATGGCAAAGGCCGTTTGCGCGCGTCGAGAGCGACCAGCACGTCGGAGGGGTGACGGGAGCACCCCGAATTCCCAGGTGGGGGTTGGGGCGGGGATGAGACACTATGTCGATGATCCAGGACCCGCAAGAAGTGACGATCCGCGACGACGGCACCGTCGTACTGCCCATCAGTCTTCTTGCCCAAGCCGGCCTCAACCCGGGCGAGAAGGTGCTAGCTGCGAGCACGGACGAGGGGCGGATCGTCCTGCGGCGTCTGACGGACGCCATCGACGACCTGCTCAGTGGCCGTCCCCTCTAGCGGGAGCGTCGACGCTTGTGGGCTTAGACCTCGCCTCCGCCCGCCGCGCTTGGACCTCGTGGGCGATCAGCTCGGCCGCCGACTCCAGGGCCTCGTGCTCCCAGACCCGGATCACGGCCCAGCCTGCGGAGCGGAGAGCCTCGGTGGTCTCGACATCCCTGTTCTTGTTGCCCTCGATCTTGTCCCGCCAGAACTCGGCGTTCCTTGTCGCGGCACGGTAGTGCTCGGGACAGCCATGCCAGAAGCAGCCGTCCACGAACACCGCGACCCGGGGACCAGGGAACACGAGGTCCGCCCGGCGCCGGATATCGGGAATGGGGCGCGTATCCACCCGGTAACGCAGGCCGCGTCGGTACAGCAGTTTCCGCAGGGCGAGCTCTGGACCGGTGTTCTTGCCGCGATTGGCGCGCATCACGGCGCGAACGCTGGTGGAGGACGCCTTGGAGTCGGCCGGCAGTGGCCGATCACTCACCAGGCCCATCTCCCGGGCCTGGCGCCACGCCTCGGCGAGATTCTCCCCGCGAGTGGCACTGTCCACTTCGCAGACATAGCGCTCCTGTGTACCGCCGTCCTGCGACCAGCGGATATAGGCCCGGATGCGCCGTGTCCGCCGGTACAGCTTGAGGGTGATGGAGGCGCGCGCGTAGCGGCCGTCGCCGAGGGCGACGGCGCGCCGGTCACGACCGCCAGCGGCGCGGTCCTGTTCCAGCGTCGGAGCGGCGGAGCCCGCCTGTCGCTTGTACGCGCGTTCGGAAGGAAGGCTCTCCTTCCAGTGCCCGGCGCGCCCTGTCGGCCGAGGCATGGCGTTACTGACCCGCCGTATCCAGGGCGTCGGCGACGGCCCTGGCGAAGAACTCACCGAGGACCACCGGGACGGCGTTGCCGAGCTGCCGCATCTGCTCCCCACGGGGGCCGGAGCCGATCCACTCGTCGGGGAAGGTCATGACTCGGGCGGTCTCGCGGACGGTCATGTAGCGGTGGCGATAACGCCATCCCCCCGGAGACGTTGGGTCCTCCAACCTCTTGTCGAGCTCCATGACGGACTCACCGCCGGGGACACCGTGAACGCCGGCCTTGACGGTCTTGGCGGGGCGATCGAGTTCGTTCGGGGTGTGGCCCTTGTAGATCCTCGCGCCCGGCCAGCCGATGTGTCCGGGGAACCTCTCCCCGCCGAAGTCGTGCTTCTCATCGAGGCGGGTCAGGTCGACCTTGGGAAGGGCCGGGAGCCCGTCGTCAGTGCCGTAGCCCTCGATGGCATCGCGGAGGGTACGCCAGGGCAGGCACTTGTCCTCCTTGATCACCTCGGGCAGGCGCGCCATGACACGCTCCTTGACGTGGGGGGGGACGTCATGGCGAGCCCAGTAGGAGCCGTCTCGCATGGAACGATGGAGGGCGTCGTCCGAGTAGCGGCGCCTCCTCACGTGCGCCGCGAAATCCCTGACGATGTCGACGCCAAGGTCGGCGCGGAAGGCGACGATGACGACCCGGTTGCGGATTTGAGGGACGCCGTAGTCCGCCGCGTTGACGGGGAACGCGATCACCCTGTAGCGGTCGGCGCTCCTGTCGTCAACGGGGAGGCCGCCGTCGATGTCCAGCTTGTGTCCCGCCGGGTCCGGATCGCCGAGCGCCTCCATGAGCGCGCCGTTGTGCTCCTGCCAGGTCTTCCTGGGGTCGCGCTCCATGAAGGGCAGGCGCAGCTCGTTCCTGATGTACTCGAAGTAGCCGCTGAACGACGGGCGCAGGAGTCCTCGGACGTTCTCGCAGATCACGGCCTTCGGCCTCATCTCGCGGACGGCGTTGAACACGGCGGGGAACATGTTCCGCTTGTCCTCGTCGCCCTTGGCGACACCCCCGGCGCTGAACGGCTGGCAGGGAGGGCCGCCAGCGAGGACGTCGACCTCGCCCTCGAACTTCCGAAGATCCAGGTCGCGCACGTCTCCCGGGTACAGAGGCGCGGGCTCGCCGACCTTCGGCGGAACGGGAGTCGTCTCCCTGACCTCCACGAGCCCGTCATCGCCGAGAGTCCTGCGGGCGCTGGCGAGGAGTGTCTCGCAGGCCCGCCTGTTGAACTCGTTGAACAGGAGCGGGCGGAATCCCGCGCGGTGGACCCCCATGGCGAGGCCACCCCCGCCCGCGAACAGCTCCACGCTCGTGCGGCTGCGAGGGATCTTGGTCTCTTCTGGCTGGTCACCCATGGCTGAATCGTACCGCGGAGGCGCTGGGAATCGGAGCGCTTCACTCGAACGAGTGATCGATGAGTGGGGAAGCTCATAGAGTAGGCCGCGACCCAGATCCCAGGAAAGAGAGAAGGATGACGCGAAGCAGCGGGGCGGACGGTCGCGGGGTGTTCCACGACGACTTCCGGCTGAGTATCACCAAGGCCCTGGGAGACCAGCTCGCTCAGGCGCTGAGAAGCCTCGGGCGGGCACCCCTCAGTGAGGAGAGCCTGGCCAAGCTGGAAGAGCGGCCGGGAGTGTACCAGCTCTACGTCAACGACGCGTTCGTCTAT
The DNA here is from genome assembly GCF_040680495.1 of Streptomyces sp. NPDC052036. Classification (NCBI taxonomy): domain Bacteria; kingdom Bacillati; phylum Actinomycetota; class Actinomycetes; order Kitasatosporales; family Streptomycetaceae; genus Streptomyces; species Streptomyces sp. NPDC052036. The sequence goes on along the minus strand of NZ_JBFAWW010000001.1, from coordinate 210,925 downwards.
GTGGGAAAGGCGGACCGAAGGCACAAAGGACTCCCTGGGCGACTCCGCAACCACCTGCGCAAGCTGTCCGGCCGGCGCAACCTCGACCTCGCCGATGTCACCTTCTCGTGTCTGTACGTGGATGAGGACTTCTCCGCCCTCGCCCCCGAACAGCTCCTCATCAACCACTACAAAGAGCGGGGCGGGATCCCGTGGAACAACAGTGGATTCGGGAGCAAGGATCCCGGGCGCAGGCGTGACACGACGGTCCTCAAGAAGGACCACTTCGACGTGCAGTACCCCATCAACCTTGACGCACTTGTCCAAGGGGTCACCCCCGGGACGAATGATCTGCGGGCCTTTTTGAAGAAGCTCAAGGCCGGGCTGCCCTACAATTTCCGGTACGTCGAGCCCCCGTGCGCGGCGGACGTCTCCGTCGAGGCGCCGGACCGTCCCCTCACGGCGGACGAGGCGTTCCGCCTGGTCTCCGCCGCCTTGCCCGTTTCCTGGCAGATCACAGCGCTCCTGAATTACGTGATCATGTATGAGGAGGACGAGCAGTACAAGAGCGCGTCGCGCTATTACCGTGCGGGTGAGGTAGTTGATCAAGAGCCGGAGAAGTCCTCGGCACCTCTGACACCCGAGGACCTCGGCGACATCGAATAAGGACCACGAGTCGACGTCGCTTTAGCAGGGCATGCGCCCGTCATCCGGGCGCATGCCTCATGATCCCTCCTGCTAGTGGCGTGTGCCCGTGGTCTTCCACTGGGGCGGGAACGCACCGTGAGCCGTCGGCCGATCTGCAATCGATTGGAAACATCAGAGGGTTCGGCCGTTCATGTGGCCAGCCGTTGCCGTCCGCATAGCCGGTGGCGTGGTGCCGAGTCACGCGTGGCGCCTCGCGCGGTGCGCTGTTGGTCTGGCAGGTGCAGGTTTTATGAGCGAGGTTGTCGGCGAGGTCGGCCAGGAGCGCGGCGGGGGTGTAGAGGGAGGCCGTGACGGTCCAGGTGGGGTGGTGGATGCTGCGGCCGACTCAGATGGTCCAGGTGACGAGTGTGCTGTTCGGCTGCTGGGCGGCGATGGCGTCGAACTGGATGTCGGCGTCCCCGGACAGGTTCATCCAGCGGATCCAGCGTCCGTCTACGGTGTGTTCCAGCCGGCATCGGTGAGGGGCGTCGTGGCGGCGGTGACGGTTTTCTCGTCAAAGGGGCTACCGATGGCGGTGTCCCATGCGTCGCCCGCGGCGAGGTGGTGCGGCACGGTCTGGAGCATGGGGGCGGGGGTGGTGCCGGCCGCGGTGAGGTGCCACATCCGGTCGGAGACGGGCGTCTCGTACGCGGCCACGGTCCAGGCAGTCTCGCGGGGTGGGCTTCGTGGACGCGCTCGATGCGCAGGGTCTGGGATTCATGGATCGCGTGGGTGGTGTCGTCGGACCAGGTGCGCCACTTCTCGAACTCGCCGTGCCGGTCGAAGAAGGCGTCGAGGAGGGCGTCGTGGTCGTCGACATCGGCCAAGTAGACGGCGACGGTCTCCGGCTCCGGGCGGTGAGGCCCGGGTTTCGCTGCGCCGAGGTCCAAGGTGGCGCGGGCCTCGACGGCGGCGCGCTCGGCGTCCGTCAGGGGTGCCGGACCGGAGCGCATGTCGGTGCAGTGGACCTTCTCGAAGGCGAGCAGGGCCTGAGCGGGTGAGTCGAAGGTGCCGGCGACATGGCGCAGGTGGTCCTCGCCGTGGAGGTAGACCGACTTGCCGTTACGGCCGAGGTACGTGCCGACCGCGACGGTGGTGTGGCCGTCGTGGGCGTGTGCGTGGATGAGGAGATGGCCGTAACGGATGTCGTCGTGGATCTTCTGCGCCTGGTTGGAGACCTCGCGGATCTCGCTGCGGGTGCACCACGGCATCGGATAGTCCGCCCAGGTCCATTCCTCGTCCATGGCCTCCCGGAGTCGAGGGGTGATTTCGACGGTGATGCCGCCGGCGGACAGTTGATTGGCTGCATCCTCAGCCCAGTAGGGCTCCTCGTGGTCGATGCGGGCCAGGACCAGGATGTTGTCGGCTAGGACGGCCCAGTCGGCTGCCTCCAGAGCCATGAGAGCGATGCGGGCCTGGCTGCCGGTCAGGACAGCGGTCACGGCGCTGGGATGGGTTGGGTGGGTGTCGAGGCGGACGTGAGCGTCGATGGAGGTAGTCACGTTGGGTGTCGTCTCTTCTGCCGGTGGCCGGGCCTTCGGGTCCGGCCACCGGCGTGAGTGGGGTGCTATCGGATTGCTCGCGCGGCGCGGGCGGCGTGAGCGGCCGTCGTGGTCGGCGGGCCGGCGCGAGTGGCGGGTGCCGGGCGCGGCCCTGGTGGCGGGACAGTTCCGGTGGCGTGCTGCCAGCGGGTGCGAACGGCGCTGATGTCGGCGAGGGAGCGGCGGGCGCCCACCACAAGCTGGAACGGGGTGTTCGCCGGGTCTCCGGCGTACGCCGAGATGCGCCGGCCAGCGTGATCGGCGGTGGCCAGGAGGGAGCGCTGTAGGGCACGTTCGCCCCAGTGCTCCACGGAACCGGCCGGTTCGGCCAGCAGGCGGAGCACCTCGTCGGGTTCACTCGCGTTGTCGAGTAGGCCGCGCTGTTGGGCCTCCCATAGGACGGTGACGGGGTCGACGGGCTCGCGGCGGCGGGCCAGGGCGGTCAGGCATTGCCACAGGCCGGCGTGCAGGGGCCGGGTGAGGTCGTCGGGGAGCAGCCACCGGACGGACTCGATGGAGGCGGGGTGGGCGGTGGCGGTCGCGAGCATCAGTTGCTCCTCCTCGACCGCCTCGGTGTGGTCGGTGGTGATGGCCGGCGGCGGTGCCGCGGTGCGGGGCAGCACTCCGGCGCGCGGCGGGAACCGGCTCGCGATGTCGTCCACGACCGCGGTGAGCGCGTCGGCCTCGGCGAGCACTGTCTCGACTGGGTGCGGGTGGGTGGCGTCGTCGACGCTCTGGATGAGGCGTTCGGCGGCCGTCTGCAGGCGTCGGCGGGCGTGTTCGGCCTCGACCATCCGTGCGTAGGCCGGTGCGTGGCGGGGCCAGGGGCAGACCTGGATGAGGGTGTGCAGGTAGGAGGCGGTCAGTCCGCGCGCCTGTTCGCGCCCCGTGGCGAGCACTTGGTCGAGCCATTTGGTGTTCTTCGCGTGCTCGGCGGGGTCGGGCGGAGGCAGGGTGCTGATGGCGGTGAACAGGGCGGCGTGCGCGGCGGTGGAGAACGAGTCGGCGGCGATGCCGGTCACGTCGCCGAGGCGGTGTGGATGAAGGAGGAGGGCGCCGAGGAGGGCCTGCTCGACGTGGAACACCGGCTGCGGCGGTGCGATGGCGTCGAGGTGGTCTTCTTCGGGTTCGGGGACGTGGGGCATCAGGCTGCGAGGGTGAAGTCGTCGGGGTTGACGGTGACGCCGAGGTGCGGGGCGAGGAGGTGGCCGGCGAGCAACGGCGGTACGGCGTTGCCGATCTGGGAGAACTGCTGGCCCTTGTTGCCGGCCCAGGGGTAGTCGGCGGGGAAGGTCTGCAGGAGGCCGGCCTCGCGGGCGGTGATCCGGATCGGCTCGGGTACCACTGGCGTGTCCGTGTCCTCGGTCGGAGGCGAGGCTGGTTCGGCGACCCAGGTGCACTCGTTCGCGCGGTGCCCGAAGAACAATGTGCCCGCCGGCTCGGACAGCGGGCGGACGGTGGCGTTCGCTTGGTTGTTGCTGCGCAGGGACCAGGACCAGCGGTGTGCGTCGGCGGTGAACGTCGGCGCCGGAGCGTCGGCGGTACGGTTCTGGCGTGTGCCGTGCCGTGCCTTCCAGCCAGTTCCTTCGCGGCGGGACTGCAGGAGCACACCGTCCGGCCTGGGCATCCAGGTGCCGCGCTCCCGGGCGTCGGAGAGGGACTTGCGGGAGCCCGAAGGGAACGGTTCGGGTCCGCCGCCGGGTCCGCCGCCGGCGCAGACGGTGGGAACGGGCCGGTCAGTCGCGCCCCATCCGAGGGCCTCGGCCATGCTGACCCAGCGGGCGCGGCCCGGACCGAACAGCGAGTCAGGCTCGGCGACTTGGGCGTGGGTGGGCGTGGGAGGCTGTGCCGTACGGACCCGGGAGGCGATCAGGATCGCTCGCCTGCGCGTCTGTGGAACGCCGAAGTCGGCGGCGTTGAGGATCCCGTACCAGACCGAGAAACCCCAGCCGCGCAGAACGGCCGCGTACTGCTTCCACAGCGGCAGAACGTCCGGCACCTCCTCCATCGCGACCCACTCGGGCTCTCCGACCGTGTTTAGGGCATGCAGGTAGCGCATCGGCTCGGCCGCGAGCAGGGAGCGCTCGTCGCGGCAGGCGGCGAGGAGACGCTCGCGGGTGTCACGGCCGACGGCGAGGTCCTCCACCGCCGTGTGCACCAGCGGCTGGTCGAGCAGGCCGAGGCGTTTGCCGGCCATGCTCCATGCCTGGCACGGCGGGGAGGCGATCAGCCCGTGCGTGCGGCCGAGGAAGGGCCACGTCGGATACATGGCCAAGTCGGTGCGGATCGTCAACTGTCCAGCGGCCACACGGGTTTTGCAGGCCCACTCGTCCCATTCCAGGCCGACGTCGCGCACGCCGAGGACGCCCAGTGCCCTGCTCCAGCCGCCCGGCCCCGCGAAGAGGTCGAGTATCACGTGGCCAGCCCGAAGTCGTCGCGGGTCAGCGCCTCCGCGTCCCCGCGGCACGCCCAGGGGGAGCAGCCGTCCACGACGCCGTTCTCCAGCGCGTCGGCTTCGTCCGTGTCAATGCGCAGTGCTGCCCGTTCGGCGGCGGTGACGTGGTCGATCGGCGCCTGGCTCAGCGGGACGCGGGAGCGGTGCAGGAACGCCTCGCCGAGCAGTCGGCTGCCCGAAGCGTTGGCGCGGGCATTGCCCTGCCGGATGGCCGCATCGAATTCGACGACGTCCGCCCACTCGGACGGGGATGTGTCCCTGATATGCCTCCACTGCGCATTTCCGTGGAACGGGCATCCCAGGCAGCTCGATTTCGGTGTATCGGCCAGCCCGAGCGAGGTCAGGTAACGAACACAGTCCGCTCTGCTCCAGCCAAGGTCCAGGAGTGGATGCCGGTTGCGCATGTATTTCACGTCGGCGTCTTTGGCGCGGTGGAACTCGTCGGTGGAGATCCCCACCCACTGCTCGACAAACACGCCCTTGGGGACGCGCGAGGGGTAGGGGTGTCCGAGTAGTTCGCGCACCTTCTGCTTTATTGGTTTCACCTTATATTCGCCGGTGCACTGCCTGCGGGTCATGCCAGGCCGCCCGTCCTTGTTCAGGACGTGCAGGGGCATGGAGGCGAATCGGTGGTCCGGGTTCAGGGCATCGCTGCGAATGTTTCCGGATGAGACGCGGAGGACCGCTATACCGGCGGTCTTGGCTATCTCCTGTTCCAGTCGGTCCAGGTGGGCGTAAACGGCTTTGGGTTCCCATCCAGTGTCGGCGAATATCGCGTAGTCGACCTTCGGGAGGATCCCTTCGGCTGAAAGGGCGAGCAGGGTGCTGGACTGAACTCCCGCGCCCAGGGAAAGGGCACGGAATTGAGGCTGATCTGAAATGGTCTGTCCTGGAGGTGGGGAAATGGGGGGCGCGCCCTCAATGAGGCTGGTGCGCCAGCCGGCTGGGAGGGATCAGCCGGTCGCGGCGTATGGCGTGGTGGAGGGTGGGGATGCGGTCGAGGAGGTCGGTGGCCGACTCGATGAACTGCTGTGGTGAGGGGCGGATGAGGACGGCCGACCCCGTCGTGGCGTCGGCTCGGCGGCGTTGGTTCTCCACGGCGCGGGCGAGGGCTGCGGTTAGTTCGGCGCTTGCGTCCTGGGCGGCCTTGGCGATCTGCGCGACGTGGTCGAGGAGAAGCAGCTCCCCGGCTGTGGTGTGCGGCGTGTGCTGGGCGAGGTCGAGGAACAGCCGCAGGGCGGCGCCGACGATGCGTTGGGCGTCGGTGATCCGCGCGGCCAGCGCGTGTGCGTGGCCGATGTTGTTGGTGCACAGGGCCTGGTGCAGGGTGAGGGCGTCGGCCGTGATCCGGTCGAGGGCCTCGGTCGGGGCGGAGCGATCAGGCACGGGTCTCCGCGAGGGTGGTCGGGTGCAGGGCTCGGGCGAACGCGGCCGTCAGGTCCGGGGCTTGGGCCGGGTCGGTGGCCAGGGCGCGGACGACGGGGGTGCCGATGACGACGGCGTCCACCAGTGGGGCGATGCGTGCGGCGAGGGCCGGGGTGGAGATCCCCACTCCCGAGACCACGGGCAGTGGGCTCGCGGTGCGTAGCCGCTGGGTGAAGCCGGCGAGCGCCGGGATGTCGAGAGGCCCTCGGTAGCCGGTGGGAGCCGTGCTGGCGGGTGCGTAGAGCCATCCGGACCCGCCGGCGACTGCGGCCGGGAGGAGCGGGTCAGGGGTGGTGCGGGGGATGAGGCGTGGGGTGCGAAGGCCCGTCTCCCGTGCGGTTTCTTGCCAGCGGGCCGCTTGGTGGGCGGGCAGGTCGACGATCATCACGCCGTCGGCGCCGGCGTCGGCGAACACGCGGGCCACGTACGCGGGGCCGTGGCGGCTCACGGGCTCCCAGTAGGTCATGACAACGGTCGGCCGGAGGCTGGCGGCGTGTTCGACGGCGCGCACCGCGTGGTCGAGGGCGTTTCCGCTGCGCAGGGCGCGGTGGTAGGCGACCTGAATGACGGGACCGTCGAGGGCTGCGTCCTCGGTGGGCAGGCCGACCTCGAACAGGTCGGCACCTGCGTGCGCGAGCTGATCGAGGTGCTGGCGCTGTGCGGTTGCCGGGTGCAGGCCGGCGGGGACGAACACGCCCAGCGCACAGGATTCTTGGGTGAGGTAGGTCTGGAGGAGATCGGCGGTGGCCAGGTTGGTGCCTTTCCCGGCGGGTGGGCTGTCGCCGGAGGTCAGCGGCGGCGCCCGGCCGGTGGAGTCGTGGGCGCGGGTGGGCTCGCGGCGTGGCGCGATTGCGGGGCAGGCGGCACGGGCGCGGCCGGAGGGCTGCTGAAGGCGGGTGCGACGGCGTCGAGGGTCTTGGCGACCTGCTGAGCCTGGTCGCGGGCCTCCCGGAGCTGCTCGGCGACGGTGTCGGGGAGCCGGTCCCATTGGGCCTGGTACTGATAGCGCTGGATCATCTCGATGGCGTTGCGCAGCTGCTCGGCGAGCTGTTGCAGGATCGCGGTCTGCTGCTCGGGGGCGGTCGCGGTGTGTGTGACCTGCAGCAGCGCGTCCAGGGCGGTGGGCAGCGGATCGTCGTCCGTGGGAAGGCCGTAGAGGCGGGCGTGCAGTGCTTGGGCGAAGACCGTCACCGGGCCGCCGCAGGAGCCGTGGTCATACTCGGCTGCTGCCTGTCGGCGGACGCTGAAGCTGACGGTCACATCACGGGGAGCAGCGCCGGGGCGGATCTGGTCGGCAAGCGCGCAGGCGAGGTCATGCGCGCTCGGGGTGTCGGATGACGTGGCAAGACTCCAAGAGGTATAGCGGTCAACGGCTGGAGTGCGAAGGTGTGTACCGCCGCGCGCCCTTGGCCGCAGCTCGGCGATCGTTCACACCCCGACCACACCCGCGGGGGGTCAGCGGGTGCGACGACGGGTCGAAGGCGTGGTCGGCGTGCGGGGGGCGGCAGCTGACGGGCGGCGGGGAGCGGGAGGGATGTCGGCCGGCGTGGGGATGCCGAGGTCGACGCGGACACCGAGACCGTGGGTGTAGGCGTGGGTTTCGGCAGCTGTCACGGCGCCGAGCAGGCCGCGCTCGTCCAGCCCGTCCGGCGGGCGATAGGAAGAGCCGTTCGCCACCGGGGTGAAGCCGTGCTGCTCCAGGAGGGAACGGGCGGCGGCGGTCCTGGCCGTCACCGCCACGGTGCCGGCAATGAAGTGGAAGCGAATCTCCTGATCGGCGACGGGACTGTCGGGGCTCCAGCGGGTCGTCCAGCAGAGATCGACCAGGTCGTGGGTGTGGGCCAGGAGCCCGTACATCGCGATCCCGGCACGCTCGTGCGCGTCCTGGGCAGTGCCCGGCGGCAGCAGGTAGAGCGTGCGGCCGAGGTGCTCCCGGGCGAGGAACCCGGCCTCGGTCAGCAGCCGGTCGGCATCGCGGATACGGCGGTTGACGACGATGAAGGTGTGCCCGTCGTCGGTGGACCCGATGAACACATCGGGGAAGTCCAAAAGAGACACGGTGGTCCAGGGGGATCGGGGAAACGGGATCTGGCGGCTGTTTCAGCGGACCCGGCGAGCCTGCACGTGGTGGTACCGCGCCTGCTGAGCGGGACGGCCGCGGCGATGACCGCGTCCAGCGCTGCTGACGGACGTCATGTCGTCGCGTTCGTAGGATGCATAGTGTTGGCGTTGCGTGTGCCGTCACTGGCGGTGCGGGTGACTTCGAGGGTGGTGCCGTCGTCCAAGTGGCGGGCGACAGGGCGGCCGACCACGGCCACGGCGCGCAGGATGTTGGCCTCGTCGGCGGCACTGAGAAAGAAGATCTGTCCGGCGGGCGGCGGGTGGTGCCGGTGCCAGAGGCGGACGAGTTCCTTGGCATCGCGGGAGCGGACGGGCACCAGGTGCAGGCGCGATTCGCTCACGCGGCGGGCCCGAAGTCGGACTGGACCGGTGCGTGCTTGGCGATGGCCCGGGCGGTGATCGCCTTGGATGCGCGGTCGGACGCCGCGGACAGTTCTGCCGCGCCGGGCTCTTGGTACCACGGGCGCAGGTCGAGCATGGCGGCGGGCAGACCGGTGGCGAAGCAGAGGGCCGTGCCCTTGGGCAGGGCGCGGATCTCGTCGGCGGGCAGGATCCGCTGCTGTCGCATCGACACCGAGGTCGACTTGCCGGACTCGGAGTGCGAGGTCGAGGTGGTCTCGACGTCGTGGTCGCCGATCAGGCGGGACAGCTTGTCCGCGAAGTCGGGGTCGTCGATACCGGAGCCGATGACCTTGACGGTCGAGGCGGACCACATGGCGTCCATGCCGGCGTCCCCCCAGACCTTCTGGCCCTGGCGGTAGGACTGCAGGATCGTGATCGGGATGATGCCGCGCGACCCGAGGTGCGAGTACAGGTCCGGAAGGTCCGAGATCTTGCACACGTTGGCGGCCTCGTCGAGGATCGCGAGCATGGGCGGGTCGAGGCGTCCTCCGGCGCGTTCGGCCTGGGCGGTCGCGGCCCGCATCACCGAGTCCGCGCACGCGGCGATCAGCGCCGAGGCTCCGCCTCCGCCGTCCTTGCTGAGCAGGAAGAGGGTGTCGGTGGAGGTGACGAACTCGGACGGCTTGAACTCGGGGACGTTCTTCTGCGGGGTGACCCAGGCGGCGATCTCGCTGTTGAGCAGCGCGGCGGCGTACTGGCGGGCGGTCTCGTAGATGCCGTCCCGGGTTTCCGGCGGTCCTTCCACGGTGCCCTTGAGCTGGGCAGCGACGGCGGTGAATCTGTGGTCGCGGAGGATGTCGAGCGGGGTGCGGTCGGCGGGGAAGGCTAGCCACTGCATGACGTCGGTGATCGGCCCCTCGTCCAGGGCCGCGGCGAGGAAGAGCTGGGCGAGGATGTTGGATCCGGCCTTGGACCAGAAGTCGCCCTGCTGGGAGGCGTCCACGGAGGCGGCGAGGAAGTGGCCGGCCAGCCGCCCGGCGCCGTCGAGGGTTTTGGCGTCCGCCAAGGGGTTCCACCACATCTCGCGTGCGGCGTGCGCGATCTGCTGCGGGTCCATCGACCACACCCGTCCCACCGCGGCGCGGGCGTCGTAGGTGGCGGTGAACGCATCGCCGGCGGCCTTGTTCGAGGTCAGCAGGACCGGGCCGGGCGCGGCGAGGATGGAGGGGATCGCGAGCGAGGTGGTCTTGCCCGAGCGGGGCGCCATGATGGCGACGGCCACGTCCTCGTAGCCCATGCGGATCTCCTGCTTGGTGCCCTGAAGGTTGCCGAGGAGGATGCCGGTGTCGCGGGCCTCGATGTGCTTGGCGTCCTTCAGGCTCGGGCGCAGGGAGCGGGCCTTGGCGGTGATCGCCTTGGCCATCATCGGTTCGATGTCCCGGGCCTTGGCCATGCCGGTGATCTTCTTCTTCCGGCCGCCGCTGCGGTTCTTGTGCCGGGCCCACAGGATGCCCGCTGTTGTCCCGAGCGTCAGGAGGAGGAGAACGGGCACGACGCGTGCCCCGATCAGCAGGGATGTTTCTCCCGCGTGGGGCCAGAGGCGCTGGGGGTGGAGCAGGGCGGTGGTCGGCTGGTACGGCGCCCAGCCGCCTCCGGTGAGGTAGGCGGTGATGTTGCCGGACAGCCAGGCGAGGTGGGACAGGGGGACGACGACGGCTGCGACTCCGATCAGGAGGCGCAGGACGATGTCGTACCCGTCGGTGGAACTGTTGGAGGAGGTGGGGGGCAAAGAGTTGCGTGCCTTCCGGGCGGGGCGGGGCATTCAGCGGCTGCGGCTGTTCCTGGCCGGCGGCTGGCGCGGCGGGCCTGGAGTTGCCGGCGGGACGTCGCTGAAGGCGGCGGTGAGTTCGACCGGGGTGCGGGCGCCGAAACTCGCGTACCAGGCGGGCCGGTTCGCCTCCGCCGCGTGATTGAGGTTCCACCACTGTCCGTCGGGGTCGGGTTCCAGGCGCAGGAGGGCCTTCTGGTCCGGGCTGGAGAGCAGGACGCGGGGCATCAGGGGGTCGTTGCCGTGGCTTCAGCCGCAGGTACGGTGCAGGGGGACGGTGATCCAGGCGGGGTCACCGCCGCCGGCCACGTGGCGCGGCGTGATGAAGTCGACCTCGACGGTCTCGGGGGTCGGGGCGTGCTCACTTCCGTGCGGCAGCTCGCCGGTCGGGCGCGGTGGCCGGGGCCGGTGTCGGTGTGGGAGCCAGGGGTGAAGGGGCTTTGCGGGCGGCCGTGTTGATCTCGCGGAGCGCCTTGCCGTGGGTGGCCCAGTCGTCGAGGTAGCTCCACGATTCGGCGTGATGTGCGGCGAGTGCGTCGTCGAAGTCCGGGGTTCCGGGCTTGGCGGTGGCGGGGAGGGCGTCGCGGGTGACCAGCCATTGCTCGTGCAGTTCGTCGAGTCGGTCGAGGGCGTCGCGCAGGACGCCCAGCTGGTAGACCCAGCGGCTCTGCACGTTGGTCTCCGGCAGGTGGGCCAGTTGCGTTTCGGCCGTGGCCAGCAGGTGACGGGCGCCGTACCGGAGCGGCTCGAATGCCTCGGCGGTGTCGGCGTCGCGCTGGCTCGCGCGCCTTCCGTAGGCGTGGTCGTCGTAGGGCCATCCGTCGAGGTCGGTGTGTTCGTCGGAGTAGGCGTCCCAGGCGTCGAGGATCTTCTTGCTGTCGCTCACGTAATGGTCGAGGTGACGGAGGAGGGCGCGGTGGGCGCGGTGATCGGCGGAAATGGGAAAGGGGTCCTGTCGGTTCAGCGGCGGGCGGCCGGCTGGGCGGTGTGGGCCGGCGCCGGGGTCGGTGCGGGTTTCGTCTGCTGCTTGCGGGCGGAGCGTGCCCGGGCGCGGAGCGACTCGATACGGGCAGTGTGGGCGTCGACCACCTGCTGCGGGCGCAGCGGGCTGGGCTCCTGCACGGCGCTGTAGTGGCCGGTACGGTCGTACATGCCGCGCTGGAGCGGGCTGCGGTCGGCCAGCGCGGTGAGGAACGCTCCGACGAGGTGGGCGGGGACGTCCTCGTCGAAGTAGGCGTGCCAGATGCGCGGGCCGGGGAACTGCCCGTCGCCGGGCTCGCAGGTCTCAACGTGCCAGGACGACCGGCCACTGAATTCGCTCAGCGGGCGCAGTTCGATGTGGCACATGGAGTCCGGCGAGCGCGCCGTACCAGCCGAGTCGCGGTGCCAGCCCGCCGAGGTCACCGGCTGCCACGGGTCTGGCTGTTGTGGCGGCGGGGCGATGAGGGCGTCGGTGAAGCCGGCGAGGACCTCGGCGGGCACGAGTTCACCGAACTCGGCGTACCAGCCGGGCTCGGTGTCGGTGGGCTCGGCCCGCAGCCGCCACCACGCAGAGGTGGCGGACTGCGGGTCGAACTGGAGGCTGTGGCGAAGGTCGGGACTGCGCAGGACGATCTCGGCACTCAAAGGGTCGGAGACGGCGCTCCATCCGGCGGCGGCCAAGCCGTGGGTGACGTGGCGGGCATCCCCGGGGCCGGCGAGATGGCGGGGGCTGGTGTCGAAGGGGATCCGCCAGGCGTGCTTGTCGGCGAACCCGGCGAGCTGCCGTCCGCTCAGCGGCACCGACCGCACCCCGGCTCACTCGAGGCGGCGCTGACGATCACCTTGCGCAGCTCGTCCAGGACGTAGTGGAGCATGTACTGGTCGGTCTGCACCCACGCCGCGGCACGCAGCTCGGTGACCAGATCACTGATCTTCTCGCTGCGCGGTGTGTTCGGGTGGCTCTGTACGGCGCGGGCGAGGGCGCGCAGGGTGTCACCGAGCTGGATGGGCAGGCCGGTGTATTCGTCGAGGAGGGGCTCGACGAGGGCGAGGGCCTCCTGGGGGTCGGGGTTCTCGCGCAGGTATTCGGTGAGGCGGCAGAGGGTGTCGGTCGCGGCGCGGATGGTGTCCGGGGTGAGTACGGGCACGGGGCTCCTCGGGGGGTGGGTGTTGTGGTCAGCGGCGGGTTCGTGCGCCGCCGGCGGCGGCGTGGGCGCGGGCGGTGGTGCGCGGTCTGGTGCTTCGGGCGCTGTTGCGGGCCCAGGTGGCGGCGCGGGCGGCCGTGATGCGGGCCTGCTGCCAGGCGCTGAGCTGGGAGGGCTTGACGGATACCGACCAGGTGCGGATCTGCGCGCTGTGCGGGACGCGTCCGCGCGGGCGCATCACGGGGTCGGGGCTGGCGAGTTCGGTGGAGAAGGCTTTCACGAGGTGCATCGGAGTGTTCGGCGTGAAGTTGGCCGTCCAGCCGTTGCCCTGCTTGTCCTGCGCTCCGCTCCACCACGTCGCCGCCCCGTCGGGGTTCTGGCGGTACTGCATCCAGGCGGCGCCATCGGGGCTGGTCGCCACGTAGTGTTCGCCCTCGAAACGCGTGTGCCAGTTCTGCTCCTGCAGCGGAGCCCAGACGTTGGGGGCGTGTGCAGAGCGGGGACGGGTGAGGGCGTCGGTCAGGCCGGCGACGATCTCCACCGGGGCCTGACGGCCCAGGTGCGCCGACCACTCGCCGCTGGCCCCGTCTGCCCGGCCGTGGATGGTCCAGCCGCCGGGAAGGACGTAAGGGTCGTAGGCGACGCGGACGGTCCGGTCCGGGCTCTCCATGAACAAGGGGCCGCCGGTCTTGGACTTGTCCCGCCAGCCCGAGGCACGCAGGAACTCCGAGACGTGCCGGACGTCGCCGCCGCCTGCCAGGGCACGGGGCTGGACGAGGTAGTGCTGCTCGGCCTGCTCGCCGGGCCCCCAGCCCTGCCACTGCTTCTTCTTCACCGGCGCCGCCGGACCACGAGCGGTGCGGGCACTGGGCGCTTCGCCGCGGTGGTGGCGGGCTGGGTGCTGACGTGCGCCAGGGCGTCCTTGTGTTCGTCCAGGTCGAGGGTGATGTCGTGCAGTTCGTTCGAGGCACGGCCCAGAGCGAGCCACACCTCCGCGGGGAGCGCGCCGCGCTCTGCCTGGTCCTTGGCGAACACGCTTCCGGTGGCGACGAGGTGAGTGACGCCACCGAGAACTCCGACGTCCGGGTCGAGAACGCGGGCGATGACCTGCGCGGCCTGGGGTGGGGGAAGCTGCGAGAGGTGGTCGGCGAGCTGGCCGAGCTGGCGGGTGATCTCGTCGGCCAGTCTCACCGGATAGGGGGCGGGGTGGGACATGCTCCTCCGGGACGGTGAACGGTCAGTGGTGGTGGCGCTACCCGACGCGCTGTGACTCGGTGAGGACGCCCTCCGGGCGGGCGCCGGTCAGCGGGGAGGTGTGGTCGGGACCGGTCGGTATGCAAGCGCGCAGATAGCGGCGGAACAGGGCTGTGGCGAGCCGGGGCTTAAGCCGGTTGCTGATCGGTGGGGGTGTGCGGGGTGCTACGGGTTTCTCCGGGAGTCGGGCGGTGTGCTGGGCGGCCCCGGCGTGGTGCCGGGGCCGCTCGGGCGTCTTACGGGGTACGGCGGGCCGGTGCGGAGTGCGACGGGGAGCCGTCCGGTGCCGGTTGCTGCGCTGCGGGACGGGCCGCTCTGGTGCGGAGGCCGTGCATGGCCAGCCGGCAGGCGGCTTCGTCGAAGACGCCGGGCGTGCACTTGACGTCATGACCGGTCAGGAGCAGGGCAGGGATGCCCAGGTCGGCCTCCGCCTGGTTCATCGAGTCCTGGCGGTTGCCGTACGGGTGCCGGACGGGGTCGGCGGCATGGATGCCGGGGCTGAGGTAGGCGCGGTCCGTCCGGCGGGGTGCTGGAGGGCGGTACCGATGCCGAGCGCGTCGAGGCGCGGGCCGATCTCGCGTAGGGCGCGGGCCTGGACCTGGGTGTCGTCACCACCCAGGCGGTAGATGCCGCTCTGCGGGTCCTGGATAAAGCCGTGGGCGACGAGGATCGTGCCGGCCCGGTCGTCGGCGGGGGCGGTGGCGACGCTGCCGTCCGGCTGCCAGGTCAGGACGATCCGGTCCGGCTGGGAGGGCTGGATGCCACCCAGGGCGTTGTGCCGGACCTGTGCGAGCGCACTGTCGTAGCGGGCGAGCAGATCGCCAGCGACCTGCTCGGCACTCAGGAACGGGTCGTCTGCCAGGGCGACGCCGTTGGGCTCAGGGACAGCCCGGTACGCCTCGTCGGGCAGGGCGCGCGGGGCGACGGCGGCGAGAAGGAAGCCGTCGCGTCCGTCGTGCCGGTCCAGGAGGACGAGCTGGGCGCCGTCGGGGCGGCTGAGGACGGCTGCCTGCGTCAGCGGGTGCTCGGCGAGGGAGGCGGCGACCAGGTCCAGGTCCCAGATCCGGTCGGCGAGTTCGGCGAGGTCGTCTTTGGCGTCGGCTGTCAGGTGCGTGCTGGTCCAGGTATCGGGGAGTTCACCGGCGAGGACGTCGGCGTACGAGGCGAGGTGCTCGGAGGTGTCGTGGTCGTGCATGGTGTCCTTGGGCAGTTGCAGGGGCTCAGCGGCGCAGGCGGGTGGCACCGACGGGTGACGGTGCCGGGGCCGGCAGTGCACGCGGCGGGGGTGGGCAGGCGCACACGGCGGAGCGTTCGGGCTCGTGGTCGGGAACCTGCTCGGCGCAGGGGCGGCGGCCGGGGTGAGGGGCGTGCCGGTCGGCCAGCCGTTCGCGGGTGTACGCGAGGTCGGAGTGGATGACGCGGACGTATTCGTCGGCGAGGTAGCGCAGGCGCCGGGCGGTGTGCGGATCGGTCGCGTTGCCGAGTCCGTCGAAGAACTCCGCCAGAGCGCCGAGGGTTTCCTCCAACCCGGCGAGGATGCCGTCGTGGGGCGCGGTGAGTTCGGTGAGGATGTCGGCTGCCTCGGCGGTGTCGGTGGCTTCGCGCAGGCGTTCGGCGAGGTGGGAGACCGAGGTACCGAGCGTGGTATAGCGCGCGGGGCGGGCGTCGGTGTCGAAAGGTTCGTCGCAGTCGACGTGGTACCCGGCAGCCCGCAGGCGCGCTACGGCATCGGTGGCGAGACGGGACTCGTCGTCCTCGGTGAGGCCGGCGGGGGCGCGGTGGTAGGTCTCGTGGAGGCGGACGACCGCGATGAATCCCGCGCGCTGGAGAATGCTGTGTGCCTCCAAGTCCCCGCCGCGCGCGAGGAGTTCGCTGGAGCTCGAGTCGCGGCGGATGTCCATGAAGCGGCCGGTATGGGGCAAGAAGGCGTTGCTCCTACGGAGATCTGTGGGCGGTGTGCCGGGCTACGGGCGGTGCAGCGGCGATCCGGGACCGGCGGACCAGGTGGGCCGCGGTGGTGTCCAGGTCCTGCTGGATCGCGTGGAGCCGGCGGGCGATCAGCTCCAAACCGTGTGCCGCTTCGGTGCCAGCGGCTCCGGGCTGGCGGGCGATGCGGTGAGCGGTGTGCTCGATCAGTCCGCGGACCGTGGCCAGCGGGCCGGCCTGCTCGTCGGCGAGCTGCGTAAGGACGCTCGCGAACTGCGCGGATGCGGTGGGCGCCGTACGGACAGCGGGGCGTGCCGCGGGTCCGGTGCGGGCGGGGATCAAGTTGAGGTCCTGTTCGATGCGGCCTGCCTCGCCCGCAAGGCGCCGCAGGAGGTCTGCGGGCGGGGTGCGCCACGTGCCGTCGAGGTGGATCAGGTTGGCGATCAGGTCCAGGCGCCCGGGCTGTGCCTGGACGGCAATCCACCGCCAGCCGTGCTCCGCGGCGCCGGGTATCTCGATACCGGCGGCTCGCGCGAACCGGTGAGCGGTTTCGGCCCACTCGGGACCGGTCAGCTCCCGGTCGTCCGGGTGGAGGCGGATGACGAGATGGAGGATCGCCCGCCGGTCGTCGTCCGCACTGGCAGTGAACGGATGCTCCAGATAGGGATCTTCGAGGTGCTCGGCCCACTGAACGGATGTCCAGGTTCTCTGCTCGTCGTTGGGGGTGTAGTAGTCCAGGCCCGGCCAGTGGGCGACGATGGTGAACTCCGTCAGACCCTCGTTCGGGGAAAGGGGCCGCCCGAGTGCCTCGGCGAGCGGGTCGCGCGGCGAGTGGGTCCGCGCGTTCAGGCGGGGGATCATGACGGCACCCCGCTCGACGTGCGGGTGGGCGGCCGGTGCTGATGAAGGTCGCGGGCTGCGCAGAGCAGGGAGCGCACGCGGACCAGGTCGGCGTGCACCGAGGTGTCCCCCGGCGGGAGACAGTCGATCGCCCGGTCGATGGCGCCCAGCCCTTCGTCGTACCGGCCCAGCCGGCGCAGGGCCCCCGCCACGCGGAAGAGGACGATCGGGTCGCTGCCGGTGGCGAGGGCCGGTCGGGAGCTGAGGGCCAGGAGACGCTCCGCGCCCTGGTCCAGGTCCTGGCCGAGCCACAGCCCGTGCAGCAGGACGTGCAGGGTCTTGGTGTGCTGCCCGGCCTCCGCGAGGACCTCGTCCATGACCGCCAGGCCCTCCGGGCGGGACTGGCCCAGCAGCGCGAAGGCGTACAAGGCCCGGGCGTAGCAGTCCAGCGGCTGACGTGCGGATTCCGCGAGTTGCTCGACGAGGCGTTGGAGGGTGGGGCAGCGGAAGTCGAACCGCAGGGCGCTCAGGTACAGATGAGCCAAGGTGCGGGCGGTGATCGGGTCGAGGCCCATTGCGGTGACGTCCTGCGGGGACAGCAGGGCCAGGACGCTGTGGCCGGCCGACCGTGCCGCCCAGGCAGCATCCGCGCACACCTCGGCCGAAGTTCTCCAGTCGGCCTCGATGTCGCGGAGGTCTTCGGCCAGGTGAAGCGGCCAGGAAGAATCGACCGGAGATGCGGTGGCTCGGGCCCTGGCTCTGTCGAGCGCGGCGGAACGGCCGGGACGGTGCGTGGGGGAAGTCATCGGCCACTCCGGATGTCCGCGATGTGCACGAGCTGGCCCAGGGCGGTGGTGGTGTACCAGCCGCAGTCGATCAGCTCGTCGCGGTCGGCGAACCGCGTAAAGAGGGCATCCTCCATGGCGCGCAGGTAGATCAGGCAGTCCGGGCAGCGGCGCGAGAGGTGCACGAGGTAGCGGGGGTGGGCGGTGACGTAGGACTGGGCGCCGCCGGTCGCATCACGCAGCCGCCAGCCGTCCTCGTCGGTCGGGGTGTGCCAGGACGGGGCCACGACGCGCATCGCATCGCCCCACAGTTCTCCGCCGGCCATCCCCTTCAGGACGACGACAGTGTCACCGGCCTGGAAGTGGGCGTGGGTGATGTCCCGATCGGGGGTGAGCGGGTCGGGCGTCGGTGCGAACGCCGAGGTGGGCGGAAGCTGGGACATGAGTTCCTTCCACGCAGATGCTGGCGGGGTGGGAGCATCAATAGTCCGGAGGAACGCCGGTTTGGCTAACCGGCGTTATCCGGCTATGTTGCCCAGCCGTCAGCGGAACGGGTTCTCCGTCCCGCGGTCCGCCTCACTGGCTGCGTCGAGGAGTTCGAGCAGGTCAGTGCCTTCGGCGTCGCGCTGGTCGATCCACCATCCGGCACGGGTGATGGCGCGGGCCTTCTCCTCCAGCTCCGCCCAGTCCGCCTCGTCCCACGTGCCCTCGATGACGAGCGCGGTGTGCGCGGATGTCATCAGCTGGTGGCGGGAGCGTTCGCCCCAGTCCAGGGCCTTGGCCGGGCCCTCCAACTGCGGCATGTCGAACTGCTTCGCCCACGCGAGGGCTGCCTCCTGCTCCTCGGCCCGCTTGGCCGTGAGCCACTCCTCCTTGGACCCGGTGTCGGCGTCGCGCGCCGCCTTCCAGCAGTCGGTGCAGTCCTTCGACGCGAGCCAGCGGGCGAAGCCTGCCCGCTTGTCGGCAGGGCGATTGGACAGGTCATGATCCACGCGGTGGGAGCAGGCGTGCTCCACGGTCCAGTGCGTACGAACAGCCATAATTCGATCTCCTCAAAGGGGTTGCAAGGTGGGGGTTGCGCCCTGATCAGGGCGTCTTATGCCGGCCACGGAGCAGGCACCGGCGCCAGCCGCACCGCGACTGCCCGCGGGGCCCAGACGTCGGCGCGCGGCGAGAAGGACGGTGAGAGCGAAGGCCGCGCCGGTGCCAGGGAGCGCCGGGTCGGCGAGCGGCTGCTTGGCGAGGTGTCCGGCGAGGGCGGTGCGGCGGGCGGGACGCTTGGCCAGGAGCACGGCCACCAGTGCCTGCAACGAGGCTTCGCGCGTGAAGACCAGGTAAGTGGGAGTCGCTGCAGATCGGCGCTTGGGCTCCCCCGAAGCGGTCACCAACTTGTCTGTGTGTCAGTGGGGTTGGCTATATGGACGTGGTCGACGAGATCCTTGAAAGGCATGGTGCATCGGTGATGATGGCCAACCGCTACGGCGCTCCATCCGAGGAGCGATAGGCGCGCCGGCCGGCGCTTCCCTATCGCGACGCCCGCTGGGCGGCGACGCTGTGACGTGAATCCAGCGCATGATGCACCCTGCCCTGATTCAGGTGACGGCGCTCCGACGGAGTATGGGAGGGCCCTACTTGTCTGCCACCACTTCTACCTGTGACCACCGCGTGTATCACGTTGTCGTCGTTGCGCTGGTATCCGTCATCACTGGGCTGGTTGCGGGGATCGGCTCCGCTGTTCTGGGGCAGCCTGCCCTCACCGCCGTCGCCTCTGGCGGGGTCGTCCTTGCCTTCACCTACGGCGCCGGCATGACCGCCGTGTCACACGTGAGTAAGCGTCAGCAGTAGCCGCTGCTCCGGGGCGGCTGGCATGGCCGCCCCTAGGCCGTGGGCGCTCAAGACAGCTCACGATCGTGCTCGTATTCTGCGAGGGCAAGGTTGATCGCGTACTGCTCCATGGGCTCGTGTCCGTCAAGACCAGGTGGGACATGGGCTTAGCGGTGTCGGGCGGTGGTGCTGGCGCGGGGTGGCGGCGTGGGCGGTGTGGTGTCCACGGCGGGGCGCGGACGAGTGCGCAGCACGGGGGTGCGGTGCGGGGGCAGGACGGCGACGGTCGCGCCGAGGTCCTCGGCCGCCTCTTCGACTTCGCGGGTGAGGAACTCGATCTGCCGGCTCAGCGCTGCCAGGCGGGCGGCGATCTGGCAGCACTGCACGGTCTCCAGGGCGCTGGCGAACTGGCCGCTGGTCTCCAGGAGTTCCTGCAGGCGGACCATCGGGCCGGCGTCATAGCCGCGCTGGACAGCGCTGAGAAGCGCATTGGAGGCGTCACCGGCACTGTGGCCTTCGACGACATCGCGGATGAGGTCCTGCAGGGACACCTCCGGGACCGGTGCCGGGCGGTTGAACCGGGAGACGTCCGCGCGCAGCACGCCGGGCGGAACCGGAGCGGGCAGCACCTTGCCCGCCTCGTACTCGTGGGCGTAGTGCCCGACAACCTGCCAGCCCGGTGCGTCCGGATCGCCGCGCAGCGCGACCACCGTCGAGTCGTCATCCTCGACCAAATAGGCGAGGGTGATCGGCTGCCCGTCGGCGGCGTACCACGACTCGGTCAGCTCCAGCTCGCCGCGCCTTTGCGCGGCCTGGGCCTTCTTGGTCCACACTTGCTGTTCCTCGTCGGTCAGCGGAGCCTTGTGGTGCTGGCCGCCCTGCTGGTCGGCGAGGTTGCTGGCGATGGAGCCGTGGTCCGCCCAGGCGGCCAGGTGCGGCCACAGGGCCGCGTGCTGAGCGCGCGCGGCCGGGGAACCGGGGGCGGCTGGCCGGTCGAGCGCCCGGCGGATCTCGGCGGCCGAAACGGCCAGGCCGTCCAGGACGGCCCGCCACCCGGCCAGGTGCCGAGCGGGTGGCAGCTCATCGAGCACCAGGCGGGCGGCATCGAGGAGAGCCTCGGCGTGCGGGGCGAGGTGGGCGGCGTACGCCTCCACCGCGGCCTTGTCGCGGTGGGCTCGTGCGGCTGCCGCGGCGCCCGCGTTAACGGTACGACCGTAGCGGTCGCGTGTCATGTCGAGCGCGGCCTCGGTCTCGCGGTCGATGACCGCCAGCCGCAAACGGAAGTCGCGTACCGCGTTGGCCAGTTCGGGAGCGGTCGGCAAGGGGCCGTCGGGGGTCGGACTGCTCGCGGGTGTCATCGGGACCGCCCGCCGGTCGCGGCCGTCAGATGGACGGTCGGAGCGTACGTGGGCTTCGGCGGGATCGGCCGGGCCGAAGGCGGGGAGGTGGTGGGCGGTGTAGAGCTCTGCGTCGTCCGGCCGGCGGCGGCCCGGGCGAGACGGCTGCGGCGCTCCTCGAGTCCGTGGGGCCGGGCGGGGTGTGCCGGTCCGGCCGAGAGGGACGGGTCAAGCCGGATGTCGGCCTGCACGGTGTAGCCCTGGCGGCGCAGGTCGTGGACGGCTTGGCGGGTGCGGCGGACTCCGTCGCGCTCGGGCTCGCTGAGCCGGTACAGGCCGGGTTCTCCGGGAACGGGCTCGAACTGCTCGCGCTCCAGGTACCAGTGGGCGAGGTGCGCGGGCATAGACGCGGTGAAGGAGGCGACGAAGCCGTGTTCCTCGTGGTCGCCGAAGGCGAAGTGGGTGCCGGGGTGCAAGGGGGCAGTGTTCTCCTCGGGGCGTGGGGCGGAAGGGGTCAGGGGCCGCGGTGCGCGGGCCGGGCCGTGGTGAAGGGGCGGGCCGGCGCGGCGACGGGCAGGGCCGGGCGGCGGTGGGGTGCCAGTGAGCCAGGTCTCGATGGCCGGCCACGCGCGTGCTCGGCGCTCCTGCTCCGGCACGAAACCGCCGTGGACGATCTCGTCGACCAAGGTCTCGGCATCGATCACGGCGTCGGCCAGACGGGAGAGGGCCGCGGCGTCGTCGGGCCACGGGCTGCTCGCGGGTCGGCACCGGTCGAGCAGCGCCGGGGCGTGGTCGACGACGGTCAGGAAACAGCGCCAGGCGTGGTCGAGGAACAACTCCGTCGCGGCGCCGAGAACGGCGGCGCTCAGCGGGGTGGCGTCGCTGTAGCGGCCGGAGGCGTTTATGGCCTGCCAGGTGTCGTGCTCGCAGCGGATGTCCCCGAGCACGGCGGCGATGGCCGCCGTCTGGCGGGCGTGGACGGCCTGCTCGTAGGCGGGGAGGTACCGGCCGGTGAGGGCCTGGGCAGCCCGCCCGGCAACCGGCGGCAGGACGATGCTGCGCGGGGCGTGGGGATGGCCGTAGCCCCCTTCCAGTCCCTCGGGCGAGAAGGCTCCGACCAGGTAGTCGAGTTGACGGCCGGGACGTTCGATGAACAGCAGCGCGGTGCGCTGCACCGCGTCGGTGAGGAGCGCGGCGTAGGGGATTCGCTCGGTCTGGACGGCGCGGCCGAGTTCGCCGCTGTCCCAGATCCAGGGGACGAGGTCTTCCTGCCAGGCGGGGTGCGAGTAGATCTCGACCGAGGCGTGCCACTGGCCGGGCAGGAGGCGCGCGAGGTCGCGGGCGGCGTCGCCGATGAACCGGCGGCTGCTCGTGTGCACGCTGGTGCGGTGCCGCTTCGCGCACGTGACCAGGTCGACCACGGTGGTCTGGGTGCCGTCCGGGGGCAGGTGCCAGACGCCCTCGTCGTCCCGCTGGAAGCCGCTCTCCGCGAGGGCGGTGTGCGCCCAGGCATACCGCTCGCCCGAGGCGATGGCGACGATCCCGGACTCCCGGCTGTGCGCCAGGATGATCTGCGCCTCAGTCACGGACCAGGTCCTCGCCGCCGCGCAGGACGGCACGCAGGCTGCGGCCGTACGCCCAGGCGTGCTCACGGGCAGCCGCCTCCAGCTGGTCGTATCCGACCTGGGCTGTCATCTGCCCGTTCCACTTGCGGTATTGGTACACGGGGACCGGCAGCAGGATCCCGGGCGCGAGAGCGGTGACGCCGAGGGCCGCGCAGTAGTCCTCGCCCTGGACGAGGCCGCCCATCGGCGCGGCGCGCACGAGGTCGGTGCGGGCGAGGATCGTAGTCGGCCCGATGGGGATGGTGTCTGCCGGTGACTTCCAGTACGTCCACACGTCACCGGCCTCGTGCCGGCCGGGCGGCGTGGGGCAGCGCCACAGGATGGTCGAGCCGTCGGGGTGCTGGTCCTCGCTCCAGCCGGCACACCAGCCGACTCCGGTGGACTCCAGGGTGTTCAGCCGTAGAGCCATCGCATCGTCGGTGAACTCATCATCGTCCGCCCAGTTGGTGTACGGGGTGCGTACCTGGTTCAGGGCCAGGTTGCGGGCGCAGGCGGCGCCGACCGGCCGGGGCAGCGACAGGGTGCGAACGCGGGCATCTTGTGCGAGCGGGGCCGGCAGGCGGTCGGGCGAGGCACCGTCGAGTGCGATCACGGCCTCCCACGGCACGGACTGCCGGGTCAGGCTCGAGTGCATGGCGGTCAGGTAGTCGAGCCGGTCTTCGCGCAGACGGCTGGCGATGACGACGGTGATCAAGGGCGTGGTGCGCGGGGGCAGGGAAGGCTCCGGGAAGACGAGGGAAAGCTAGCGGCGGGCGTTGGGGCGCGAGGGGCCGGCCTTTGCCGGGGCTGCGGCAGGAGCGCTCGGACTCGGCGTGCTGCGTGATGCCCGGATAGCGGGCGGGGAGTCGCGGGAGGACCAGGCCGCCGGGTGGTCGTTGAAGGCGGTGCGCGGGTCGATGGCCCAGCTCACGATGGGGCCGATGTCCTCGTGCAGGAGGCTGATCACCTCGACGCCCTCCTTGTGCAGGACGTACCCCCACTCCATGTCCTGCGCATCGGCGGTCTCGTCGGTGACCGACATGCGTACCGGCGGCGAGCCGTCCGGGGTGACCAGGTGGTCGAGGGTTCGGCTGGGCCAGTGGTTGCCGCCGGTCAGCGCGGTCACGAGTGCGGGCGGGGCATCGTCGAAGAGATCGGTGCCGAGTTCGTCCCAGCCGACGGCGACGTCGTCGATGAGGTGCCGGCACATGGCCTTGATGTCGCGTCCGAACTTGTACTGGTAGGCGGCCAGGAGCAGGGGGAGGTGGTGGCTGGGCACGCCGTCGAGCTGGACGTGGATGCCGGTGTAGCCCGTGCCGACGGTGGGGCGGGCGATGAAGGAGCGAGTGGACAGGGAGCTCTCCGCAGCAAGCAGGGGGCGGGAAATGTTCGGCGGCCATCAGGTGGCGCGCGGGTGCGTCTACACGCGGTCCGACCAGGACGGGACCGGCGGGCCGGAGGCATCGGTGCGGGCGCAGGTGTAGCCGATCAGGCGGGACGGGGCAGCCTTCGCGGGGACGGTGGCGGCGTCGTTGCACACGAACGTGTACCTGATGGAGGTGCGGGGCACATCGTGGAGCCAGGCCCGGTCCTCCTTGCCCGGGTTGATCTGCAGGCCGGAGTGCGCGACGGTGTCGGTCTGCGTGTGCATGTGGGAGAAGAGAACTAGCGCGCCGCCGTCGGTGGTCTTGAGGGCGTAGGCGTCCTTGTAGCGGTTGTCGGCGCTGGCGAAGACGGTGGTGCCCTGGTCCCCGTAGCGGGTGCCGGTCTTGTCGTGGACCTCGATCTGCCGCTTGCTCGCCGTGGTCGGCGTGAAGACCTTCGTCCCGGTGTGCGTGCCGCCGGTGGCGAAGTTGTCGAGCACCGCGGCACGCAGAACGCCGACGTCGGCGGCGAGGTGCTTGTTGCCGTCGGCGGCGACGGCCGTCGCGTACCCGTCGTGGTCGAGTGCGATGTCCGGCAGTTTCGGGCTGTCGAGGTCGACGACGGAGACCATCTCCCAGCGCTTGTGCTGGGGTCGTTCGGCGAACACCGCCAGACGCGAGGGGGCCTTGCCCTTGTCGTCCGAGAGCGCGGCGGCGAACCAGCGGTCCTGTCCGGCGGCCAGGCGCGGGATGTACAGCTTGGTGCTGGCGGTGTCGTAGGACCAGGGCTTGTAGGGCGTGCGGTCGGCCGCGGGAAGTCCCTCGGTCTCGGCGTAGTCCGAGACGGACATGGCGTACAGCGGGCCGTCCTCGATGGTGCCGAGCAGGGCGCGGTTGCGATCGGCGTTGGCCTCGTTGTTGATCTGCGAGTAGTGGGTGATGACGGCGCGGGCCTGGGCGGCGCTGAGGGCAGGCGCCGGCTGCGCCGCGCTGCTGGCGCTGGGCGTCTGCTTGGCGACGGCAGCATCGTTGTCGGTGGCACAACCGGTGAGCGCCAGGGCGAGGCAGGCGGCGCCGACGAACAGCGGCAGGGTGCGGCGGGCGATGCGGATGGAGACTCCAAGGATCTAGGGGCAGGGGGGTCAGCGCGTACGGCGGAGCGGGGGACACGGCCTTCGCTGAGGCCGGCAGCAGGGCGGCGCTGGTGGTGGGCGCCGAGTGGCGCAGGTTCACGCCGATGCCCTTGGCCGTGAGCTGCTGGACCACGGAGTGGACGCGAAGGGCACGACCGGTGTCCCCGTAGGCGGTGGGCAGGAGAAACGCTGCTTGGTGCGGGTGGTACTGGAAGCCGTGGGTGTACAGGGTCATGCGGGCATCCACCGGCACGCTCTCGTACGGTGCGCCGAGGGCTCCGTCGCTGTACAGGGTCAGGGTGAGGACCTGGTCGACCTGCGGTGGGGCGGGCCGGTGCGGAGGCTGGGGCTGGTGCTCCGCGTTGTTGAGGACCGCCCGCAGGGCCTGTTCGTAGAGGGGTAGCAGCCGCCGGGCGATGCGTGCTGCCGCCCGCGCGGGGTCCTTGGGAACGGCGATGCCGTTGGGTTCCGCGACTCCGGCGAAGTGGTGGGGCTTGATGCGCGCGCCGTCGGGGGCGAGCGCAGCGACGACGAACTGGTGCGGGTAGCGAGGCCGGTCGGTCACGTAGAGCCGCTGGTCGGCCGGCCCCTGGAGCACGGCGTCGTGGGTGAGGACGTACTGGCTGACGACGTAGTCGACGTGGCCGGTGTCCCAGAGCTGTTCGGTGCGGGGGAACTGGTCGGCGTACTGCGAGTGGCGCTGGTACTGGCTGGTCCAGGTGCCGGGCAGGCGCGCGGAAAGGCCGGCGGCGAAGGCGGCCAGGTCGGTGCGGAGTGAGGTCATGTGTTCCGGGAGGGAAGCGATGGTCCGGGATCAGCGCGTGTGCCGCGGCTGTGCCGGCGGGAGCACTCGCGGGGGCAGGGACGGTGTACGGGCCGGGCTGGAGGGCAGTCGCGGTGCCGACGCGAGCGGAGTGAGGGCCCGCATCCTGTCCTCGGCCACGTGCAGGACCTCTCCGAGGTTGCGGATCTCGGCGGCGGCGTCGGCGAGGTCGTACGACAGGTCGAAGCCGTCGTCCTCCTCCGCTTCCTTGGCCTTATCCCCGGCTGCTTCGAAGAACTCGCCGAGCTGCGCCAGCAGGCCGTCGGTGGGCTCCAGGATCTGGTGCAGCAGGGCAGCGGCATCCGCATGCGACTCCGCTCCGTTGAGCCGGTCGGTCAGAGCGCGCAGCGCGTCGCCGTAGACGTAGATGGGAGCGTCGTCGGGTGTGCCGGGGACGCCCTGGGCCTGGGGCGGGGGCGTCGGCTGGGCTGAGTGCACGTGTGGGCTTTCGCCGGGCAAGACGGGGTGCGGCAGCAGTCTGAGCTTGGCCAGGCGGTGGTTGATCGCCTCGATCAGGGGCTGGGCGCTGCCGCCGTGGCGGGCTTCGGGCCGCTGGGGAGCGCCGGGGTCGTCGGAGGGGGCCGAGTCGTAGAGGACCTCGAACAGCGACGGGTCGTCGGGGTGCTCACGCGTCGCGATCCAGCCCTCGGGGTCTCCGGGCGGGCGCTCGGAGGACGGCTCCTGCGGCGGACCGATGATCAGGTAACTGTCGTCGGGGAGAGAGACGCGCACGATGTAGGCGCTGAGGCCGAACTCGATGTCGCACTGCAGGCCGCGCGCCCGCAGCGGCGTGGTGATGTGCGCGTGGCGACGCCACAGCTCCTGCCACCACGGGGTGTCCACATTGCGGTGGTCGGGAAGCGGTGCGAGCGAGGCAACGCGGCGGGAGTCTGGGGTGCTCGCTTCGTCAGCGGCCACGGTTCCTCCCGCGGGAGGAGGCGGGAGATCGGTGCGGTGGAGGCGTCCGTCCAGTGGGGGTGACTACCGGCTGCGACTCCTGACTGAAGCCGAGTTCGTACTCGTCGTGGGTGGCGATCAGGTCGTGTTTCATCTGGGCGTCCTGGTCGGCGACCTGTGCCATGAGGTCGTCGACTTCGGCTCGGCGTTGTTGGTATTCGGCCCATTCGGTGGCGTTCAGGTGAGGGGGACGTTTCAAGAGGACTCCGTGTGCAGGCGGTGGCGGTGCCGTGTCGATCAACAGTGGTGGTCCCTCGGGATCGCGTTTGCGAGAGTCGGGCGGCACTGGAATCGCAGAAAGAGAGCTATCGGCGGGGTGCGGTACCAGGGGACGGAGGAGCGGGCGGGACGCCTGCGCTGGCCCCAGGCTGGCCGCCGGTCGGTGTCGCGGGGGTGGGAGCCGGGTCGTAGGCGGCGCGCAGCCTGCTCAGGCCGGCCTCGTCGGCGAGGGCCAGGACCGACAGCGCCCGGCTGGCCGCCGTCATCAGCAGGTTTGAGGGAGATCCCTTGGCCGCACCGCGGTTCTCCCGCCGCCACCGGGCGGCGGCGACGAGGTAGTCGCTCACGGCGCGCAGTGCAGGTTCGGCGGCGTCCAGGACGTGGTCGGTGACTGCTTCGATCTCTGCCGGAGTCTGAGCCGCGGCGAGGGCGTCCAGGTAGGGGGTGAGATCAGGTGCGGGCCAGGGCTGGTCCGGCAGCGGATGCGCGTCGCGGAAGGGCTGCGCGTCGCGTCGCGCCCACCGCTTCAGGTCGCCGCGGGTGGCGAGGTTGTACCGGGCGGCGTGGATCTGGTCGGCGTCGCGGCCGACGCTGTCGTACAGCTCGAAGTCCGGGTCACGCGGGGAGATACGAAAGTCCTTCGATGGGGTGTTGTCAGGATTCGTGAACTCGACGCTTTCAATGCATTCGGGCGTCGGTGTCGAAGAGCGCCAGCTCGTGGGGATGCAGCAGGTGCTGGACGATGAAGGATCTGCCAGCGACTTTCCACAGACCACGGCCCCGGTTGAGGTGCGCGATGGCGTCCATTTCCACAGAGGTCAGGCCCAGCAGGGCGGCGGCGGCGTGGAGTTGGTCGGTCTCCTGGCGGTAGATGATCCGGGTGCTGCAGTCGGCGAGGAGGCCCTCGGCGAGGGCGCGGCCTTGTGATCCGGCGTCGCCGGCGGTGAGCAGGTCGGACAGCCGGTGGATGACCATGAGGTTGGCGATACCGAGGCCGCGGCTGAGCTTCCACTGGGCCTGCATCCGCTGCAGCAGACCGACGTGCCGCATCAGTCGCCACGCCTCGTCGTACACGATCCAGCGCCGGCCGCCGTTCGGATCGGAGAGGGCGGACTCCATCCAGGCACTTGCGCAGGTCATGGCCAGGACGAGGGCGGTGTCGTCGCCGGATCCGCCGAGGCGGGACAGGTCGATGGTGAGCATCGGCGCGTGCGGGTCGAAGGCGACGGTGGATGGGGCGTCGAACATGCCGGCCAGGTCACCGTGGACGAGGCGGCGCATCGCGTGGGCCAGGTCGCGGGCGGCGTCGCCGAGCTGGCCCGACATCATGCCGGCGGCTTCGTCGAGCGCACTGGGGGTGTTGAGGGTGGCGGCGACGTCGCCGAGCAGCGGGGTGCGGCCGGTGGCGGCGGCGCGGGTGACAACGGCGTCGAGGGCGACGTCGAGGGCGGTGTGCTCCATGGGCATCAGGTCCCGCCCCAGGACCGTCCGGGCGAGGGAGCCGAGCAGGAGCAGGCGCCGTTTGCGGATCTCGCCGACCCAGTCCGCCTCCGTCACGCTGTCCGGTCGCGGGGCCGCGTCCAGGGGATTGAGGCGTCCGGGCAGTCCGGGGCCGAGAGCGACGGACCGGCCGCCGAGGGCTTGCGCCACCGGCGTCCACTCGCCTTTCGGGTCGCACGGGACGTAGACGCGGTAGCCGAAGGCCACCGAGCGCAGCGCGAAGGACTTGGCGAGCGCGCTCTTGCCCTGGCCGATCACCCCGGCGAGCAGGAGGTTGGGGTTGGTGAATCCCTCGACCTTGCCGTACAGCGCGAACGGGTCGAAGACGAACGACGCTTCCGCGTGGACGTCGCGGCCGATGTATATGCCCTCGGCGCCGAGCCCGCCTTCGGCGAGGAAGGGGTAGGCGCCGGCGGCCACGGCGGTGGTCATGCGGTGAGCGGGCAGCTTCAGCCGGTTGTTGCGCGCGGATGCGGGCCCGGGACGTCCGCTCGGAGGGTAGAGCGGAGCGGGCATCTCGTGCTCGGCGGGTGTTCTCTCGGCCTGGTGGGCGCTGGCTTCGGCGCGGGCCTTGGCGGCGGCTTCGGCGAGCTGGCGGCGGGCTGCCTTGCGGCTGGCCCGGTCGGTGCCGTGGGGGGTGAACAGCGGGCTGGCGGAGGCGCGGCGGGCGCGGCGAGCGGGCCGGTGGCTCATCGGAGGCCCTCGATTCTGCGGGTGGTGCTCATCGCACGCAGGCCGTGGTATGTGGGCGGAGGTCGGTGGGGGTGGTCTTACGCCGGATGCTGTGCCCGGCGGCGAGGTGGCGTTGGCAGATGGTCAGCACGGGCGGCCCTTCGGGCAGCCGCTCCGGATGGCACGCGCTCGTCTCGGTGTCTGCCTGCGCTGTATTGCCGGGCAGCAGGTGGAAGGCGGCATGGATCTCGGTGGCGGCCTGCCACAGCCGGGTGTGCGCGGTGGCGAGGTGGCGGCCTGCTGCAGGATGCGGGGGCCCTGCTACCTCGACCAACTGGTCGATGAACCGGTGTAGTTCGGTGAGGTGGGCGTGGAGGGTGTCGAGGTGCCCGCGATCCGGGGGCGCGGCACGGTTGAGGGCCCGAGCGTGGTGGCGGACGCCTGCGGTGGCGGCCCGAAGGTAGGGGTGCGCGTCGGGCGCGCTGGGACGGGGATGGATCAATGGGAGGTCCTTGCCGCCAAAGAGGCGGGAGCGGGGTGGGGGGCGAACTGGCAGCTACAGGGTGGTGCGGGCCAGGGGGAGTGCGGCAACGGCGAACGCGTCGGGCTGCTGGTAGTTCAGCCGTCGCAGGTCGACGCCCGAGGTGACGGCGTGGGTCTCGATCTGGGCGCAGGCGGCGTCCAGGAGGGCGTCGGTCTCGGCGGTGACGGTGACGAGGCCGGTCAGGGCGACGTCCGCGTGTCCGGCGATGAGCTGGCGCTCACGCTGTTTGACGTCGGCGTACTCGACGGAGTCTTCCTCGCTGTCGACCTGCCCGCGGCGGGCGCGCTCGTTGGCGTCGGCAATGATCGCGGCCTTCTTGCGCTGGACGTCCCGCAGCGCGGACTCGAGCCCCTGCGGTACGTAGATGAGGGACAGGCTGCGTTGCACGCCGGCCGTGAACATGAGGCCGTGCATGAAACCGGCGTTCGTCTCGGTGCGGGGCCAGTTCTCCACCCAATACGTGGCGTGCCGTGCGCTGTCGGTGGCGAGGCGGTCGTACTCCTCGACCTGGACGACGGGACCTGCGGCTGCGGGATCGGCCTCGGCGCGGCCGGTGTCGGACCACTGCTGGAGTGCGGCGAGGGCCCCCGGGTCGTAGGCGGTGCGGATGACGGCAGCGATCTCCCGCGCGGTCAGCCACCCGGTGACCATCAGTCCGGCGTTGCGGGCCGCCTGGGCGATGGACGCGGTGGTCTGCTCCATGACGGTGAACGCCCCGGGCAGCCCGCCGCCGGCCTGCGAGATCAGCCGCCGGGCGGCCTTCAGATCGAGGGAGATGGCGAGGTAGGTCTCGTGGGGTGCGGCGGCGGGACCGGCCGAGGCGACCAGTTCGGAGTAGATCTGTCCGGCGACCGGTGTCTGGGGCTGCCCGTTCTGGGCCCAGTGGCGGGTGAGGGTGTCGCCGCTGTCGGGGACGGTGCGTTCCAGCACCTGCACGGTGGCGATGTGCCCGGTGCGGGCGATGCCCGCGAGCGCGCGTCCCCAGCTGCCCACGTTGTGGTTCTGGGTGGCGGGGTCGAGGAGGGCGAACGCGCGGCTGCTGACCCGGGCGATGGCGGTCAGGGTCTGCCGGTGCGGGTCGTGCACGGCCGCGGCGCCGTTGGCGGAGTCGCCGGGGGTGACCACCTTGAGGGAGGCGGCCGTGCCGGGCAGGTGGAGGATGCCATCCTGCCGGGGCCGGGTGACGGGCCGGGCGAGCCAGAGCGTCTGGCCGGTGCGTCGGCGCTGTGCGTAGCGGGCGACGATCGGCGCCCAGTCGATCAGGGAGCGTCCGTGCCGACGGATCACCACGAGCGCACCGGAAGCCGCCCACAGCGGTGCCAGGGCGACGGCGCCGACCAGCCCGGTGGAGACCACCGTCATCAACAGCAGCGCCAGCGTGCAGGAAACAAGGACGAGTTGCGGCAGGGAGAGGCCGAGGAGGATGCCGCGGCGGGACCGGTGCGGAAACTTCACCGTGACCGGAGCGACGGAGAGATCAGTCAAGGGGCGGGTCCTGAAGACGCGGGCGGAAACCCGGGGGCGGGGGTGCAGTACACGTCCCGCCCCCGGTAGACGGACAGGGGATCACAGGCCGGTCGCAGGCGGCGGCGGTGAGGCCGTCCCGCCGGGCGTGGCGTTCTGTGCCCCAGGGGACGGCGGTGCGCCCTGCGGCGGCGGGGTCGTGGTCGGCGGCACTGACTGCCAGCCGCCTTGCTGGCCGGACGCGGCGCTCACGCCGGATCCACCCGGCCCCGGGCTGCCGCCCACCTGGCCGCTGGTGTCATCCGACACGCTCGTCGGCGCGGGCTGGACGGCCTTCTCCAGGCCGGACTTCATGGCACCGCTACCGGGCGAGCCGCCCGTTCCGCCACACTGCGAAGCGTCCTTGCCGCCGCGGCTGTCGCCGGTCGGGTTGGCGGCGATGTCGCCGGGGAATCCGCCTACGCCTACGGCGTCGGGGCCTTGCGCGGCGGCGACACCCGCTCCGGCTGCCGCGCCGCCGGTTCCGGCGGTGGCGGCTGCTGCTGCGGCCTTGCGGGCGACGTTCTCGGCGTGGGCCTTGGCGATCTGCGCTCCTGCGCCGCCGGCGCGGTGGATGGACTCGCCGTCGGTGCCGTCGGCCGCCCAGTGCACGAACTTGAAGACGGCATAGGGGCACAGCAGCACCAGGATCATGATCACGATGCCGGACATGACGTCGGCGAGGGCGGCGATGCCGTCGGTGGCGTCGGTCGTGCCCATGGCGGCGATGCCGAGCACGAAGATCACAGTCATCAGCAGCTTGCTGACGACGAGGGTGGCGGTGGCTTCGATCCAGCCCTTGCGCCAGCGGCGTGCGACTTCCCAGCCGCCGCCGGCGGACGCGAAGACGGCCAGGGTGACCATGACGAGGATGCCGACCTTGCGGACCATCATCACGCACCAGTAGAGGAAGGCGCCGATGGCGGCGCCGAGACCGACGACGACCGGGACGAGCCAGCCGAGTCCGGCCAGGGACCCGATCTGGCTGACCTTCACGATGCGGCGCACGGCCGACTCGATGCTCAGGTGCGCGGTCTTGAACAGGCCGTCGCTGACGGCGTCGACGACTTCGACGGCGACCGTGGTCAGGGCGATGGCGCAGAACGCGAACAGGACCCCTGACATGGTGCCGGTGAACGCCTGGGTGAGGGCTTGTCCGTCGCGTCTGACGGCGGCCCGGACGAGCTGCGCGCAGAAGGTGGCGACCAGCAGGACCAGGCCCAACGGCAGCAGCATCTCGTAGTTGTCGCGGAACCATCCGGCGTTCAGGTCGACCCTCGTGGTGGTGTTGACCGCCTTGGCGGCCAAGTCGGCCGCTGCCGCAGCCAGCTCACCTGCGGACTTCGCCATCCAGTCACCGATGGCCTTGCCAGGGTCCGAGGCGAAATCGACCGCGTCGCCGACCGCACAGAGCTTGTCCGCCAGGGGGTAATCACAGAAACCCACGGGGAATTACTCCTCCTTATCTCGTGTCAGGCGCGGGTCACTGCGTGACGCTCGGAGCGATGGCGGCCAGGGCACAGTCGTGGCCGGGGCGGCACTGCACGGCGAGGGTCACGGCGCGGTCCTCGGCTCCGCCGCCGCCCTTTTTCCAGGCGATCTGCTGCGTGCCGTTGACGGTGACGACGTAGATGTACGCCTCGGTGATCGCCGAGGGGTCCTCGGCGAGGGCCTGCTTGAACGCGCCCGGGTAGTGGCCTTCGGTGACGCGGGCGGTGGCGTCCTGGTCCTGGTCGGCCATCCGCGACCACAGCAACGGATCAGGGACCTGGCCGGAGACGGACGCCCAGTCGGCGTAGGCGGGCTCTTTGGTCATCCACGCGCGCATGCCGGCGAGCTGCTGGTCGCGGCTGGTGTCGCGGGTGTCGTAGGACCACAGCATCTGGGCTGCTGCCTTGGCGTACGCGACCGGCTCGGCGATCTGCGGAGGCTTGGGCACGGAACCGGAGTCGGCCTCGGGTTTCGGGGCGGGGGCCTCGGAGGAGGACGGGCTGTGCGTCGCGGCCGGCCCGGCAGCGGTCGGATCCCGGTGGGCGTTGCCGCTGCCGGA
This sequence comes from Streptomyces sp. NPDC052036, assembly GCF_040680495.1. NCBI lineage: Bacteria > Bacillati > Actinomycetota > Actinomycetes > Kitasatosporales > Streptomycetaceae > Streptomyces > Streptomyces sp. NPDC052036. The sequence continues at coordinate 178,086 of NZ_JBFAWW010000001.1, read as the reverse complement.
CAGCCAGGCGACGGCTGCGGCGATGGTGAGCAGGACGGTGACGACCAGAGCGACGATGGCGACGCGCCGGTTGGCCGACCAGCCGACGCCGTAAGAGGACAGCGAGAGGGTGGGGAATCGGTTCCGCATCAGTGGACCTGCGAGCCGAGGGTGGAGAAGAACGCGACGATTCCGTTCGCGGCGCCGAGGCCGAGGGCGGCGCCCGCGGCGACGACGGCGCCCTTCTTGCCGTTGGCCTCGGCCTGGTGGCCGCCGGTGTGGTGGCCCCAGGCCCACACGCCGAGCGAGACGGCGAGGGCGCCGACGACGGCGATGATCCCGAACATGTTGATCGAGTTGACGACGTTCTTCAGCACGCTGAGCCCGGGCAGGCCGCCACCCTTGGGCGAGATCCCTGGGTCGTAGGCGAGCTGGATGACGCGGTCTGCGAGAGGGAGGGACATAGGTGTGGCGGGGCTCCTTGCATACGCGGGCCAGACGAGGGGCGGCGAGAAGAGGGGAAGCAGAGGGGGTGGGGAGATGCGCTCGGGGCGCGGGAGGTCGCCGCGGCGGCGGCCCGCCCTGGCGGTGCCCTGGCGGGGTGGCGTCAGATGACGCGGCGGGCGGCGAGAATCGTCCAGTCCTTGATCGGGGTGATCCGGACCGGCTTTGATGTGCGCGGTGCCTCGATCACGAGGCCCTCGCCGATGTACATGCCGACATGCTCAGGCCGGGCGGCGGTGCCGCGGCTGAAGATGAGGTCACCGGGCTTGAGCTGGGCGGGCGAGACCGCCTTGCCCTCGTTGACCTGCGTGTACGTGGTGCGGGAGAGCGTGACGCCGGCGTGAGCGTACGCCTGCTGCATCAGCGAGCTGCAGTCGCAGCGGCCCATCGGGTCCGGGCCGTGGGCGTTGGTGCAGGATCCGCCCCACTGGTAGAGGGTGCCGAGCTGGTGCATCGCCCACTCGATGGCCTTGCGCGCCTTCGGGTGGGCGTCCTTGGGGATCTTGTATCCCTTCGGGACGCTGCCCTCGGGGATGGGGCCGAAGCCGGAGCCGTCCTGGCCCGGAGCGCAGCCGGTAGTGCCGGCTCCCGGGTCCTTGCCTGTGTTCGGCTCCTTGGCGTCCTTGTTGTTGCCGGCGCCGGGGAAGGTCTTGGCGATGGCTTCCTGCAGCGCGGTGGCCAGGTGCTCCCACTGCGCGTAGGCGTCCGGCAGGCCGGACTGCTGTACTGCTTGGGCGGCCTGGGTGACGGTCATCTGCTGCCAGCCGTTCACCTTGAGCAGGTGCTTGTAGAACTGCTCGCTCGCGTACGTCGGGTCACGGATCTGCTCGGCGGTGCCCCAGCCCTGGGAGGGACGCTGCTGGAACAACCCAAGGCTGTCCCTATCGCCGTAGTTGAGGTTGCGCAGCCTCGACTCCTGCATCGCCGTGGCGAGCGCGATGACCTGGCCCTTCTTGGGGACGTCGAGGCTGATACCGGTGGCCACGATCGTCTGGGCATTGGGCACCTGCTCGGCGGGCAGGTCCAGGCCCTCGACGTGGACGTTCTTGCCGGACGCCCCGTCGAGGATCTTGGTGACCTGCTCGGCGACCTTGCCGGTGTTGATGTCGTTCAGGCAGATGAGGGAGCTGCTGCTGCTTTGAACGGCGTCCGCGGAGGACGCCATCATCATGCCGGTGCCGGCGAGCAGAAGCGGGGAGAGGAAGACGACGCCGATGCCGGCGGCGAGCGCCTTCAACCGGAGCGGACCGCTCGTGGGTCAGCGAGGTCGGGCAGGGGTGGGTAGCGAGACGTCATGAGCGTGTCCTTCGGGGATGCGGTGTCCGGCGTGCCGCGTGCGCGAGGCGTGGTGGAAGGGCGCGGCGGCCGGGGTGGGCGATCAAGGCGGACCGACGCGGGGCGAGTTGCCGCTCGCTCCAGCTGGCCGGGCCGTGAGCTAGGTGTGCCGGGGCAAGGGGGTACCTCCGTGAGGTGTGGCGGGGGAGTAGCCAGCGGCGGTGTGCGCCGGGCGGTTCAAAAACAGTAGATGCGGATTGGCGGTTGACCAAAAAGCTGGCGCGAGGTGCCGGAATCCGGCACCCCCCCACGGCACTTCTTGGTCGTCGGCGGATTCGCCTCTACAGTTTTTGGACTCCCCCTCGCCTCCTCGGTCTGCGGCCCTGGGCTTCTGCACGCCCACTTCCGGCCCGCGAGGACTCCTGTGCGAGGCGGCTAGTTCCCCCCGTGAATCCGCACCCGAATAGGGGCCCCTCTTTGCCTTTTTCCCTTCACCAGGGCGACGCCCTGGCCGTTCTCTCCGGCCTTCCGGACGGCTGCGTCGACTCCGTCATCACCGACCCGCCGTACAACAGCGGTGGCCGGACCGCGAAGGAGCGCACCACCCGCTCCGCGAAGCAGAAGTACACCTCCGCCGATGCCAAGAACGACCTCGCCGACTTCACCGGCGAGAACATGGACCAGAGGTCCTACGCGTTCTGGCTCACGCAGATCATGACCGAAGCGCACCGTCTGACGAAGACCGGCGGGACCGCGCTGTTGTTCACCGACTGGCGTCAGCTCCCGACGACGACGGACGCGATCCAGGCCGCCGGGTGGCTGTGGCGCGGCGTGCTTGCCTGGCACAAGCCGCAGGCCAGGCCGCAGAAGGGCCGGTTCACCCAGAACTGCGAATTCATCGTCTGGGCCAGTAAGGGGCCGATCGACGGCTCCCGGAACCCGGTCTATCTGCCCGGCATGTACTCGGCGTCGCAGCCCTCGGGCGCGCAGCGCCGGCACATCACGCAGAAGCCGGTCGAGGTGATGCGCGAGCTGGTCAAGATCAGCCCCGAGGGCGGCACGGTCCTCGACTTCTGCGCCGGCTCCGGCTCCACGGGCGTGGCCGCTCTGCTGGAAGGCCGGGACTTCATCGGCGTGGAGAAGACCGAGCACTACGCGTCGATCGCGGCCGACCGGCTCACCGAGACGATCCGCGAAACCCTCACGCAGGACGACGTGGACCTTACCGGCTGAGCCCCGTCCTTGCCTGCTGCCAAGGCGACCGGCTCCCCAAGCGTAGCCGCCGGCGCAATACCGCCGCAGTGGCCGTGCAGCTCGCCGGATGGGCCGCGCGCAGACGCTTCCGTCCTTTTTTCATCCCGTGTCTCGTAGGAGGCCGAGCTTTTCAATGCCCGAATCAACAAAGTCGCCTGACGATGGCGAGTTGGAGCCGGTTCGTATTCCGGATCGACAGCTGGAGGGAATCGAGGCGAGCGTGCGGCGGCTCATGGAGCAGTCGGCGCAACAGGCTCAGCAGCTCGACCACCTCGCGTCCGCCCCGCCGTCCAGCGGATCACCGTTCGCCGCCTTCGGCATGCCAGGACTCGGCGGGCCGCCTCCCGCCGCTCCACCGGAGCCCCGCCCGATCCTGGAACTCGACGGAGAAGAACGCGAGGACGAACTCGACGCCCTGTCCGACTGGGTGGATGACTTTTTCCTCCCGGTGTACGGGGCGGAGGTCACCACCGCGGCTCCCTGGTGCCTGCAGTGGCAGGAGCACGACGACGTGGTGGCCTGGCTCCACGCCCTGTGGCTCGCCTACCAGCAGCACAAGGATCCCGAAGCCGGGCTGTCCGGTCTGTTCGTGTGGCACCGGGACTTCCTCACCCACGCCGTCGCGGCGATCCGCGCGCCGGGTGGGCCGCTGTCGGCCTGCATGACCTCGCCCGACCGGCCCGCGCACCGCCTTCTGCCCGGCCCGCCGCCGTCCGTGCGCACGGAGACGGCGAACACGACACAAGCCGCCGAACCGGACGAGCCGACGTCATGACCGCGGGAGCGGGACAGCCCGCCTTCGCACTGAGCTTCGACCCCCGCGCGCTGACCGATCTCCTCCAGGCCCCCAGCGACATACGCGACCTCACCCTCGCCTACCTGCAGGAAGTCGTGAACGCGCAGCGCTTCGGCCTGCGTCTCGACGGTGACCTGGAGGGATTCAGGAAGCTGTTCGTGGACTCGCGCAGGGACTGGCGTGTCGTCTACGGCGTCCGCCCGGCACCCGCGGAGTCCGCGCATCCCAAGGAGATCCACGTCGTCGCCATCCGGCCGCGAGCAGGCAACGACGTCTACGACGAGGTCGGCCGCCGCCTGGGGATGACTCGTCGGCCGCTGAGCGCCCGCACCCACGCGGCACGCTCGCGTTCCCCGCAGCTGACCACCCGCGCTCCAGTACCCCGGCCCGGTCCGCCGCCCACCGCACCGCCGGGGCTGCCCCGTCCCGCCCCAAACCCCGCGCACCATCACACCCGCTGAACGCACAGAGGTCCGCCTATGCACCCTCCACCCGCGCCGGCACCCACCCGGCGTGCGGTCTCCCCGCTCGACCACCGCCTCCAAGCCGTCACCGGGCACGACGTCGACACCCTGTGGGCCTACCGCGACCGCGGCATCCTCGACGAGCAGCACGCCCACCTGGTCGACCGGCACCGTGAACTGGCCAAGGCCCAGACCAGCGTCACCTTCTACCTCCGGCTCCTCAACCGCCTGTCCAGCGGCGAGTTCGACGTCGACAGCGCCCTGTTCACGCGCATCGACCGCACCGTGGACCAGCTGGAAGAGGCCACCGCCGCGCGGGACGCCGCGGCTAGGAAGGTGCTCGCCGCCCTAGAGCCCATCGAAGCAGCAGCGGCGGCTTGCGCGCCCGACGCCCGGCAGCTCTCGACGGATGACCAGGCGGCGCTGCTCGCCATCGCCGGCGGCGCCAAGCTCTACGAACACCTGCTGACCGGCCGGATGTCCGTCACAGCCGCCTCCGGTACCCGCATCCCCCACGCCGAGCTGCATCAGTTGGAGGATGCCGGCCTGGTCGTCCGGGACACCGGCCACCCCTTGCACGCCGGCCAGCCGGTCGCGCTCACCGATGCCGGACGGGCCGCGCTGTTCGCCGCCCGCCGGGCTCCCACGGTGCAGGCGCCGAAGGTCTCGGCTCGCCCCGGCGCATCGCGGCCCACCCCGGCGCAGCGGCGCTGACTTCACCGGAAGGCTCTTGTTGTCTCCCACCGACCCGGCGCCGGACCGGAAGTCCATCCCCCAAGTCGACTTCAATCTGGACGACCTCGACGCCGACGAGGAGAAGTACCTCGACTTCTACCGCAAGGTCGCCGTCCACGAGGACATGCTCGTTCCCCTCGCCGAACACCACGACGGCCCGCACAGCCCTGTTCGACCGCACCGCCACCTGGGGACACCCCGGCATGCCGCAGGTGCTCGCCGTGCATCTGCAACGGGACCACGAGAAGCGGACGTTCAGCTTCGAGCATGCCCCTCTGCCGCTGCCCGCGATGGCGCAGTCCTGGCTCATCCACCGTGGCTGTCCGTCCGATGCCATCGCCCTCGCCCCACTGGGCCCGCCGCCAGCGGACGAGGCCACGCGCGCGCTGGAGTTGCGCCTCGCCGGCGACGGCGACCACTACGCCATGGGCTACTCCTACACCAGCGACGACCCGGACGACATGGTCATCGTCGTGGCCCTGCGTGCCCTGGACGAGCGAGCTCCCTCGCCGTTCCGCGTCGTGGTCGAAGAGGTCGACACCGAGACGTGGACGCACACCCTGCGCGAGGGCGGCTTGGACACGCTCGGCGAGGCACTGCAGTGGTGCGGCGACCGCCTCGCGGGCGAGGCCGGCCCTCTTCCGCCGGTCCGCCCGGCAGCCGCAGTTAGCCGCCCGGCCGGCTTGCCGAAGGCTCCTGCCCCGCGCCCGCCCGGCCGCTCACGCTGAGCGTCAAAGCCGACCAGGGCGGCGCAACATAGCCGACGATCGCCGGTTAGCCAAACCGGCGAATATCCGGACTCTTATACAGCCGCCGGGACAACACCCGCGGCACCTTCCCCGCAATCCCTATGCCTTCACGGAGGTTTCTTCCGCATGCGCTCCACCCGAATTGCCATATCCGCAGCCATGCTCGGCGCACTCGCTCTGCCTGTGCTGTCCGCCACCACCGCCAGCGCGACCCCCGCGAGCAGCTGCTCGTCCCAGCCGCCGCTGCCGTACGAGGTACACACCAAGGCCGTGACCATCCGGTCCAAGGCCACCACGAAGTCCACCGCGCTCGGCGTGCTCTACAAGAACCACAAGTTCACCGTGCACAGGAAGAGCGGCAACTGGCTCTACATCACGGACAAGACCACCGGGGTCAAGGGCTGGGTCTCCGGCACGTACGTCTACCGCGACGTCCGAATGTGCCTGGACTGACAGAGCCCAGCAGGTGCCCGTAAGCGGCTCAGCCACCGGGTACGGCAGCCCCTCCCACCCCAGGGATCGGCCTTTCCAGAACAGGAGATTTCCCTTTGCCCGATGGCATATCCGATGAGTCTGAGGATGTCGTGGGCGTGCTCACCGAACGGATCGAAGCGCGCTTCGACATGGGCATGAACCAGTTGAAGGCCGCGGTCGCCGCCGCGCCGACCGCGAATCCCGATGCCACCGACGTCGTCAAGTGGCATGGCCTTCTCGTCGAGGCCCAGTCCGTGCTGGAGCGTGCGGAGGACGACCTCCTCGCTGCGCTGCAAACCCAGCCCAGCGAGATCGACGATCCGACGATGGGCCTCGCCCACCGGGTGAACGCGGCCGTCACCGCCCGCGACGGCCGAGCCATGGTCGTGCGCTGGCTCCTCGACCCGGACGCCCCGGGGAAGAAGGACCTCGCCGCCCAGCGCCTCGCCCGCCTCCGGCCCCGAACCGGCCCGGCGGTGCAGACCAGCGCTCCCCACCGGCCCGCCGGCACAGCCGCACCGGCATCGGCGTGGCGGCCGGCAAGGACCGCCCGATGAGCCGGGACAAGGCCAGCACCATGGACGCCGACCTGCAGAAGGTCTTCGGCAACCCGCTACCCGAGCTGTACGAGACGGCTGCCAGCCCAGGTGCCTCGCCCGCGCTCGCCCGTGCCCTGGAGCTGCGTTCGTTCCTGGCGCTCACCGAGGAGCAGGTCGCCCGCGTCCGCGACCGCGTCCACGCCGACATGGACCCGGACCGCGACATGGGCGAACTGTCGGCGGACAAGCTCCGCTTCGACGCGCAGTGGCTGGAAGCCGCACTGGAGGCCCGCGACGGCTACCGCGCCGCCCTCGGCGGACTGCTGCGCACCATGCCCCCGCCTGCCCAGCAGGCTCGGCCCGTACGAACGGCTCAGCTCAGGGCCACCGCAACCCTGCCCCCGTCTGCCGCCCCGGCACCGCAGCGTGCCGGGGCGGCCCGGGCCCGCCGACCGTGAAAGCCCACGCTTGCCCCACCTCACGTCCACCGACATAGCCGGACGGATCGAGGACTTGTACGGCGCGCCGCTCGCCGACCTCGAAGCCCACGCCCAGGACCAGCCGCCCGGCATGCTCTCTGCCCTGCTCGGCATGCACGACGACCTCGCCCTCGCCGAGCGCAGCATCGACGTCCACCGCGACCACCTCGCCCGGCTCATCCACCCCGAGCGGCAGATCGACCCGCACGAGGTCTCCCACCTCCTCGACGGTGCACGCCGGCTCGCCGAAGCCGTCGCCGTCCGCGACGTCCAGGCCAAGTCGGTCGCCGCCGTCCTGCAGAGCCTGGCCCGCGTCCCGGCCCCGGCGCCTGCCCCGCCGGCTCCCTCGCCGTCCGTTCCAGCTCCGCCTCTACCGGTGCCGAGCCCGGCACACAGCCGCTGACCCAGGCGATCTCTCTCTTTCCTTCACCCAGGAGTTCCTCCCTTGGCCATCACCGCTCTGCCCCCTGACACCGACGCCGACATCGCCCGGGTCACCGAGGCCCTCGCCATGATCACCCCACGCTGGAACGTGAGGATCCTCCTGGCCCTCTCCGGCCCGCCGCTGCGCTACAGCGAGCTGGCGGCCAAGGTGTCCTGGCTGCAGAACGGCCAGCTCCACCCCAAGCTCAAGTCTCTGTGCGACGCCGGACTCGTCGAACGCACCGAACACACCGCACGGCACGTGAGCTACCGCCACACCGAACGTGGCGCGGCCCTGCTGCCGGTCCTGCCGGTGATCGTCACCTGGGCCGAGGAACACCTGGAGAAGGCGGACGGTCCGCTGCCCGCGATCGAGCAGATCGAGGACGGCCTCACCCTGCTCACCCGGCGCCACGCCGCCGCCATCCTGTGGGTGCTCAAGTCCCGACAGGAGGTCAGCGGCCGGGCTCTGGCCCGGATCGTGATGCCCAGCAGCGACTGGACCAACATTTATCCGCCGCTGCGGCAGCTCGTCGCCGACGGCCTGGTCGACACCGACGGCATCGGCCAGCCCTACCGGCTGTCCGCAGCCGGCGACGGCCTTGGCCCCGTGCTCGGCGCCCTGTCCGCCTGGTCCGCCGGGCAGAGCCTCGACCAGGCGGCCCAACACCCGGTCTGGGGACACCCGCAAGCGAAGCCCGCGCCGAGGCCGTGGCTCAGCAGCCAGCCACGGCCGACCCCCGCGGCGCTCCCACCCGCTCGCACGACCGCATCCTCTCCGGCGTGGCACCACCGCGATCTCTTCTCGCACGCTACGACCGCCCGCCCGAAGGCAGCCATCCCGGCGGGAGGCCCGCGCCGATGAGCACCCCCTTCACCCCTGCCGAAGTACGCCACGCCGTTGAACTTCTCGCCTCGCGCTCCTTGATCCGCCTGGTCACCGAGATCGACGACAACGGCGCCATACCGCCGCGACGGCTGGCCGGCACCCTGCCCGACCTCTCCACGCACCAACTGCGAAGCGCCTCCGACACGGCCCGCGCCCACATCCTCGTCCGGATCGCACCCGGCTCCGGTCTCGAACTTACCGAGGCAGGAGCGGAGTTGGCCGACCTGTACGACGCGATGGCTCGCTGGGCCCGGCGTCACGCCGTCCCGGCCCCCGTCTGCGAGTTCAGCCGCCGTATCCGGCACGTCCTCGACCTGTTGGCACCGTCGCTCTCCACCGAGCGCGCCGACGCTCTCTCTCCGCTGACCGGCGACGGTGCCGAGGCGGGGCTGGCCCGTCCCCGCACCCTCCTGATCCAGTGGCTGGCCGACAACCCCCAGGTGGCCAGGGTGCCCGAGCCTGAGCCGGTCGCGTGAGCGCAGCGGTCACACCGCGGCACGCACGCCACACCGGCGGGCTGATGCGCAGCATCTACCTGCCGCGCACGGCGGACGCGTTGGCGTTCGCGATGTCCACCTACGGCATCCCGCTGCTTGTCCTAGCCACGACGCGATCCGCTGCGCTGACGGGCGCCGCCTTCGCCCTGGAGTGGATTCCGCGGCTGGCTGCGTTCGGGTGGGCCGGCTCGGTCGTTGACCGGCGCGGTGCCTCGGTGGTCTTCCACCTTGCCTCCCTGGGGAGGGCGCTGGCCCTCGCCGCTGGCGCGGTCCTGCTCCACCTCCACCCGTCCGGCACCGTGGCGGGCGCGACCGTGATGGTGCTGGCGGCGACGACCGGCGTGCTCACCGAGTTCAGCTATATCGCGGCCGAGACCGCGGGCGCCGCCGCCGGACGGCGAGCAGGACGGCGGGCCCACCGTGTCCAGGCCGTCCTGCTTGGCATCGACCAGACCGCAACCATGGCCGGGCCGGCGTTCGCCGCAGTGCTCCTGCTCGCCGGGCCGCCGCCGATGCTCGCAATGATCAGCGTGCTCTCGCTGCTGGCTGCCATGCTCGCCCTGCGCACCCCGCCCTCGCCCGTGGCACCGGCCCGCGCGCCGAAGGGGCAGTCCGGCGCCGGACTGCTCACCGGGTGGCGCACCATCCGCTCGCTGCCCGCGCTCGGCTGGCTCGTGACCGGGCTGACCCTGTCCAACCTGGCTACCGGCCTTCTCCAAGCGGCCGGCCCCGTGATCGTCGTCAAGCACTTCGGGCAGTCCACCACCGCCGTCGGCCTCGTCTGGTCCGCCGCTGCCGCAGCGACGCTCCTCAGCGTCACATTCTGCCGGTTTGCGATCGACCGCCTCGGTCTGTGGCCGGTCGGCGCCGTCTGCGCCGCCCTCGCCTCACTCGGCTGTCTCGCCGCCGCCCAGGCCCCCGACTACCGGTCCTACCTCGTCCTAGTCGCGGTCCTCATGGCGGGCGAAGGAGGCATGACGGTCGTCCTGCGCACCCTGCGCTCCCGCCTGATCCCTCCGGAGAAGTTCGGCAGCACCCTGTCGGCGACCATCCTCATCCTCCTGCTGCCCTTCCCCGTCGCCGGCGTACTCACCGCGTTCGCCCCGCCCGACGCACTGGGACACGTCATCACCGCATGCGCCGCCCTGCAGGCCATCGGCCTGTTCTGCTCCTTCGCCCGCCTTCGCACCGATCCCGTCCTGCGCACCTGACCCTGCTGCGTCCTCAGCCTGTGGAGAACTTCATGTCTATCGCCGCCCTCGGATCGCACCGCGCGACCGGTCGCACCATCACCGAGCAGTTCCACGCCTTCGACGCCCACAACCCGAACGTCTACCGGGCCCTGGAACGCATGGCCGCCCGCCGTCTGGCCTCCGGCGCCACACGCGTCGGCGTGAAGGACCTTTTCGAGGACCTGCGCCGCCAACTCCCGTACGGGGTCGCCGGGCTGAACAACAACTTCACCGCCCTCTACGCCCGTCGGCTGATCAGCGAAAACCCGCACTGGGCTGCGGCGTTCGAGTTGCGCCGCCGTCGTGCCGACTGACAGTTCTCGGTTTCCTCCCGCCTAAGCATCCTCGGCCGGCACCGACTTCGCCGCTCTGCTCCGCCGGCCCCGCTCGCGGCGGCTGCTCGCCGGACACTCAGCGGCCCTGCGCCGCCGAGGGCCGCCGTCCACATATCCCTGCCCCCTCTTTAGATTCTGAGGAGCCTGTTCTTGCCCGACCGTCCTGTCGTCCTGGTCGTCGCCGCATCCGACATGGAGGCCGAGGCGTACCGCGGGTACTGCCTTCAGTCCGTGGCCGCCGTCTACGACGTCGTCCTGATCACCGGCGAAGAGCCCTCGTGGGAGACGCCGTACCTGCGGGACTGCGTGGTCGTGTCCGATCCGACCGACCAGGCGGCGCTGTCCGCCGCCGGCCGGGACCTGGCCGACCGCTACGACCTTGCCGGCGTGTTCACGTGGACCGAGTGGTACCTCGTCCCGGTCGCCCGCCTCGCCCGCCAGCTCGGCCTGCCCACCACTGCCCCGGAAGCCATGCAGGCATGCCGCAACAAAGCCACCTCCCGTACGTTGTTCGCCCAGCACGGGGTTCCGTCGGCAGCCTCGGTGAGCGTGCGCACGCGTGCCGAGGCCCAGGTGGCGGCCGAGCGGATCGGCTACCCGGTCGTGCTGAAGCCCGCCGCGCACGCGGCCAGCATCGGGGTGATCCGCGCCGACACCCCCGAACAGCTCACCGCCGCCTTCGCGTTCGCCGACCAGGCGGCCGGGCTGGGACTCGAGTCCACCAGCGTGCTGGTGGAGGAGTATCTCGACGGACCCGAGGTGTCGGCCGAGTGTGTCACCTACGGCGGTGAGACCACCGTGGTGGCCGTCACCCGCAAGACGGTCAGCGCCCCGCCGTATTTCGAGGAACTGGCGCACTCGGTCGACGCCGCCGACCCACTGCTCGACGTGGTCGCACCGGCGGCACGCGCCGCGATCCACGCCCTGGGAATCACCGACGGCGTCTCCCATGTCGAGATGCGGCTGGTCGACGGCCGGCCGCGGCTGGTCGAGGTCAACGGCCGGATCGCCGGTGACATGATCGGCCATCTCGTCCAGCTCGCCACCGGCATCGACCTGCCGCGCACCGCCGCCGACATCGCCTGCGGCCGTGCCCCCGACCTCACCCCGACCCGGTCCTCGGCCGCCGCGATGCAGCTGCTCTACCCTGACACCTCCGGCACCTTGCTCCGCCTCGGATTCGACGGCCTCAGCCCGCGCTGGTTGGAACGCGTGCACTTCCAGCACCAGGTCGGCGACCAGCTGCTCCTCCCGGCCGACGGCGGCAACATGTTCACCGCCCGTATCGGCTACCTGATCACCACCGCGCCCACCGCGGACCTCGCACAGGCCCGCGCCAAGCAGGCTGTGCGCCATCTGCAGGTCGCCCTGGTGCCGCACACGGCCGACGAGCCTGCTGCGGGTGGCCGCCCCGCATGACCCGCGCCGACGCTTCCGTGCGCCGCAGCCGTGTCTTGCTGACCAGCTACTTCCTCGGCCTGGGCGTGGTGATGGCGGTCTGGGGCGCCCGGATGCCGGCCGTCCAGCACGCCGCTCACCTCACCACCGCCGGCCTGTCGCTCGTCCTGCTCGCTGCCGCTGTCGGCATGGTTGCCGGACTGCAGGCCGGCGGCCGACTCGCCCGGCCCGACCGACTTCCCCTGCTCCTGATTGGCGGAGCTGTCGCACTGGGAGCGGCTCTCGCCGTGCTGGGGCAGTGCCGGACGCTGACCTCGCTACTCGCGGCGGCTGTCACCTTCGGTGCCGCGCACGGTGTCCTGGACGTCGTCGCCATTACCGCGGCGGTTCGCTGCCAGAACGCCGCCAGCCGGCCGGTCATGTCCTCCCTGCACGCCGCGTACTCGATCGGTGCCCTGGGCGGTGCCGCCCTGGCCGCTGCCACTGCGCGCACAGCCCACAGCGCCTTGTTTATGGCCACCGGCCTCGCGCTGACCGCGACCGTGCTCGTGGCCGGGCCGCGCACCCTCGCGCTGAGCGGCGCCGACCAGCCCAAGCTGCCGGAGCCCCAGGGGGCCGGTCAGGGCCGGGCGGGAGGTGTGTGGCTGTTGGGTGCGCTGGCGGCTGCGAGCCTGCTGGGGGAGGGGGCGGCGGCCGACTGGGCCGCAGTGCACCTGCACACGCTGCACGCCACAACTGCCCTCAGCGCGACAGCGTTTGCCCTCTACAGCATGGGTATGGCGATCGGTCGGCTCACCGGCGACTGGCTCACGACCCGCTTCGGCGCTCCTGCCGTGGTCCGCACCGGCGCTGCGCTCGCCGCCGGCGGACTGACCACCGGCGTCCTAGTCGGCAGCGTGCTTGCGGCGCTGGCCGGCTGGGCGGTCTTCGGGCTCGGCCTGTCCAGCACCGTCCCCTCCCTGATCACCGCCGCCGGCAGACACGGCCCGAGGGCCGTCGCCACGGTCTCCGTCACCGGCTACCTCGGCCTCCTCGCCGGCCCCGCCGTCATCGGCGCCCTCGCCAGCGCCACCACCTTGCCCACGGCCCTGCTGCTGCCCGCCCTCCTCGCAGCCGCTCTCGCCGCCCTCACCCGCCGAGCCCTGGAGAACACCGCCCCTTGACCCGCCCCACCGGCCCCGACGCCGTCATCCTTGACTACAACGGCGTCCTCGGCCTGCAGCCCACCCGCGCCCAGTGGCTACGGCTGGCCCGTACCGCTTCCTGGCCCGAAGACGATCTCGCAGCATTCCAGCGCGTCTTCTGGAACGCCCGCGACCTCTACGACGCCGGCCAGCTCAGCGACCTGGCGTACTGGGCCCGCGTCCTCGGCTTCCATCCGGGCCCCCGCCTGTTGCGCGAACTCCTCGCCGCAGACACCGACATGTGGACCGCGACCGAGGAGGGCGTCCTGTCCGTCCTGCGCCGCGCCCATGCCACCGGACTGCCGATGGTGCTGTTGTCCAACGCACCCGCCCACCTCAGTACGGTGCTGGACACCCACGACTGGCGCCGAATGATGACCCAGGCGCTCTACTCGGCCCGCGTGCAGCTGTGCAAGCCCGACCCGGCTATCTACCAGCAGGCGCTGGCGGCCACCGGGGTCGGTGATCCACGACGTGTCCTGTTCGTGGACGACCGCCCCGACAACTGCCAGGCCGCCGCCCGCTTGGGCCTTCGCACGCTGCACTACACCGGCTCGACCGACGCCCTACGAGCAGCTTTGCTGCCCGCTGACTGACTCATCCGCCCACGCCGCCAATCAGGAACCCGTGTCCCTCCACGACGACCCTCACACGCCTGACGGAGACGTCTTCGTCTCACCGCGCCATCTCGCCAGCAGCACCAACACCGGCGACCCCGCCCTCACCCCGCTCATCGACCATGGCTGGGACGTCCAGCACGACGACCTCGGCAACGTGTACGTCAACGCTCCCGACCGGCGCATGCGCCTGGGCTACCTGCCCGAAGGCGAGGACGACGGGCTCTGGCGCATCAACGCCTACAAGGACCAGTTTGGCCCGCCGACATGGGGCGTCTGTTTCAACGACCGCGTCCCCACCGAGTTCGTCCAGGCGTTCACCACCGCCCTCGCCACCGCCTACGAACAGGGGCCGGACGCCTACCTCGCCAGACCAGTCTCGGGAACCGACGAGCACGATCCCTTCCTCGCCGTCGTGCCTCTCCTGCAACAAGGCTGGGAGATCGACCGTCCCCGCTGGGGCGTGTTCGCCGTCCAGGCCCCGGACGGCCTCGCCGGTCTGGAGTTCACCACCGGGGACCTCGATCCGGAAGCCGAGCTGACCACCCGTGACGCTCGCTGGCAGCTGTGGGCGGGAAGATCCATCGACCGGCCCGTCTGGTACGCGACGGCCAGCACCGACACCCCCGTCGCCCTGCTCACCGCAGTCACCCAGTGCGTCGCCGATCCGGCTCCGCTTCCCCGGTGGCGCCAGGACACCCTCAGCTACATCGAGGGCATGGCCCAGCTCACCCCCATCATCCCACCGCAGGCGCAGGCCCCAACTCCGCTCGACGTGCAGCGGGCTGCCTCTCGCCAGCCGGCCGCGCTGCCGGCTGCGAGTGTCCCTCGGTGGAGCACCAACAGCCGACCGGCCCTGCCCGGCCCGCGCCGATAGCGCCGGCCCGTCCCCGACCGGAGATCCCCCTTGTCCCTGCACGCCGCCGAGTTCTTCGCCGAACTGTGCCTCCCCTTCCACGACCACGCCGTCGTGGGCGCCACTTACTTCGCCGCCCCGGTCCCGGGCGCACCGCTGCGGCTGCGGATCGACTTCACCGCCACCATCCACGCGGACACCTACGGCGGACTTCGTGTGGCGGTCATCCACCCGGACCGCGGTGAAATCGACGTGGCCGCCCTCAGCTTCCTCGATCACGGCACCTTCCACCGCCGCGACGAAGCCCACAACACCCGGCCGAACACCAAGCAGTACGGCACGTTCAGCACCAACCGCCGCCCCGGCCGGCCACCCTGGGAGGGAGCCGTCACCACCGGGCTGCGCGACGCCATCGAGCAGTACACCACCGTCTGGTTCCCCGGCGCCTGGGCCGCGACCACGCCAAGCCCCGCGGCGAGCCGCGCAGCGCACCGGGCGCCCGCCCCGCCAGCCACCCGCAGCCAAGCCCGCACCCGCTGAATCCCCGTGCGGTGACCGACCTTCCACCAACCGATCAAGGAGCCCCCTTCCTCGTGCACGCTCGTTTCGTCCGTGGCGCCGTCCGATCCGCCGCAGTCGTCGCCGCAGTGACCGGCACCCTCACCTGGGCGCCTGCCGCGAACGCCCAACCCTCCGAACCGACCCCCTCCGCGTCGGCCACCGTTGCCGACACACCGGCCCCGGACGCGGGCAGCGTCGAGATCACCACCAGGGACACGGCCGGCGATGGGCTCCCCGGCGCCGCGTTCCTGCTGCTCAACTCAGCTGGCCAGGAGGCCGGACACGGGACAACCGACGCGCAGGGCAAGCTGACTTTCCCCGACCTCCCCCCGGGCATCTACCGACTCAAGGAGACCGCCTCCAACAGCCCGCTCCACGAGGTTGTCGCCGACCAGGACGTCATCATCACGCCTGGCGCCGCCACGCGACTGACGATCACCGACCCATTCAAGGCCGCCAAGGTTCTCCTGCAGGCCAAGGACGACAAGACCGGCAAGCTCCTGCCCGGCGCAACGGTGAACATCGGCACCGGCACATCGACGCTGCTCACCCTGACGACCGGGGACAAGGGCATGGCCTCAGGGGAGCTGCCGGTGTCGAGCCGGAACATGGAGTTCTGGGTCAAGCAGGTCAAGGCACCCGCCGGATACGACCGCTACAAGCCGTCCAAGACATTCACCGCGGGCCCCGGCGCTCCGGTGACGGTGACCGTTACCAACACCAAAACCGCCACCAGCCCGAAGCCCCACCCCTCGGACAAGCCGACGTCCAAGCCCACCGGCACCCCGACTCCTGCGGACACGCCGGGCGACGGGACCGGCGGGGTCAAGCCCTCAGCGCCGGACACCGGCACAGCGGATGCTGACTCCTCGTCCACCGCAGCCACGGCCCCGGACGGCGACTCCTCGCCGCCGACCCCGGCAGGCTCCCTCGCCCACACCGGTGCCGACGCCACGCCTTGGATCGCCGCAGGCGCGGGGATCCTCGTCATCGCGGGCGTCGTCACCCTGGTCGCCGTCCGCCGTCGTACGACGACCGAGTCCGAGCCCGACGACAACAGCAAGACCAACTAGCCGAACATCAACCACCGCCGCAGGCCCCCGTGAAGCGAATCCGGGGGCCTGCTGGCGTCTATCGACGCCGAACCGCACCGTTCAGAGCATCATCGAGGACCTGGAACAAGTCGGCTACCTCACACGGGAGCGAGACGGGCGGCGCACGCGATACTTCCTTCGCCCGGATGGGAGGCGGCGCCATCCGGAGGAGGCCCCATCTGCGCCTCGCGACGCTGCTGGAGTTGTGTGTCCGCCAGGACCAACAGGGTGCAGCCGGCGGTTCCGTAGACTGCCGTTCCGCCACGCAGTCGTGATCCACCCTGGACACTGAGGGGCGGGCGCGCGAGCACCTGAGCATCACGCACGCTGACGCTCAGTCGGCGCTCACGGACGCACATTCGGTAGGGAACTTCCCGCCACACCAGCGGCCCGTGATGCCCTTGACGCTGCGGACCGCCCTTGGGGGTGCCGATGAGGACCAGCGGCCGGTGATCAGTTCCCGCCTCCGACTGTCGGCCGCGCCCCAAGATCAGCGAATCGTCTCTGTGCGTTCGGTGCTCCAACCGCCAGGCGCCAGCTGCCGCCTGTCATGCCGGCAAGGGGAGCTGCTCCTTGGCGCACCCCCGAACGCTTGGTATCGGCTGATGTGGAGATTTAGGCGCGTGCCGGGGGCAGGTCGTAGCGGCTGACCGCCAGGTAGGTCTCTGGTGTCGCCGCTTCGAGGAGGCTCTCGTCGCCTTCCAGGTCGAGTGCCGGCTCCTGGGATCGGCGCAGCAGGCTGCTCCAGTCGCTCGTCGCACCCCGCTCGTAGGCGTCGCGGAGCAGGAGGCGCAGCCGGGGGCGGGCTTCCTCCTGCTGCTCGCGGAAGATCCGCCGCTGGGTGAGCCGCTGTTCTTCCTGGGCTTCGTCGCTGAGCTCTTGGTCACCGCTCGGCTCGTCCTCGGCGCGCAGTCCTGGAGTGCGCCGGGCGATGGCGAGGTCTTCCTCATGGAGGCGCTCGCAGGCGGCGAAGAGCTTCCGGGACATGCCGAGGTGCACTTCGGTTCCGGGGATGCGGCAGGTGAGGAAGTCGTCGAGCCCTATGGAGCGGATACCGGCGCGCAAGGTGTGCTGCTCGGCTTGGAGCGCTGCTCCGCGGGCATCGGCCCGCATGGCGAGGGTGAGGCCGTCGTGCTCCAGGGGCGTGGTGAGTCCGGTGCGCCGACGGCGAGAAGTGCGGTCTGCGGGCACGGGCACGGTGCGCAGTTGCGAGACGGGAGCGGAGCGCAAGGCGAGGTAGGTGAGCATCTGGGCGCGGGCCGCGCCGATGAGCGCGTCGTCGCTGTCGCCGAGGCGGTCTTCCAGGTTGCCCGCGCCCGCCGCCTCCTCGTCGATGCCAGACCCATCAGGGCTGAGGGGCGGCTGGCCAGGGTGTAGGTCGTGGTCGATGGTGAGGAAGAGATCGTCACCGGGACGTACGGACGCTCCGACCAGGACGGTGCGGTGCGCATACGCGCCGAGGATCTTGCTGCCGGCCGCCAGCTGCGCCCACCCTTTGCGGAGCGTGCCCAGGCCGACGTCGCCACCCTTGGCCTCGATCAGCCAGTACCTCTCCTCTGCCTCGTGGCGCCCCCACAGGTCGGGCAGCTTCTTCTTCGGGTCCTTGAACGTGTCGTACAGAGCGGGGATGGGCCCGCCGAGTTCGAGGTGCTCGGTCTGGCCGAGGCCCAGCAACGAACGGCAGGCCCACTCGGTCATCGTCATGCCCAGCCGGTAGCCGGCGGCGTTCTTCGCGCTGCGCTCGGTGCCGTGCGCGTACACCGGGTTCCAGGTCAGGCGCCGGCCCTTGGCCCCAGGCACAGGGTGACGGGGCTCGACGACGTGCGCGCCAAGGTAGGCGTACAGCGGAGAGACCCGAGCGACCAGTTCCCCGTGTGCGTAGCGCGGCTGGTTCTGCAGGTGCGGGGTGACGTCGCGGCCGACTTCGGTGGCAGCCTTGATGATCTCCCGCCACGTGGTGGTCGGGGCGTACCAGCCGTCGGCCGCCGGGAACCCGTCCGATCCCGCCCACGCCTTGTGCTTGGCCGTCCGCCACTGCCGCCGAGGCTTCTTCGCGGGTCCGTTTCGGAACAGGACTGGTATGTCGAAGCTGTCGGGGTAGGTCAGCGGCGGCTCGTCGGGGATGTGCGCGGGGATCATGCGGTTCACTCTGGCATGTGCTCAGACCGCTCCCGGAGCCGGGTATCGAGCCGTCTACGGAGCCGCGGCGCAATCGATCCGGCTGGTAATTCAGTCCTGGCGCCGGACATGGACACGTCGAGCTGGCCCCCATACCGCACGGTACTCAGGGTCGGTCCCGGCGCACGTCGTTTCGCCGTCGTTCGAGTTGAGGGAGCCAGTGCTCGGGCGGCTGCGGATCCGTGGCTGCTACCGCCCAGCCGTCCTCTTCTTGAGGGTTCCGGGGAGCCCAGGTGCGCGGTGGGCGCAGTGCGAGGACATCCTTGACGAGTGCCCCCATAGCATCAGGAAGGTCCCGGTCAGGATCGTTCAGCAGGAGAGGAATACCCAGCGGGCCCCGTCGGGGGGCTGATGTCCGGTAGGTGACCTGGCAGGACGCGTTCGCTTCAAAGACGACGCCGCAGGCGTCGGTCGGCCCCTCCTCGTCCGAGAACCAGATCAGCCGGTCGCCGGCTACCAGGCGCTCCCTGCCATGGAGCATGCCGTTCCGCACGGTTCCGTCTCTGTCGAGGAAGGGAACGGGGTCCTCGTAAGCGCCGGGATCGTTGTCGCTGATTCCGGCCACGTGCCCGGGGTCATGCGTGGAGTGGATCTCCAGGAGGTCGCCGTCCGCGTGGGCCATCCAGATGTCGAGAACCTCAGCGGACGAGCTGAGCAGATGGGGGTACGCGGTGAGAACGAACAACTGCCCTGCCCTCAGTGGCAGGACGACTCGGTCATTCGCGGGCAGGCGATGAAGCGCAGGGATCGGCTCCCAGCTGTTGATACCGGTTACCTCCCTCTGGCACCGGCGGATCGCCTCGATGGCCGTGTCAAGGGAGACGCGGAAAAACTCCTTGCTTGCGTTAACGCGTTGGGCGGTGAGGAGGCGGTGGACAGCCTGTTCGACGTCTTTGGGCCGGGATGTGTGGGCCCTGAAGAGCACGTCGAAGGGGAAGGGGACCGATGTGCCCGACAGGTTCTTGGCTCGGTCCTCCGCGAGCAGGTCTGTGTAGCCGATCTTGAGCATGTCCGGGAAGGCAGGGTTCCGCTGGACGTACACGAACCCAGTGGTCCGAGGAGGGGGCAGAGGAGTCCCGTTGCCCGTCTTCCGTGAGCTGCCGGTTTTCTGGTGCCTCTTGGTGCCCCTGGAGAATCCGGAGAGCGTGACTGGCGGGTCGGACGACAGTACTTCGATCCCACCTTCGAGGTTGTGACGGGATGAGACGGTGATGCGGCGTCCCGAGGAGAAGTGCTCCACCTCAGCGCGGGACAGACAGCGCAACGCTTCTTCGAGCGGTTCGATCCCCTCATGTTCGTCGTAGTCGCGGTTACGGAAGTCTGGCAGGGATCGGGCCAGTGCATTGGTGGCGGCTTCCGTGATCAGACTGGCGAGCTCCGGACCGATGTGTGCGTACACAGTGCCTAGGTGGGTGGACTCGATTTCGTCGTACTCGTTGTGTGCTTGGGCATAGAGGTCGATAGGGACGCCGGCCCGCTTCGCGATGAGGAGCAGCTCGCAGGCGTGGCCTGGGTTGTCCAGGTCGAAGACGAAGTGGGCGTGCATGCCCGGGGACTCCGTCCTGGGCTTACGGCAGATGAGTAGAAGGCGGTTCCGATGTTCGGGATCCCGCTCGAAACCGAGGGGCAGCACCCCCTCTGTGAATGCGGCGAGGGCAGCCTCCGCCTCCGCTGCGGTTCGGACGATGATGTTCCACCAGGGCAGAGGGCCGAAGGTGCCATGTACCGCTTCGGCATCAGGAACACAGGAACTGCCTGGGTACGACTGCCGGAAGTCGAGGGAGTGGTTCAGGAAGGTCTGAATGCAGGCGTCCTGGAAGCGCTCCTGATGGGTGCGCGCCCGCAGCATGTCGCGCTCTGTGTCGCTCAGGCAGCCGATCGCCTCGCCGAGCATCTCTAGCTGCTCGTTGACCAGTTTCAAGGCTCGGGCGATCACTGGCCGCAGAGCGTGATTCTTCCGGAGCTGTCGACTTACCTCTCGAAGGTGCTCCTTGGCCGCGGTGCAGTAGGCCACATCTGCGCCCAACTTCCATAGGTGCCTGGCCTCGTCGGCGGGAAACTGCGCCAGCCACAGGCGATGAGCGTCGTTGCCCTTCCTGATCAAGGCAACTGAGGCGGCATGCCGCACATGAGCGTCGCGTTCCGCTTCCAGCCTGGACCAGATGGTGTCGGAGTACGCATCAAGAGATATGACTGAGAGAGGCACCAGAGCCTCTCCGGTGCGAGCCTCCACGCCCCAGTGCCGGGCCAGTTCCCTGGCCACTTGGGCGGCGGTTGCCGCGCGGGACGACCGACGTGACCAGTGGTCCAGGAGGAGGGCATACGTGCTCTCTGGATCCGCAGCGCGCAGTCCGAGGCCGAACAGCAGGACGGAACCGACAAGGCCGTCGCGCTCCACGTGCCGGCGGACATGCTCGACCAGGCTGGTGAGTTGATCCGTGTCAGGCTTGGGATCGGCGAAGACCGGGTGCTTTGCCAGCAGTCCCGTGATGTGCGCGGTGGACCGGCCACGCGCGTCCAAGACGGCGATCCGCAGGATCAGGAGGGCACGCAATAGATCCAGATCACTCGGGTTACCGACGATCCGCGCCGGATCCAGCAACGGGTGGTGGCGACCGACAGAGGTGGCAATCCCCGCGCAGATCTTCTGGATCCACTGCTCGCGCAGGTCGGTCAAGCCAGTAGCGGAAGGCACAGCTTTAATCCCCCTGTTAGACAAGGACGGTAATGGAACCCTCTCCGACATCCGCACCGGAGACCGTCCTCGTGAAAGCTCTGCCGGCGCGTGCTGTCGGCGACCTGTGGGACATGCAGGCGCCTGGCAGACGCCATGCCCATCAGCCCTGATGGCCTGGAGGGCCACGGCCAGGCAGCTCATCATCCTGGGCTGTCGCATCGGCGGAGTGTAGGAGGTGCCGCTGACAAGAGACCCGCATCGCGACGTTCCCGCTGACTTCCTCGGGCCCGTGGCGGTGTGGGAAGCCCCCACGACTTGGTTCGCTGTCAAGCGCCTGGATCAGATGCCAGGGCGACTGGCTTCACTGTCCAAGGACGACAGTTCGCCGGGGGCAGACAGGAAAGATCACAGAAAGACTGGCCAACCTGCGCGGGAGCATGTCAACGTAGACGACCTTGCAAGAAACCCCAGGTCAGAGAGGTGATTGTCTGTGACCGTGGCTTCCGTCGGCCCCGGTTTCTCCACCACCGTCGAAGCCCTGCGGCTGCGCGAGTGGCAGCTGGGCCCTGGCCAGCCCACGCTCGTCATGGACCAGTTCTGCGCCGAGGACTTCAACCTCATCGTGGACGACCGTGCGGACGTGCACGTCAGCTCCAAGGACGGCCGGTTCTACCTCGGCTGGTTCCCGCTCGGTCGTCCCGGCACCGACGGCGAGGGATGGAAGATCGCCGTCACCGGAACCGCCAAGGTACCCGGCTACCAGCTGTCGTTCGACACCGAGACGCCGGCCGACATCGTCGCTGCCGCCGTGGCGCGCGTGCTGGAAACCTCACGTCGCGTATGACAGTGCAGGCGCCCACGCGTAGTCCTCGCCGGGAGGGTGGTCGGCTGACGCCGGCTGATTCCATCGCTCACCGTTTTCCTCACCCAAGGAGGCCGTTCATGACGTCCATGGAGATGACCGTCGGCGATCTCATCGACCTGCTGTCCGGTTGCGACCGCAGTGCTCCGGTCCGCCAGGCCATGAATCCGTTCTTTCCGATGGCACACCGCTTGGCGCAGGTCGTGCAGTCCGTGGACGAGACCGGCCAGACCGTCGTCTACCTCGCCGAAGGCCGGGACGAGGGCTCACAGCTCGGCCACCTGCCGCCCGAGGTCGCCGTCGCCCTGACCTGGCAGGGCGACGTCCAGGCACCCCCGCGCCGCCCCCGCCGCCGTGCCGGCGGCAACTAGACCCGCACCGAGCCCCTTGGAGGCGCCCCTGTACCCCGAATGTCCGCCCGACCCGTCCACTCCACGTGGCGGCCAGCCCGCGTTCTGGGTCGGCCCCCGGCATCTGGCCGGTGACGATGGGCGCCTCTACGACGCCGTCGCCGACACGCTCGCCGGCCTGGGCTGGACGAGCCTGACGATCGTCCGCGGACGGCACGAGCCGGACGAGGCACCCCAGGACCGCCAGGTCCTGCGCAGCACCGTCCTGCACATCAGCCCCGACGCCCTGCGCTGGGCCCAGTGGAGCCTGGCGGACGAACCGTTCCACCTGGGGGACCTGCCGATCGCCTGGCAGATCTCCGCCCGCGCGGACACGAGCAGCCCGCTCGCCCAGTGGTCGGCCTACTTCACCCCGGAGGTCCCCGGCGAGGCCGTAGCCGACTTCCTCGTCGCGCTCGACGCTCGCGACGAGCCCGCCCTGCCGCTTGCCGGACCCGAGCTGGTCCTGGACGCCGTCGCCGCACACGGATGGCTCCGCGACATCGACCAGCCCCAGGCGGCAGCGACAGACCCGACGTTCACCTCGCACCTCAGCCTCGGCGAGGTGCCGCCTCTCATCCAGGACGGCGACCCGCGCGCCCTGATCACCGAGGACGACGAGGCGGGGCTGGCCGGGTGGCAAGCGTGGGCCGAGCCCGCGCTCGGCGCACCGTGCCTGTGGGCGGCCTCCTTCTCCGCCAGCGTCCCGCACGACCTTGTGGCCGCCTTCGCCGCCTCCCTCAGCTCGACGGCACCGGTCCTGCGGCGGGTGCTGCCGGCGAGCACGCGGGACCGGCTCCTGCGCGCCCCGGCTGGCTGAACGCCGGTGTCCGTCCTTCATTCGACGCATGAAGCCCGGCCTCCCCGATTTCGGGAAGGGCGGGCTTCATGCTGCTGTGTTTGCCGGTGCGCTGAGGGGTTCGGACCGTGACGGCAGTATGTGACGACAGCGGCGACAGAACCCGTAATCACCACCAGCAGTGCCATCTTGCCTGCCCAGACGATGCGTTCCACGATCTCGCCCCGATTGTCAGACCGGAGTGCCATCGTTCGTCCATGTTCACCCTTACGACGACCACCTCATGGTCAACCCGCACATCTGGGGCCAGCCGGCCAGCGCCAACCCGCTACTCCAGCTCCGCAACATAGACGGCGGGGAGTGGTTCCAGCGGTACGGCGACAGCTTCGAGGCCGTGTGGGCATCCGCGCGCCCCTGGGCGCCCGACAGACAGGAGTAGCACTGCCGTGGGCAGGACCGAGTACTACCACGACCCCAAGGCCCCCAAGGCCAACACCCTTATCCCCGCCAGCAACCTGCTCGTGGTCAACGACGAAGGCGCCATCCTTCTCCAGCGACGCCGCGACACCGGCCAGTGGGCCCTGCCCGGAGGAGCCCAGGACATCGGCGAGAGCCCGGCGCAGTGCGCCGTCCGCGAGTGCGAGGAGGAGACCCGCATCGTCGCGGCGGTCACCGGTTTCCTCGGCGTCTACTCCAACCCGGAGCACATCATCGAGTACACCGACGGCGAGATCCGGCAGCAGTACGAGGCCGTGTACGTCGGCCGCCCCCTAGGGGGCAAGCCCACCGTCAATGAGGAGGCCGACGGCGTGCGCTGGGTTCACCCGGACGACCTGGACAAGCTCGACATCCACCCGAGCATGCACGAGCAGATCGGCCACTACCTGACCGGGGCTTACCCCTACCTCGGCTGACCGCTCGGACTTACAGCTCCACGCCGGCCTCGACCGCAGCCGCCCGCACCCGATCCACACTCGCGTGGATGTGCGGGGCGGCCCGGCGGATGAAACGCCCGACCACGCTGTCCTCGCCGTAGCGGCCCAAGATCTCCTGCAGCCGCTCACGGGGCGTCGTCCGTCGGCCGTCCGGCGTCGTGGTCATGTCGCAGTAGACCAGCGCGTCCACGAGGAGCGGATCATCCAGGAGGGGGAACTCGTCGGCCAGCTCAGTCCGGAGGCCACGCTCCTCGGCTTCGAGCAGCGCATACGAGTGGTTCGCGACCAGGCGGACAACCCGTCCCTCCGCCCCGTGCACGTCCCGGAGATACCGTGCTCCGTCCAGCGGATGGAATCCCGTAGAGACGAGCGGGGGCGCGTAGCCGATGTCATGCAGCACCGCAGCCGCTTCCAGCTCGGCGCTGTTACCGGCCAGCGGCGCCAGCGTCTGGGCGCAAGCGGCAACGCCCTGCGAGTGTGCCCACCTGCGCGGGAGGCTGCTACTCAGCAGCTCACCAGCCAGTTCGTACGCCCAGTCAACCTTGGTCGTTGCCACCTGGGGAGGATATGGCAGCGACGGCGAGGACGTCTTGGACATCCTGGCCGTGCGCAAAGGGGAAGCCTGGACGCTGCGGGAGCCGCCGAAGCGTTTCTCGATTGCGGACCCGATCGCGGCGTACGTATCCTTCCGGGCAACGCGTTGACGGAGACGAGTAGCCAGGGATCACGCGAGCCGAGAGAGCTGCTGGCAGCTGGGAAGGCAGCCTCGCGCCCCAGGTGAATCCCCTCCCGAGTGCGGGGAGGAACGGCCTTAGGGAAGGTCCAATGCCCCGCCGGTTGACCCCCGTGACCGGGTCGTGAATGAGGCCACCATCTGCTGGTGGCGAAGGCGCGGTGGCACCGCGAGTTGCCCCTTCTCGCCCGCGCTCCCAAGGGATCACGTCATGATGACTGATCGAACGGAGCACGGCAGGATGATCGATGTCACCCTGATTCGCCAGAACCCAGTCCGTGTCCAGCAGGCGCTAGCCAAGCGGGCGGTCCACGTCGACCTCGACGAGTTTCTTCGACTGGACGACGACTACCGACAGGTGCGGGCTGAGATGGAACGCCTCCGTGGGGAGCGCAAGAGGATCTCGGGCGAGATCGCTAAACGGCAGCGGGTTGGGGAGGGCGTGGCAAGTCTGCACGGTGAAGCATCGGCCGTGGGCGAGCAGCTGACCGCCGTCGAGGCGCGGCTCATCGAACTGGAGCAGGCGCGTCAGGTCTTCCTTGATCCGCTGCCGAACCTACCCGACGCGGACGTGCTGGCCGGGGGCAAGGAGAACAACGAGGTCATTCGTGAAGCCGGCCAGCGTCCGAAGTTCGGTTTCACGCCCAGGGACCATGTGGAGCTCGCTCGAACTCTGGGCTTGGTCGACTATGAGCGGGGCACGAAGCTCGGCGGCAGCGGCTTCTGGATCTACCGGGGCGACGGCGCGCTCCTGGAGTGGGCGCTGCTGAACCACTTCCTGGAGGCACATGTGCGGGACGGCTATGAGTTCGTGTTGCCACCGCACATCCTGACCTTCGCGGCCGGGTACACCGCGGGCCAGTTCCCCAAGTTTGCGGACGAGGTCTTCGCCTTGGAGCAGGGGGAGCAAGGTCCGGAGCGGTTCCTGCTCCCGACCGCGGAGACAGCGTTGGTCAATCTGCACCGGGACGAGACGCTGCCCGAGACGGAGCTGCCTCGGAAGTACGTCGCGTACACGCCGTGCTACCGCAAGGAGGCCGGCGGCTACCGCACGGCTGAACGGGGGACCCTGCGCGGTCACCAGTTCAACAAGGTCGAGCTGTTCCAGTTCACCCACCCGGACGCCTCGGACGCCGCACACCAGGAGCTTCTCGGCAGAGCGGAGGACTTGGTAAAGGGACTGGGCCTGCACTATCGGATCACGCGACTCGCGGCCGGGGACACCAGCGCAGCGATGGCCAAGACGTACGACGTCGAGGTGTGGCTGCCGAGCATCGAGGCGTACGTCGAGGTCAGCTCGGTGTCGAATGCCCGCGACTACCAGGCGAGGCGTGGCAACATCCGCTACCGGCCGCAACAGGGGAAGTCGATGTTCGTCCACACGCTGAACGGCTCAGGTCTGGCCACGAGCAGGCTTGTGCCCGCGCTGCTGGAGCAGCACCAGCGGGCCGACGGCACGGTGGAGGTACCCGACGTGTTGCGCAAGTGGATCCCGAGCGGTGTCCTGACAGCACCGCCCTCGGCCTGAGCTGAGCGGGCTGTCTGTAGAACACTGAACGGGTGGGCCCCAGGTCAGAATGCCCAACCACGCCGGTTAGCCAGCCATCGCAGTGTGACCTCTCCACACCACGTCTGGTGCTGGCGAAGATGCGGTGACCAGTCTGCTGCGGGCTGTCCGCCGGAGGTGAGGAAGAAACCGGAGAGAGCGGCGAGCGCCGCATCGAGTTGTTCGTCGGCGACTCCGCGGGCGGTGGGGTGCTGGGTGAACAGGGCGGTGGCGTCGTGGCCGTCGGCGTAGGCGGTGGCCAGGAGCAGGACGAGGTCGAACCAGCTCGCACCCAGGCAGGGCCAGTTCCAGTCGCAGATCCACGCGGCGCCGTACGCATCGATCAGCACGTTGTCCTGTCGTAGGTCGTGGTGGAGGACGGCATTGCCTGCGACGGCCTCCCGCCATCCGCTTTCCAGGCTGGCCAGCACGTCCAGTAGGTCGAGTGGTACCCAGGAAGGCAGGGCGTTCGTGGACGTGGCGCCTCGGGCGAGGTTGCGCCAGTCGGCGAAGTCACCGCCGTCACCCACCGGCTTGAGGCCCACATGCTGGAGTGCTGTGGGTGGGGTGGAGAGTGCCTCTGCTGTGATCGTGTACGCGTCGAGAGTGGCCGTTAGCTCATCAGACTTCCACGGTGTGGTGGGCATGCGGCCACCGGGGACAGCGTCGATGCCGAGAACGACCCATCCGTCGTGCTCCTCAATCCACTGCAGGCGTGGCGCCGGAATCTCTGCCGGGAGCGCCTGGTTGATCAACGCTTCCCTGCGGTAGGAGTCGGCGACCACGCTGTTGTCGAGGCTCTTGACCGCCTTGACGAACAGAGGTCCGAAGGCCCCGTGGAGTACAGCGGCGAAGCCGCTGGTAAATCCGCTGCCTGCGCTGCGCCCGGCCTGTACTGAGCCTCCGAGGCGTCGGGTGATGAGCTGGCGAACGTCTTGTGGGAGGTCCTTCCAGTTTGGGCGTACCGCTGTGGCGTTGTACTGAAGGCGCGAGGTGATGATGTCGGGCATTCCGTCAGGATGGGGGAGCTGTGTTTCTCGGCGCCACGAAATTGTCACGCGGATCCGTGTCCGTCCATTCGCTGACTGAGCCTCGTAGGCTGCGTCCCGGGTAGCGTCATCATCAGTGCGACTACACCTCCTCCTTCCTGGCGCCGTTGATCGTCGGGTGGCCGCACCTGCTTCGGAACCTGCCCACTGGCACGATCACGATCTACGCAGAAATCTCGCTGTCGTCTCGAGGCTCTGGCTCGCTATCCTCCGTCACAACGCGATGACGGAGACGAGTAGCCCGGGATCACGCGAGCCGAGAGAGCTGCTGGCAGCTGGGAAGGCAGCCTCGCGCCCCGGGGTGAAGACCCTCCTGAGTGCGGGGAGGAACGGCCATGTGGTCCAATGCCCCGCCGGCTGGCCCCGTTACCGGCCACGAATGAGGCCGCCACTGTCGAGTGGTGGTGAAGGCGTGGTGGAACCGCGAGTCCCCTTCTCGCCCGCGCCCCCAAGGGATCACCATGACGCCCTGGAGGGCTGCGATGATCCATACGACCGATCGTGTACTGGTATCTGACCTGCGCGAGCACTTGGGTCGAACCGTTTCCGTGTCGGGCTGGGCGCACACTCTGCGCCTGCTGAGTAAGGTCCAGTTCGTCGTCGTACGCGACCACACGGGCATGGTGCAGGTCACCCATCGGCGCGGCGGCGCAGGCGACGACATCGAGGCCGCCCTTGAGCAGCTCACGCCGGAGTCCGCGGTGCGGATCACCGGCCGCGTCGTCGAGAACCCGATCGTGAAGCTCCACAGCCTGGAGATCATCCCGGAGCGGGTCGAGGTCCTGAGCCGGGCCGCGACACCGCTGCCCATCGACGAGCACACGGGCCTGGAGCACCGCCTGGACTGGCGGTTCTTGGACGTACGCCGCCGTCCCGCCGCTCAGCTGATGTTCGCCGTGCAGACCACCCTTGAGCAGGGGATGCGCGAGTACGCCTATGCCCAGGGCGCCACGGAAATGCACACCCCCAAGCTCATGGGCACCGCCTCGGAGTCTGGCGCGGAGGTCTTCGAACTCGGCTACTTCGATCGCAGCGCCTATCTCGCCCAGTCGCCGCAGTTCTACAAGCAGATGGCGATCTCGGCCGGAATCGAGAAGGTCTTCGAGATCGGCCCCGTCTTTCGTGCAGAGCCGTCGTTCACCTCCCGGCACGCCACCGAGTTCACCGGCGTCGACGTCGAGCTGGCCTGGATTGACGGCGTCGAGGACGTTATGGCGTTCGAGGAGCAGATGCTCGCCCACGCCATCGCCAAGGTCGCCGGTGCACACGGCGATGCGGTCCGGGAGCAGTTCGGCGTGGAGATCACCGTCCCCACGACGCCCTTCCCCCGCATCACCATGGCCAAGGCGCACGACATCCTGCGCAAGGGCGGCTGGGACTCGGAAGGAACCAAGGAGGACCTGGACCCGGAGGGCGAGCGGAGCATCAGCGCCCACATCCAGCAGGCCACCGGCCACGAGTTCGTGTTCATCACCCACTACCCCGTGAGCATCCGGCCCTTCTACCACATGCGGCCGGCCGACGACCCGAGCGTGACCCTGAGCTTCGACCTGCTCTGGAAGGGGCTGGAGATCACCACCGGCGCCCAGCGCGAGCACCGCTACGACGTGCTGCTGAAGCAAGCCGCCGAGAAGGGCATGAGTCCGGAGCCGATGCAGGACTACCTGAACGCGTTCCGGTACGGGTGCCCACCGCACGGCGGGCTGGGCATGGGCCTTGGACGCGTGCTCATGGTCTTGCTCGGACTGGAGTCGATCCGCGAGGCCACCTTCCTCTTCCGCGGACCGAACCGGCTCACCCCATAGCTGGCCTCTGTGTATGGCTGGCCTACGTCGGATTTCCCTTCCGGGGCCTCGTTCACTGAGAGCATGGACAGGTGAGTATTGAGGGAGTGGGGCGCTGGATGCCGGCTCGTCCCGAAGATCTAGCTGTCATGTTCGCTGCGGCCGACTTCCCGTGGTGGATCGCTGGCGGGTACGCGATCGAACTCGCCGTCGGCCGTGAGCTACGCCCGCACGGCGATCTCGATGTCCTCGTCCTCCGACGCGACCAAGCTCGCGTGCGCGATCTCTTGACCGACTGGGACCTGTACGTGGCGGACCCACCTGGCATGGGGCGGCTGCGCCCGTGGCGTTCTGGGGAGACTCTTCAGCCGCCCCTCCACGACATCTGGTGCCGACGCACGCCTGAGGCACCCTGGTCCGTGCAGCTGATGCTGGACGAGGCGGAGGGCACCCATTGGGTCTCTCGGCGTACCCCACGGATCCGGCTTCCGATCGAGCGGTTGGGACGAAGAAGCGGGACTGGTATCCCCTACCTGGCGCCCGAGGTGCAGCTCTACTACAAGGCGAAGGCGACACGGGAGAAGGATGAGACAGACTTCGAAGCGGTACTGCCGCTGCTCGGCGAACCTCAACGCATTTGGTTGGCGGACGCCATCGCAGTAACCGTGCCGGACCACCCATGGCGGCAGCGTCTTACGCCACCGGACGCACACAAATGAGACGTCGGCCGCCGAGCGCGGTCCGCGGGAGACACGAAGGTGGCACGAGAGTTATACAACCTGAAGCTCTGGCACTCCATGAGTGAACACTTGGTCGACGAGGCAATGGCGAAGCCACGCTAACCAACCGCATGCAGATCAGGCCGATTTCAGTGTCCACGACCAGTTCCTTAGCTCGTCGGGAGGGCGGTCTGATTACCCGAAGCTGCCTCGTCCTCCGTCCGCAGCACGCACCGAAGTGTTACCGGCTCAGTGCGGCGTCGAGATATACCTGCACCGCGTCGAAGAGGCCGTATGGCACGTACGCGGGAATCTGGGCATGCCGGACCCATGCCACCTCAGCCAGTTCATCGTCGTCCGCCACGTAAGGAGCGCCGGACTCTTCGACACAGGCCACGTAGGTCATCTTCCGGCCAGTCTTGGGGTGAACCCGTTCTCCGAGGACCTTGAGAGCGGTCACCTCCATGCCGACCTCTTCGCTCGTCTCTCGCACGGCTGCCTGTTCAGGGGTCTCCGTCCCCTCGATCTCGCCCGCCGGGAACTGCCAAGACAGTTGACCTTCCGCGACCCGGCGGCGAACCATGAGCACGGCGCCGTCCTGTACCACGATCGCGGCTGCGATGCCCGGTCGCTCTTGTGCCGTTTGCTCGGTCATACGTCTTCCTCCAGTGCTGCCAGCATCGGCGGGTAGATCGTGTCGACGGACATGAAGCGGCCCTGTAGGTTCTCAGATCCCGTGTCATTTTCTCAGTCGCGATGTCATGTGACTGGCCGAACTGACACGGGATTGAGAATCGCTGGCCACTGCTGTCACTCGTTTGAGGACTCCGTTGCCAGCGGGATACCGCACAGCGGGCAGCCGTTTGCGTGGTCGTCCTGACAGACGTAGCCGATGGCGCCATCCACGCACCATTCGGCGGCCTCCTCGGACAGCAGGTCGGGCCCGGCAAGGAGCAGCCGACGAAATTCCGTGGTGTCCGCAATGTCGGCCGACCGGTTGGTGAACCACTCGTCGAACCAAGGCTTGTCCCGGTGTATGCGCCAGTGCGCATTCTCCCGGTCGTCGACAGCCGTAAGGAACCGATCGACGATGCGCCCCCAACTCGGTGCTCCGAACCAGCCGTTGTCGAACGCGCACAAGGATTCGACCAGGGTTCGCAGACCGAACTCCTTCTCGCTAAGGCAGTACCTTCGCCCCCATGAGATCGCGACCTGTGCCATCTCCGCGAGTTCTACGCGCGGATCATCCTCGTGTGCCGGGTCGTCAGGGTTGTGGCAGGCCAGCCCGAGCTCGAGCACAGACTGCCCGGTCGGTAGAACCCGGGACGGGTTGACGATCGCGAGACCGAGACCGATCCAGTCGACATGGTCGAACGACAGCATCGAGCGCACGAGTCGGGTGGTTGCCGCGTTGATCCGCATCATTGTGCCGTCGTGCAGCGGACTCTTCCCGGCATGCCAGTTCTCGACGGGTGTGTTGCGCCACACGGCGAGCGTGATGCGGGTGGCAGCGAGCCACAGCAGGGCGTCGTCGTCGAGGTGCCCGAACCGCTTGGCGCACTCCTGGGCGCCGTAGGTGATCAACTCTTCCGGTTTCGGCCACCTGTGGCTGTCGGGCCCTTCAGGCCCTTCAGGCGCGTACTCGTAGTCATCGGCGTACTCGTCGAGGATCGCGCTCAACTCGGCTGCGCTGTAAGCCTCGCTGTACTCGGAGCTGTCCGGCTCCTCGACGGTGTACATGTCGTGGTCCCAGGAGACGTACACGTCGCCCCAGAGCACGACGTCATCGCACTCGCTGGCGTTGTCCGTCACAACCGGCCTGATGGTGATCGGGGCAGTACGCCCGTCGGTTCGCTCGCCGTCCTTCTCGGCAGCCCATGCAGTGATGACCCCGAGCGGCTTCGGAAGGAGAGGACCGACCTCGGTGATGCTGAACGGCTCGTCGTCGTCATCGGTGTCGAACCGGCTGTTGACGAACGCGACCGCCTCGGAGGGCGAGCTGACGATGGACTGGGTACCACTCTCGTTGTCAACCACTCGCCACAACGCGCTGTTCTTCACGATGCTCTCCGATCGCGGTGAGTGCACCCGGGGCGGGTGCGATGCGCCGGGTCGCTCGGCACTGACTCCAATTATGGGCTGATCAACCCGTCCGTAGTCCCGCAGGCGCTTGTCAGCGACGACGCTCGGGACGTTCGTGTGCAACGAAGGTGTGTGAGTGGGTGGAACGGATGGTTGCCGATGCAGGTTCGTGACGCCCCGGGCCGCGTTGCAGCCTGCTGGACAGCCTGAGGAAATGACACCGATCTGAGACAGCCGCCTGCCGACACAACGTGAGACTCAAGGGAAATATCCAGGTCACAGGGTCGGCGCCTGACACTGAAATTGAGAACCTACAGGCCCGCCGCATTCTTCGCCACCCAAGCCGCTCTTCAACCGCATCACTGTTCGTTGCGTCCCCTGCCAGGTACACGCAGTGGACACCCGTCGCCGGATGGATCCGCTCAACCAGACCGCGCCGTACAGCACAGCACACGCCCGTCTAATCCAGCGTCTCGCGGGCCGTCGCGGTCCCTCCTGCCGCAGATCATCCCGCCGCAGCTGTTCCTCGCTCCGTAGAGGGGGGAAGTTGCCGCAACCGACCTCGTCCTTGGCGAATGCCAGGCGCTCCGCCTCTTCCCGTTCGATCAACTGCCGCACAGGATGCCGCACATCACTCACTACATTAATCAACTTACGGGTGCTTTCACCTGACGGCAGGTCGCCCCTACCCCCCAGCGATGGCCCAAGGAGTCCAGATGACGCTCTCTTCGCCTGGTGCACGGGCCGTGGACTTGCGTGTTGAGCCGGTTGATGACGTTCTCGAACACGTGGAGCGGTCCCTTCAAATGCAGTTGCTCCGTGACACCGTGGTGTGCAAGCGGCGCTCGGTTGGGGCGCGGACGGACCGTGGAACGTGGGTGAGGGTTGAGCGGCGCAGCTTCGACCGGATCGGAGCACAGGGCTGGAACGGCACCGAGGCCGCAGCGGTCTTGCATGGAGTGTCTATGCCGAAGTGGTATGCGGGGCTGGCGTGGCGCGAGCGGGACGAGCCGGTGATGTGGCGGGCAGACGAAATGGTGCTGGTCACCGCCCCGCCCGTTGGGCAAGCCGCTCTGGTGATCGAGGATCCTCAACTGTCGGGCGGCTGGTGGGCGGCACTCAATGCTTCGCTGGACGCACTCGCCGCGCAGCGCACGCACCGCCTCGCCACTCCGGACACAGAGACGGCCACCCAGGAACTGGTGACTGGCACGATCCGAGCAGTCTTCCCCGAAGTAGACGCCACCGTGGATGAGTGGACGCCGGCACATGCGGATCTGACGTGGGCGAACGTGACCGGGCCCGAGTTCTGCATCATCGATTGGGAGGATTGGGGGATGGCGCCGCGCGGACTGGACGCGGCCACCCTCTGGGGGAACTCCCTCGCCGTCCCCGCCCTGGCACAACGAGTGTGGGCGGAGCGTCGGCCAGACCTGGAGAGCAGGTCTGGCCGGCTGATGGCCCTGTTCTTCTGTGCGAAGGTCGTAGGACCGCACGCCCATCCCCAGGATCCCCGCTTGGAGCCCGCCCGGAAGGAGGCGGCGCGGCTCATCGCCGAGCTTCACTCCTGACGGCGGTTGCGC
This sequence comes from Streptomyces sp. NPDC052036, assembly GCF_040680495.1. Taxonomy (NCBI): domain Bacteria; kingdom Bacillati; phylum Actinomycetota; class Actinomycetes; order Kitasatosporales; family Streptomycetaceae; genus Streptomyces; species Streptomyces sp. NPDC052036. The sequence goes on along the minus strand of NZ_JBFAWW010000001.1, from coordinate 144,416 downwards.
AGGAGGCTGCGGTAGTGGCGGACGGCCTCCTCGTCCACCGCGAAGCTCTGGGCGTTGGTCAGCTCTCGCAGGTGGTCGGGGTTGTCCGTGCCGACCGCTACCGCGTTCACGGGCGGGAGGTGGTAGGCGGCCCTGAAGGCAGCCTGCACCGGGGTGGCCTGCTGCCGGGAGCAGGTAGGACGGGGTCCCTCAGTCAGCCCACGCACCCTGCCGCTCCTCTTCCTCCCCTTCGGCTGCGGTCCTCCGGCCGCACGGGTTTATGCGAGGACACGCATAGTCGTGTTCGTGCATAGACGCTGCGCCCCGCCCCCTCTAACGTCGTGGGCAGGCGGCCCAATCGGGGCCAGAGCAAGGGGGTTTGGCATGTCCGAGCGTTCGGCACTCACCCGGCTCACGGGCAATGGCAACGGCGAGTGCGGAGAGAAGGACTGCCCGAACGTGTACCGCACGGCCGCGGGGTCGTTCGTGGTGCAGGGTGACGTGTCCGACGCCTTCACCCCGCCCGCAGGGGAAGGGCTTGTGGAAATCCCGGAGGCGGTTCTCAGGGAGGCGTTCCGTGCACTTGGATGGTGACGCCTGGAACGACTGCTTCGATTCCATGGAGCGTGAGGCGTGGAGGCTGGAGACGCTGCCCGTCTACACCATGCCCCAGGAAGCGGAGAAGCTGAAGCGATTCCTCGCCGGGGAGAAGTCGCCGGACGATTACACATCGGCCTGGATGGATGAGGTCCGGCAGTGGGCCTCGGAAGGAAAGAGAGTCGGCAGGGTGCACGTCGTGACCCGCCCGCTCTCGGACTACCTTCGGTTCGAATTCGAGTACTACTACCGGCACCACGTGAAGGCGGGCGAGGATATCCGTATCCTCGACCTCACCGACCGGAAGAACCCGGGACTTCCAGATCAGGACTTCTGGATGTTCGACGAGTCCAAGGTGGTCCTGATGAACTACCGGTCGGACGGGACACAGATAAACCGCGAGCTGTACGGGGGCGACCCGGAGCCCTACCGGCAGTGGAAGCGGATTGCCATTGCCGAATCCGTGCCGTTCCTGGAGTACGTGAGCAGCGGGTGACGTTCGATCCTGAGCAGCTCGGGCAGCCAAAACAGGAACTGGCGGCCCTGCTGAAAGAACTACGCAAGCGAGCCGGCCTCACTGGGGACCGGCTCGCTCGGCGTTGCAACATGTCCCAATCGAAGATCAGTCGGATCGAGAATGGGAAAGTCCAGCCGAGTCTGCTGGATCTGGAAAGGATCCTCCGGGCCGTGGTGGCTCCACCCGAGGTCATCGAGGAGGTCGTTGCCCTCGCGAGGCTGGCCAACACCGAATGGCAAGACCTGCGCTCGCTCCGACGTAGGGGCCTGGAGAAGAAACAGACTGAACTTGCCGCCCTTGAATCCTCGTCCACGAAGTTCCGCTTCTTCCTGCTCTCGATGATTACAGGACTGCTGTCCACCCCTGAGTACATCCGCGCCAGCCTTGCCCATTCTCCGGCTGATGTAACCAAGACGATCGCGAGGAAGCTGGAGCGGCAGGAGGTTCTTTACAACACGGAGAAGCGGTTCACTTTCATTCTTACCGAGCAGGCAGTGAGGTGGCCACTCCTGCCCCCGGCTGCGATGGCGATGCAGATTGACCGGCTGGCCTCACTGACCCACCTTGCGAACGTGAAGCTCGGCGTCATCCCCATCGCGGGATACAAGCCCATGGCTCCGATGGACACCTTCACCATCTATGACGACACCCTGGCCACCGTGGAGAACACCACCGGTGTCGTGATCCTGAGAGATCCACGCGACATCGAAATGCACTTGGAACTGTTCTCCACACTGGAGGGTTATGCGCTGTTCGGGGACGAAGCGCGAGCCTTGTTGGCGGAGTGGTCCGCCGCCTGCCGTTCATGATCTTTAGTCCATGACGGGAAAGAACTACACAGCCGTCGCTTTGTAGGCCAATGATTTCCCCCATGGCAGCGACCGAGCGAAACGAAAAGTGGGTCCGCTACGGCGTGGGGTGGCGGCTGGGGTACCGGCGGAGGTTCGGCCCTGACGCTGGTGTGCGCTCACGACGACCGGGCGCATGACTCTCCGGGTGTCATACGAGGGGCGCCGGATGTACGACCCGGTGCGCATGGTGCAGGTGAACCACCGCATCCCGGTGATCTTGGCTTTGCCGACCAAGTACCCGCCGTGCGCGTGCCCTCGGTGCACGGGGCGCCCGTCGTCACCAAGGTCGGCGTCCGCCGCGCTCGTCGCTGTCCCTTTGCTTCCTGCCGGAATCCCGGTGGGAGTCCCCGAGAAGAGAGAGGTAAGCCCGATGGTGGAAGAGAACACCACGTCGGCCGCCCCCGAGGGGGGTGGACTGCTCGTCGCGAAGCGGAAGATCGTGGCCGCGCGCACGCGTGCCGAGCAGGAGTCGGACGTCAGCAGTGGCCGTTCCGACGGCAACGACTGACGGGAGCGCCCGCGTTGCTTGATGCAGCCTCGTGGGCGGGGCGTCTGGGCGGGGACAGGTTCCTCGCCCAGACGTACCACCGCTCGTACGCGCACTTCCCCGGGGTCGCCGACGCGGCGGGTCTGTTCTCCTGGGACGACCTGAACCGGATCATTGCCACGCAGCGGCTGGAGCCGCCCCGGCTGCGCCTGTCGGCTGACGGCGAGATGGTGCCGCTGCACCGCTACGCGATCCCGACAACGAACCGCCGCGCGGTCACCTGGTCCCGTATCCAGCCGTCCGACTTCCACGCCCAGCTCAGGGACGGGGCGTCGCTGGTCCTCGACGCGGTGGAGAAGATCCACCCCGCCGTGGGGGCGGCTGCGGAGGGGCTGGAACGCTTCCTCGGGACTTCTGTGCAGGCCAACGTGTACGCCTCGTGGACCGAGCGGGAGGGCTTCGGCCGGCATTGGGACGACCACGATGTCGTCGTGATGCAACTGCATGGCTCGAAGCGGTGGCGCCTGTGGGGGATGACCCGTGAGGCGCCCACCTTCCGGGACGTGGAGTCGCCGGAGGAGCCGCAGGGCGACCCGGTGGCGGACCTCGTTCTGTCCCCGGGTGACGTGCTCTATCTGCCGCGCGGCTGGTGGCACTCGGTCACCGCAGATCAGGGGACGGAATCCCTTCACCTCACGTTCGGCATGGTCCCGCACACGGGCGCTGACCTGATGCTGTGGGTCGTCGATCAGCTCCGGGCGTCCCTCGCGCTGCGCAGGGACATCCCGCGCTTCGGCTCGCTGGCGGAACAGTCGGACTTCATCGACGCCGTACGCCGTGAGGTGGCCGACATGATGGCGGACCCCCGCCTCGTGGAGCGGTGGGCGGAGTCGATCGACACGACCGACCTGGGCCACGCGATTCCGTCCCTGCCCTACGTGGACGGACTCCCCGCACGGAGAGAGATCACGGTCAAGCTCACCGCCCCGAGAGGTCGCCTGACGGCCAACCGAGAACAGGGCACGGTCACCTTCTCGGCGGCCGGTACCGCGTGGGACTTCGCCGAGTCCGCAGCGCCCGCGCTGGGCACGCTGCTGACCAACCAGCCGACCACGCTGGGGGAGGTGGCCGACTCCGCCGGGCTTGAGGTCAAGGAGGTGGCCGAACTGGTCTCCGTCCTCATTGACGGCCACGCCGTCGCAGTCGTGGGAACGGCGCTGTGACCGCCGCGCTCTGCTTGGGGACATACCGCGTGCGTGCCGTCAGTCAGGCGGCACGCACCGCCCTGGCCGCCGGCAGCCCCTGGGTGGACACGGCACCCAACTATGGTCGTGGTCAGGCGCATGAGGAGCTGCGGCCGGTGCTCGGGGAATACCCGACCGTGCGGGTAGCCACGAAGACGGGGTTCTTCACGGAGGAGCAAGGCCACAGCGCCCTGGCTGAGGGCGTGCTCACCCGGGAAGAGGCGGCCGGTAGGCACAGCCTTGAGCGAGGCTTCGTCCGCTGGCAGACGGAGCGATCCTTGGCCGCGCTCGGGCGCGTGGACCTCGTGTTCGTGCACAACCCCGAGCACCACGGGCACGGCCTTGACCGCGCCGCTCTGCACGGGCGTGTGCGGGAAGCCTTCACGGCGCTGGAGGAGTTCGCCCACGCGGGCAGGATCGGCGGGTACGGCGTCGCCACCTGGTCGGGCCTAACCTCCGGAGCGTTCAGTGTCGCCGAGTTGCTCGCGCTCGCACGCCAGGCGGCTGGTTCCGCCGAGCATCACTTCACGGGCATGCAGATGCCCGTCAGCCTGATCATGGATGCCCCGATCACACAGGCCCTGAACGGCGGCGGACCACTGGTACAGGCGAAGGACGCCGGGCTGATCACGTTCGGCTCCGCGCCCCTGCACGGGGGCGAACTCCTCGACGCCATGACACCCGAACTGGTGAACCTCATCCGCCCCGGCCTGTCGGCCGCAGCCGCTGCCCTGCTGGCCGCTGGCTCATGCCCCGGCCTAGATGTCGTCCTCACCTCCGCGAGCACCCGCGAGCACTGGGACGATGTGGCCAAGGCTCTGGCTGCGCCGCTGACGGCCCAGGAACTCAGGAGGGTGACGGATGAACTCGCCGGTGAATGAGGAGGTACGAGCCCTGATGGAGGCAGCCCACGACCGGGCGGCCAAGGCACTGGGCCTCACCTGCACGGGGCCGCTGGCGTGGGGCTTCCTCGGTGTCACCCTCGGACGCCGAGCGGGGGACCGGTGGCTACGGGTGAGCCGGACGGCGAAGAGGAACGCGGGCAGGAAGCAGGGGGAGGGCATCGTCGGGGCTTCCCAGCTCGTGCCAGAAGGCGTCCCGCGCCCCCGCCTGCACGGGGTGCACGACTGGACTGACGGCGAGTGGGCCTTCGAGGCCGAAGTCCTGGACTACCTGAGGCAACCCGTGGTGTCCCCGGACAGGGCCGACATCGACCACGATCCGGCGCTGCCTGACGAATGGTGGGCGGACCTTCGCCAAGCCCTTGCCCTGCTCGCTGAAGCGGAGGGTGTGAAGACGACCGTCCGGGACGGATGGATCGAACGAGCCTTCCCCCAGTTCCTCGGCATCCCGGCCCCCGCCAACGTGGAGCGGGTGACCGGTCACGGTGACCTGCACTGGGGCAACCTCACCGCCGCGCCCCTGTGCCTGCTGGACTGGGAGCGGTGGGGCCTCGTGCCGTTCGGTTACGACGTGGGACTCCTCCACGCCAACAGCCTGCTTGTACCCGACGTAGCCGCCCGCATCCGCAAAGAGTTCGCCGCCATCCTCGACACCCCAGCCGGTCGAATCGGGGAACTCGCGGCCCTGGCCGAGATGCTGCAAGCCGTGGCCCGTGGCTGGTACCCCGACCTTGCGCCCCACCTTCTCGCCCGAGCGGAGGCACTCACGGGAGTGCGCCCGCCCGTTCCGGTGCACTCCGAGGTGAGCGCCTGACTGCGCCCCTGCGCGCCTCTCTCAGGCCCTCTCTGCCAGGTGGCGGTAGAGGGTGGCGCGGTGGACTCCCAGCGCCTTGGCAATGCTGGTGACGCTCTCGCCCTTGTCGCGTCGCGCACGGGCTATGTCCAGCTTGCCGTCGGCCGCGGGGCATCACCGGAGGACCCAGCGTTGTCGGACCGGAGACTGTCGTACCGGCTGTGGACGGCCGTGAGCTCCTCGGTCGATCGCACGTCGCTGTGGACGTACACCTGCGGGCCTTCGCTGCGGATGCCGGCGTCTTGGGCCTGCAGTACGAGGAGCTGCGAGCTGTGTACGAGGAGGCCGCCGCCGCCCTCGGACACGAACCGGGCGGGATGGAGCACGCGGTATGGCGGTTCAAGTCGAGGGCCGTCTGACCCGCCACGCCAGGCGGGCTGCTGCTCGGCGACACCCAGCACGCTCACCCAGATGCTCTGAAGCCTCGTATCGACACGGCGCCCTCGACAGCGGTGGTCGAGGGCGCCGTTGCGGGCGCGTCAGCGGGTTGCTGTCGCCTTGGCGAGGGCCTTGTCGAGATGCTGGTCGACCAGGGCTGGGGCGCCGGAGACGATGAGCAGCAGGCTTCCCTCACGTATCGCGGTCTGCTTGACGACGCTGTCCTGCCCACCGGAGGTGAAGATCATCAGCTGGCTCCACTGCTGGTCGCCGAGCCGGGGCGCGGTCGTCTTCTGTGAGGTGACGTTGATGGCGGTGTTGCCGGAGACGACTTGGTACGTCGGGCAGCCGGTCATGGCGTCGAAGATCCGATCGATGCCGGCGGACAGTTTCGTGGAGGTGTCGCTGTACAGCTCCTCGGAGACCTTCGAACCGGCGCTGCCGCCGGTGTAGGTGAAGGACACCTTCGCCTTGTTGGGGAAGTCGAGGGAGCCGCTGGCCGCCGCGTCGCCGCCCAGCTTCTCCAGGGCGGGGCAGCCGGTGACGGTGACGTCGTCGTGGCTGGAGGTGTCCTCCGGCTTGCGGGTGTAGTCGGACCCGAGGTCGCTCTCGTCGAGCAGGCGGGGCTGAAGCGCGGCCGACGACAGCGGGGCGTCGCTCTGCTTGGTGGTGGCCGGGTGGTCTGCGGGGGCGGAGGACGGGGAGGTGGACTTCGCCTGGCTGGTGCCGGCGGAGCAGGCGGGCAGGGTGAGGGCGGCGGCGGTGAGGCCGAGGGCGGTGATGGTGAGGCGAACGCGCATGGGTGAACTGACCCCTGTGGTGCTCGGTGACGGTTGGACAGTGCGGGCCCGTGGGCCCGAGAAGGGGCCGAAGGAGTGGAGGTCAGCGGTGGCCGAGGTGCCGCAGGCAGTCCTCGAACGTGGCGTGGATGGCATCTCCCGGGCCGGAGTGCCGGTTGAACCACGCGGTGTCGAGACGGGTCTCGTGCTGCTCGTGGCCGGCCTGGCAGCGCAGCCAGACCTGGTTGTGGGTGGAGAGGATGAGCCACTCGCGGTAGGCGCCGCACTCGGCGCAGGCGACGACCTCGCCGTCCAGGACGACCGGCCACGGCCAGGGCATCACCCGGCCGTCGAGCTGGTCGTGGCTGGGGACGCGCAGCTCCGGCGGGAGGAAGTCGTCCACAACCGGCGCCGGCTCCGCGAGCTGATGCTCCTCCTGCATCTGCAGGACCGGCGGCACCTGGTCGGCCATCCGCAGCCACGCCTCGCACGCTTGGCGCTGCACCTCACTGAACTCTTCCTCTTCCGCGCGGCGGCGTCGTCGTATCCGGTGAAACACCCGGTGTCCTCCCTCGTCTCGTCCTGCACGCGTCATGATCGTGCGCGAAGTCCGCTGACCTGTTCAATTCACAAAGTCCACAGTCACGACCGGCCACGCCCAGGCCGGGCCTGTCCGGGGATGTGCTGCCCGGCGCGCTGTGCCGAGCGCTGTGCGGCGTGAGCGTCGGGCACCATGCCGGTGGTATCCGCAGGCAGGTCCGCTGCCCGGCGCAGCCGCCACACCAGGACATCGCTGACAGACTCCGCCGTGTCCAGCTCCCGCCGACCCGCGGCGTCGGCGAGCAGGGCGGCCGGGTCATGGCCGGCGGCTTCGGCGTCGGCGAGGGTGGCGGCGAGCGCGTACCAGCCGGGCTCGGCGAGGATCTGCTCGGCCAACTCCGGCAGCGCTGTGCGCAGCACCGTCGTCTGCCGCTGCCGCAGCGCCCGGCCCAGGCGCCGGCCTCGCTGGTAGAGGGCACCGAGGGGTTGGGCGGCGGCGGCCTGGTAGGCGGCGCGCAGATGTTCGGCGGCCTGGCGGGCGGCGGCGGCCTGCTGGGCGTGGTTCTTCTTCGCGTGCCAGTGGGCGGCGGCGGTGATGAGGAAGAACAGCATGTCGATCGCCATCGCGGTGGTCGCGCCGTCCTCGCCGCGGCCCAACGCCGGACCGCTATAGACGAGGTCACGAGCGGCCTGCCGCAGCGCTCGGTCGTGGCCACGCTCGGCGCGGACGTGGGAGCGGGAGGCCCGCTCGAACGCGAAGGCGGCGTCACGCAGTTCGCGCCTGGTGCGGGCCGCGGAGGTCTTCGCGAGCGCGTCCAGGACCTCGCCGGCAGCGGCAATGTACGCGGCGGCGATGGCGTCGTCGCCGTGCTCGATGACGAGCACCGCGTTCCACGCGGCCGAGGCCGTGCGTCGGCGGGCGGCGGCCGGGTCGCTCGGCGCCGCAGGGGCGGGCACGTCTGCCGCTGTGGCGTCCTGGTCGCGAGTGTCGGCGGACCAGCGCTCCCGGATACGGGGCAGGGACAGATCGGGGGCCAGGCGGGCGCCGGGGTAGAAGACCGGTTCGCCGTCCTTGTTGCGGTCGTCGGGCAGGGCGACCTTGTAGCCGAGCAGGTCGCCGGAGGGGGCGACGCGCTTACGGATGATCAGGCCGGCGGCGGCCAGCCGGTCGAAGAACTCGGTCTCGCTGCTGGCGCCGGCCACCGCGCGGCGCACGGTTTCGCGCAGTTCCTCCCGCGCGGTGCGCTCGCGGCCCTGACGTTCGGCTTTGTGGCGCTCGGCGCTGGTGGGGCGTTGGGCCGCGGTGCCGTCGCCCTTGTTGAGCCGGCGCAAGCCCAGCTCCGCTTCCAAGGCGCGGGCTTGGGCCTGGGCGCGAGCGGCGTCGTGGTCGAGGTCGGGCTTGTAGCCGTCCTCACGGACGAGCGTGGCGACGATGTGAATGTGGTCGTCGGCATGCCGGACGGCCACCCACCGGCAGCCCGCGCCCTGTTCGGGGTAGTCGATACCGGTGGCGGCGACCATCCGGCGGGCCACCTCGCCCCACTCCTCGTCGGTCAGGATCCGGTCCTCGGCACTGTTGCGGACGGACAGATGCCACACGTGCTTCTTCGGCCGGTCAGCCTGGTCGATGTTCTCGACGGGTTGGTCCAGGAGCTGCTGGAGCTGCTTGAGGGTGGCAGACGGGTCGCGGCCGGGGTCGGGAGCGTTGTGGTCCCACGAGGCGACCAGGTGCGGGTCGATGTGCTCCTCGTGCTTCCCGGGCCCGTAGAGGTAGTAGAGGAGACCGATGGTGCGCTGCCCGCGCTTTTGTATCCGGGGGATCATGCTGTTGTCCGAGGTCGTCGCTGGGAGTGGCGGGATGCGGGGCGGTAAGGGGAGCCAGCTCAGCGCTGCTCCAGCAGTCGGTCTGTGGCTGCCTGTACGCGGGTCACGGCGCGCTGGACCGCCGCGACGACCGCGTCGATTTCCGCTGGCTGGCCGCCGGAGTTGATGGCCCGGGCTATCTGGTTGAGGTTGTTGCCGACTTGTCCGAGGTGCCGGCGTGCGGCGAACAGCTCGGCGATCAGCTCGCGGTGGCCGGCGATGGCGGCGGCGGTGCTGTCGAGGTCGTGAGCGGCGGCGAGCCCGCTGCGGGCGAGGAAGCCTGGCAAACTCGTACGGGTCGCGGTGGCGGCAGCGCAGAGCAGGGTCTTCTCGTCGCCGTTCAGGCGGACGCTGCAGACGTAATCACGCTTGTGCGAGGGCGGCTTGGGCGAGCGCTTGCGCGAGGTCTTCTTCGCGGCGCGCGGCTTGTGCAGTGAAGGCGTCTCCTCCGGCTGCGATCCGCCCTCGGTCGCTGTCTCACGGACCAGCACCCCCCGGTGCTGGTCCGCTCTCGCCACCCCCGGGGCGGGCTTGGCCAAGGCGCGCTTCCCCGACGGGGAAGAGTGTCTTGGCCGATAACTTGCTCGCCCCGAGACCGAGTTGGAGTTGGGAGCAGGTTCCGGGGCGGTGCCGGTCTGGGTGGGGTTCGTCATCAGGATTCGGGCCTCGTGGAGCGGGTGTGCTGTTGGATGCTCGCGGCCAGCGCGAGGACGTCGGCCGGTCCCGTAAGGACACGGACGGATCCTTATGAGTGGCCCTGGACGAGCCACTGGCCGGTAGGCGCGAGGACGGCGGCGTGCAGGAGTCTCCGGCGGACCAGGACGTCCGCCCAGGCGCTGGCCTCGACGACCGTGGCCTCGGATGAGCGAACAGGACGCGGAATCAAGGCGTGTCTCCTCAAGCGGGGCGGGTGGCCCGGCACGGAGTCGGGCCACCCTTTGCGATTAGGGGGCCTTGAGCGGGGTTTTGCCGGTTCAGCCGCACTCGGGGCAGCGACCGACGTGGCTGTTGAGCGCGCGGGCCATCCGCTGCTTCGTCGAGGCAGCCTGCTTCGCGCTGGACTTCGCCGCCGGCCTGCCCTCGTGCCGCTTTGAGTGGGCGAGCATGAAGCCGATCTCCCGCTCGTACTCCGCACGGACGGCGTCGAACTGGTGGCAGGTCTTCATCGGGCGGAGCTCCTTGTCGTCGTGGTGGCGTCACTCCGCAGTTCCTGGAGGACGAGGCTCAGCCGGTCGTTCCGGCCGCCCTTCAGGCCCTCACGGCGGAGAATCTCCCGCAGCTGGACCCGGGTGACGGACTCGTTGCCGTCCCGTTCGAGCAGGGCAGAGACGTGCGGACGGACCTGCTGGACGAGCTGGTCCACCGACTGCTCGAGCTCCCGCGGCGCGCGCTGCGTCTGCGGGCTGCGGGACCGGGCGCGCTTCCCCTTGGTCTTAGTCCGGGGCTTCGTGGCCGTCTTGCTCCGCAGAGGCACCGTGTGTCCCCGGTCCCCGGTGGGCTCGGTCCCCGTGTCGGTGTCGTTCGGTCCCCGGTCCCCGGTGGGCTCGGTCCCCGTGTCGGTGTCGTTCGGTCCCCGGTCCCCGGTGGGCTCGGTCCCCGACTCGGCGGCGTTCGGTCCTGGATGCGAATCAGGGCCTTGAGCAGCTACTTCTCGCGTAGTGCGGTCGGTCCCCACGCCTCCGGCGTCCCCCTGTGAGGCTTCCGGGTCGGTGGGACCGGTCCCCGGGACCCCACCTGTGGCTGGAACCTCGGTCCCCACCCTGGTCCCCGCGTTCTCGCCCCCGGTCCCCGTGCCATCCGACGCCTTAGAGTCCGCAATCCTGGGGACCGGTCCCCTCGGGGCGCTCGGTCCCCGGTCCCTGTACGACTCGTGGGGGCCGGGGGGATCGGTTGCGGGGACCGGCGCCGTCGAGGCCGGATGCGAGGGGACGGCGGCTGCCCTCGCGGTGATGTGCGCCGGGGACCAGGGCGAGGGAAGCGGGACCGTGGCGAGCGCGAGTGCGTGCCGGCGCGCGGCGAGCTGGTCGAGCAGCTGTGCGCGCTGGCGGGCGTCGGTCCCGACCGAGGCCCTGCCGACCGCCTTCGACAGGCGCCGCGTCAGCCGCCGGCCGCGTCGGCTCTGCTGCTGCTCGGGTGTGCGTTCGGCGAGGCGGACGGCGAGGGCGACTGCGCGGGCGGTGGCCCGGTCCCGAGTGATCTGTGCGGCGTCGCGGTCGCGTGCGGCGATCCCGAGGCGGGACAGCAGCCGCTCGCGTGCTTCCCGCCCCAGGACGGCGATCAGTCCGTGGGAGGCGGCACCCGGGGTGCGCAGGCGCAGCTCGATCCCCATCGCGAGGTGCCACAGCATCGCCGCCATGACCGGCCCGACGAAGGCCCTTACCGTGCCGCCGATAGGACCGCTCTCGGCATAGGCGGGGATCACCTGAACTGTGGTGATCACCCAGACCAGCGTGCCCGGCAGGCCGGGGGCGCCCTCGGTGGCCAGGTTCTGCCGTGCCATCAGCGCCGTCGCGAAGAGCGCCAGCTCGGCCGCGGCGAACATGCCGGCTCGCTCGGCGGCGCCGGCCATGTCGAGGTAGTCGGCGGCGAACCGCCAGCTCGTGTCCGCGGAGTAGCAAGTACAGCCGAGGGCGGCAAGGGCAGCGACCTTGACCGCCGGACCGCTGAGACGTTTCTGCGGGCGCGTGCTTCGGCGCCGGATCGTCCAGGCGGTCAGCACCAGCACGACGGCGGTGGGCACGACGGCGGCGAGGAGGAGAGGGAGGTCCGGAGCGGCGCTGAGGGACAGGAGGGGGTGGGTCATGCGGCCTTTCCGAGAGAGGCGTGCGCCGGAGTCGACGCTGCCGGGCGGGCTGCCGGCTGCTGTGTGCCGGGTGCGGCGGGTGCGGGGCCGCCTGCTGCTGGGGCGGTCTTCTTCCGCTTCTTCTTGGGCCGCGGCACGCCGTAGGTGCGGTCGCGGTCGAACACCTTGTTGGCCGCCTGCCGGAGCAGGTCACGGGCGTGCTTGTGGCTGATCTGCAGGGCGGTGGCGAGCCGGTCGGGCCGCCAGCCGCGTACGTAGGCGTGGTCGATGACGACCTGCCGCTCGGCCTCGGTCAGATGCACGTCACGTCCCAGGAAGAAGGACGTGACGCGTCGGTAGTCGAGGCGCTGGTGCAGTCCGTCGTGCCAGGGACGCCGCTCGGCCTCGGTGAGGCCACCCCAGATGCCCTCCTTGAGAACGTTTTCCAGGGCGAAGTTGAGGCAGTCGCTGCGTACCGGGCACCAGCCGCACAGCTCCTTCGCCTCGGCTATGGCTTCGTGGTCCCGCGGGAGCGGGAAGAAGACGGCGTCAGCGTCCTCGACGTCCATGCCGTGGCACGCTCCCTGGGTGTGCCAGTTGGTGTCTCCGATACTGCGCAGGCCGGTGGCCGGCGCGTCGTGGGTGGTGATGTGACGCAAGGGTGGTCTCCGATGTGCTGCCGCGTCGGCCGGCTGGGCGGGCGCTGGGCGCGGCGTCGGGTGCCGGCTACGGCGCGCGGGCGTGCGCCGCATCCGGGGCGGGACGGTGATGTTGGGGTGGCGGTGCGCCGGGAGGCACGCGCCGATGCGCCGGTCAGGCCAGGGCGGGCTGCTGGACCTGCTCGCTCTGCTGGGTCTGCTGGGCGGCGGCGAGGGCGACGCGGCCGGGGTGCGGGGTGGCGCGCGGGGCGGTCGTGCGTACGCCGTCGTCGGGGCCGATCCGGCGGCGACGACACGGCTCGCCGGGCTGGGCCAGGCACCACTCGCACTTGACGCTCAGGGCGTCGGGCAGTCCCTGCGCGACGGCGGCCTCGCGGGCTGCGCGGGCGGGCCGGTAGGGGGCGAGGGCGGCGCGGGCGGCGGGCGGTATGCAGGAGCCGATCTGCCGCAGCCTCGCCTCCAGCCTCGGGTCGATCCGGTCGCGACCGCTGGTGATGGCTCTGGCCTGGGCGGGCTGCGCGGTGCCGGCGGCGACGGCGCGGCGGGTGCCGACCAGCTCGGCGGTCCAGGCTGCTTGGTCGTCCGGGTCGGCGGACGGCGTGGGATCGGAGTGCCGGGCCAGGCGGTCGCGCCGGTAGCTCTCCCAGGGGCGGGCCACGTCCGCGGGCAGGATCTGGTACGGCGAGACTCGGATGTGCTGTCGGGCGGCGACGCAGGCGTCCCAGCCGAGCGGAGTGGCCATCGGCACGTCGCCGAGCAGCTCGTGCCACTGGGCGAGCTGGTCGCGTGCCTCGCCCTGGTCGGTGCGGATGGTGCGGGGGTCGAGTCGGCCGATGTAGGCCAGCAGGGCGGCGATTTCGCGGCGGTCCACGGCTACTGCTCCGTTCCGGTCGGCTCGTTCAGGGCGGCGAGGAGGGCGGCGGTGTGGGCCTCTGCCCGCGTCATGCCGCCGGGTTGGCCGGGACCCGTGCCGGGCACGGCGTAGAGGTTCGGGCGGCCAGGGGGGTGCTCCCGGGCGACCCAGGAGCGCCAGTCGGCAGCCCAGGCAGCCGCCGGCCTCGGCTTGAAGCCGGCCCGGTGGGCACGCCACTTCGCGTCGGCCGCCTGCAGGCCCTGCTCGCCCAGACGGTCGAGGTGCCCCTGCTCGCGGGCCCAGGTGTGGGTGGCTGGGTCGACCTGCCACTCGGCAGCTGAGAGGACGGCAGCACCACCACTGCTGTACCTCCGGTTCAAATCCGGTTCACTACGGTTCTGTGTGCCGGTTTCCGGTACATCGCTGTGCCGGTTCCCGGCACGTCGAGGTGCCGGTTTCCGTCCGGACCTGCCGGATTCCGGTACTGCCGGTTTCCGGACCCTCGCAGGGGATTCCGGCACCTCACGCGGGCGGATGTTGTAGCGCCGCAGGGCCGAGATCCGCAGCGCCGGGATGGCCTCGGTCCCCTCCGCCGACGCCTGGTCGGCGTCCTCGTCGTCCACGGTCTCTGCCACGGCCTTGGCGGCGAGGGGGAGGCGGTAGACGGTGCTGCGCTGCGGGCCGGTGAGGTCGTCAAGCTGCTCCAGCTCACCGGCGTCGACCAGACGGTCGATGGCCTCGCGGACCGTGGAGACGGAGGCGCGGGTGCGCTTGGCCAGGCTCGACAGCGAGGCCCAGGAGACGCACTGCTCGTCGCCCACTCGGTCAGCGATCGACAGCAGGACCAGACGCGCCGTCCCCCGGCTGGAGCTGTGCTCCCACACCCAGTCGCGGGCTTCGCTGCTCATCGGCCACTCCCGATGAGCGGGCGGGTCCGGCGGCTGGCCGGGGCCAGCATGGTGCGGTCCGGCTCGGGGCGCTGAGGCGCCGAGGCGGAGGTGGCTGCCGCGCAGGCCAGGCGGAAGGGCCTTTTGCGCAGGGCAGGAGGCATGCGATACTCCCCTTTGCAGTGTTGCCACGCTGACGCGCCGCTTGGAAGGACTCAGCGTGGTGATGGTGGGCAATCTCCCGTCCTTGCCGGGGCGGGTGTGCCACTTAGCGTTCGGCGTCCGTGAGTTACCGCTCTCGGGCGCCGTCGCTGTTTGTGGACCTTCGTGGTCCGGTCCGTCGTCGTGGTCTCCTCACGTCCGTCGCGGCAGGCGGGCTGCCCGGGGACGACGAACATACGCACGGACCCGTGTCAAGATCCAGACTTGGTTCTTAAACTCTGTACTGGTTGCAGAGAGTCACCGGGTGATCGTGTGCCGCAAGTGCCCGTACGGCGCGACCTGGGGCGCACCCCCGCGTCGAAGCGCACCGTTGCCGCGGTTGCCTCGAACGCCGAGAGCGTGTCACTGTGTCCGAATTGGAACGGGTGTCTGTTATTCCCTGCAGTGGAAATGCGAGGCGGATGGGGTGTTTCCACTGCCGCCTCCGCGCTTTCCGGTCGAAGATAAAATCCTGCGTGCCAGACGTGACCTATGTCGCTGGCTGAATGTGGCTTGTGCCACTCACCCGGCATACTCCTGCCGGTAGAAACGGACAGGCCGACCTGAAACAGGCGGTACGCGTCACACGGAAACGTGCTGGCGGGGAAGAACTTTCCATACAGTGGATCAGCTCGTCAACTCACGTTTATCGCGGGGTAGGGTGCTTGAAGTGACGACGAAGTCCACCCAGGAAAGGATCATGAAAGACTCGACCGAAGGCCAGGTGAGCCCCAAGGGGCTCATGGACCGCCTAAACCGCCTGTTCGACACAGTGCACCCGCCCGGCCGCGGCCCCTTCAGCAACGCCGAGGTGGCCGAACTCATGGAGAAGCGCGGGCTGGGCAAACTGTCGGCCCAGTACCTCTGGCTCCTGCGGACCGGGCAGCGCGATAACCCGACGAAGCGTCACCTCGAAGCGCTAGCAGGGTTTTTCGGCGTGGACCCCGCGTACTGGTTCGACGACGCCGTCGCCGAAAAGGCCGTGCAGGAACTTGAGTTGCTCGCACTGCTTCGCGACACGAAGATCAAAAACGTGCTCCTTCGCCTGTCCGACGTTTCCGCAGACGGAAAGGATGCCGTCCTGGGAATCGTCGAGAGCGTACGAAAGTCCGAGGGGTTGCCGCCCTCAACTGGCTCGTAAAACGGCCGCGTTCAGTAAGTGATCAAGGAAAAGCAATGTGGTCCGCACGTAGGCTGCGCCGGCCTGACCTCTTGGCCGAGCTGCAGCTCCCGCACGTCACCAATATCCGCGACCTCAGCGACGAGGTCTCACGCCGCACGGGACGGAAGGTGGTCCTGGAGGCCCGTGAGCAGGCGCCCTCCGTGTGCGGGGCATGCGCCGTCACGGAGAGTGCCTTCCACGTGTACTACGACCCGCGGACCAGCTCCCTGCACCAAGACCACATCATTGCCCACGAGTTCAGCCACCTGCTGCTCGGCCACCACAAGAACCGCCCGGCGTCCGCGCTCTCCTCAACGATCTTCACCAGCGTGGGCTCGGCCACCGTCGAGATGATGTTGGGCCGTACCAAGTACGACGAGGACGAGGAGCGGGACACCGAGCTCCTCGCCTCGTTGATCCAGCGCCGGATCATCGACCGGTGGCTGCGCAGCGACGAGTCCTCCGGAGACGAAGTGCAGGACCGGGTCACGCACACGCTGCTGCGCCGACGGGAGGCCCGGCCGTGAAGGACCTGCTCCACCCGATCAGCCTCGTCGTCGCCACGCTCGGCTTCCTCTGCTTGCTGCGGGACGTGCCGACCCGCCGCCGAGACCCCGCCTTCACCGCGCTGGCCGCCGTCTTCCTGCTGTCAGGGCTGTCGTTCCTGTTCTCCATCACACTGATGTGGCAGTACCTCGACCATGTCCTGGGCGTGGTGAACCTCTCCGTACCCCTGGCGATGGGGTGCGTGGTCGCGCTGCTCGCCTGCCAGCAGATCGTCCTCACCTACTGGGGATCACCCCCCGAAGTTGCCCGCAGGAGGGCACGGGAGTGGCTAGCCGCAGGCTTCGCTGTGATCGCAGGGCTGCTGGTGCTGTTCGCCATGCTGACGCCGAACGCGCCGCGACCGATCAACTTCACGCTGTACTACGCGCATGATGGCTGGTACGCCGCGTATCTCACCCTGTACGTCACGGCCTACACCATCGGTGAACTGTCCCTAGCCCGTGCCTGCTGGCGCCTGGCCCACCGCAGCACACGCGGGTCCGTCCGTATCGGCCTGCGCATCGTCGCCCTCGGCGCGACCGTCACTCTCGGATACAGCGCCGTGCGCATCGGGAACGTGATCGCCGGTGCCTTCAACGCGTCGCTCGCAGAGTGGGAGGGCTTCGCGTGGACCTGCGGCGATGTCGGCGCCATGCTCACGCTCATCGGCTGGCTAGTGCCCACCATCAACGATCAGGCTCAGAGCCTCCAGTACCGGATCAAGCAATACCGCAGCTACTACGGCCTACGCCCTCTGTGGCTGGCGTTCTACAGCGAGGCGCCCGAGATCGCACTGCCGATCGACCGAGTCGACCCGGCCCAGAGGCGCCGTTTCCGCAGCATCTCGATCCGGCTCTACCGCCGAGCAGTCGAGATCAGAGACGGACGGTTCGTGATCCGTCAGTACCTTGATGCCGCAGTCCGCGAAGCCAGCGAAGCCCGCCACCGGGCCCGAGGGCTTCACGGAGAAGAGCTGTCCGCGGCCGTCACCGCCGACCAGATCCTCGCCGGAATCGCCGCCCGGGCAGCCGGTACCCGCCCGGAGACCGACCAGCTCACCGAGTTCGCCGACTCCGAACGCCAGACCAGCAGGCCCATGGACGACATCGAAGCTCTCCTCGACGTCGCGCGCCACCTGCCCCGCCAGCCCGCACGAGCCCCCCACCTTGAGCAGGTCTCTGCATGACGACCGACCTCACCCACCAGCCCGCCCACGTCCAGCTCCAGGCCCTGGATCGCCGCGAGATCTCCAGCCGCGAACTGCTCGACCTCCACCTGGCGCAGATCGACGCCAGCCAGATCAACGCTGTCGTCACCCGCGACGACAGCGCTGCCCGAGCCGTCGCACACGCGGCCGACGAACGCCGCGCCCGCAACGAGAGCACCGGCATCCTCGACGGCCTTCCCCTCACGATCAAGGACAGCTTTGAGACGGCCGGCCTGCGCACCACCAGCGGTGCCGAAGACCTCGCCGATCACGTTCCCGCACGCGACGCCGACGCCGTCGCCCGGCTCCGCCACCAAGGCGCCGTCATCATGGGCAAGACCAATACCCCGGCGTACTGCCAAGACCTGCACACCGACAACGTCCTGTTCGGTCCCACGCTTAACCCGCATGACCCCAAGCGCACTACCGGCGGCTCCTCCGGCGGCCCCGCCGCAGCAGTCGCCGCCCGTCTGACCCCCGCAGACCTCGGCAGCGACCTCGCCGGCTCCCTGCGGCTCCCCGCCCACTACTGCGGTGTCTACGGCCTGCGCCCCACGCAGGGACTCATCCCAGCCCGCGGCCACGTCCCTCGCCCGCCGGGGTGGATCACCAGCAGCGACATGGTCACCGCCGGCCCCCTGGCCCGCCACCCCCGAGACCTCGACCTGCTCCTCGCCGCACTGACGACACCGTCACCCGACGAGAACAACCCCTGGAGCGTCACGCTGCCCACAGTGCAACGCCCAATCGGCCAGCTCCGCGTGGCAGTGTGGACCGACGACGCGAGCTGCCTAGTCGACCGCGACACCGCTGATGCTCTCGCCACCGTCGAACGGACGCTGACCTCCGCCGGCGCGAGTGTCCGCCACACCACGGGGCCGGTCGGCTTCGCTGACTCTCTGCGCCTCTTCGAGCAACTCCTTTACGCCACCACGACCGCAGCCACCGACGACGACGCCGGCGCCGCCGAACTCGCCGCTGCCCGTGACCTGCACACGGACGATGCGAGCCCTCGAGCCGCCTTCCTCCGCCACCGAACGCAGACACACCGTGTCTGGCTCCGCGCCAACGAGGAGCGCCTCCGGCTCCGGCAGACGTGGCACCGGTTCTTCGCCGACGCCCAGCACGATGTCCTCATTACGCCCGCCGCTCCTACTGCGGCGATCCCAGCCGGGAGCCGCTCTCTCATGGTCGACGGCGTCGAACGGAGCTTCTTCGACCAGACCGGCTGGGCCAACCTGACCAGCCACGTCGGTCTGCCCAGCCTGGTCATGCCTGCTGCGCGTAGCGCCGATGGCCTCCCGATCGGTGTGCAGCTGGTAGGACCGGCCTATTCGGAGCGGTCCTTGCTCGTGATGGCCGAGCACCTGGCGCCTCTGCTCGGCGGGACGGCCGGGGGCGTCATCGGATCATGGAGCGGATGACCTCTGCGTCGCCGTTGTAGGCGATGACGGCACCTTCATCGTCGGTAGGCGGTTCGAACCGAGCGAAGAAGTCGTCCAAGGCTTCGGGAGTCACGTTCAAGGCATTGGCGTCCTTGCGCTGATTGCGCGCGGCGAGGCGCCGCAGGAGCTCCTCCCTGGAGGCTGGCAGGTAGACGAGCAGCGGGAATCCGCCCGCGGCCTGGACTGTCTTCTTCCATTCCTCGCGATCGGAACGACGCCACAGGCCGTGATCGAGGACGACGGCACGGCCCGCGCGCAGGTGCTCCGTGAGCTGCGCACGTACGGTCTCGACCGCAGGAGCCTCGCGCTCGAAATACCCGTGCTCGGGGTAGTCGACCCCATACCGGCCGTGGAGGCGGTGGACCTCCTCGTCAACGCTGAGGCGAACAAGGCCCATCGCGGCGAGGGCCTGTGCAAGGTGCGTCTTGCCGGAGCCGGTGATTCCGATGAGCAGGACGGCGGTCGGCTTGCTCACGATGTCGCGCTCCCTCGCGGTACTGCTGGTAGCTGCTGCTTACGTGCGGTCGCATGGTCCGTAGACGGCGGCTGCCTGGCCGGCGTGGAGGGCCCAGTATCGGTCTCCGTAGCTGAAATGCCACCACTCCGTTGGATAGTTCACAAAACCGGCGGCTGACATGACGCGGCAGAGCGTGTCGCGATGGGCCCGGGCGGCGCCGCTGATCGAGTTCGCGTGGGTGTAACAGGCGCCGTCGCTTTCCTCTGGGGAGGCGTTCATCCTCGTCCCCATGTCCACCTCCTGGCCGTCCGGGGCGGCGAGGGTCAGGTCCACGGCCGCGCCGGCGCTGTGCGGCGCGATCTCCGGTGGGGAGACGTAGCGGCTTGCGGCCTCGTGGACGCGGCTGTCGCTCCAGTCGGGGTTTCCGCGACGCAGCTTGGTCGCGTACTCCTCGAAGTACGCCCGCTGGAGCGCCGGAGGCCGGTACCCCTCGACGACGAGCAGGCGGAACTCAGTGGGGAGCAGTCGCTGGGCGTGTTCCAAGCGCTCGATGAGCCCGTGCCGCAGGTGCGCGAAGTGGCCGCCGGGGTCCTGCTTGCGTTGATCGACGAGAAACAGGCCGGACGCCCGTGTGTCGATGAGTTCCTCGCCGCATTCCTGGACAGGGATGGCGGCGACCCGAGGGTCGGACATCAGCACGATCTTCAACTACGTCTCCTTCGACGCTAATAGAGGAGCGGCGCGACAGGTGTACGTCGGTGTCGGCGGTCAGGCCAGGCCGTCGCCAGGCGTGGCCGCTGGTCCGGATGCGAAATGCGTGAAGTGCGCTGGCGAGTGGTCGATGGCCAGGTCGGGCCGCCATGCGGTGAGGATCTGGGCGCTGCACACGAACAGGCCGTCGGGCAGCTGATCGAGCGGGTGCCAAGCCCAGTCGCCGACGCTTTCGTCCGGCTGCGTGGTCGGCTGCCCCTGCCAGGCGTGGACGAGTGCGCCGACGGTGACCCGCAGGACACCTTCGACGTGGTCGACCAGCGTGCCCAGGAGCTGGACGTCGCCGGTCCGAGCGACCAGACCGGTTTCCTCGCCGAGTTCTCGGATCACCGCGTCCTCGAAGGATTCCCCGGCCTCCACACTCCCACCGGGCAGTTCGAGGGTGCCGCGTCGGTGTCGGCCCAGCAGAATGCCCTGTTCGCTCAGCAGGATCGCTCCGACGCCGACGGCTGCGTGGGCTGCTGGCGCTCGGGTGCTGCGGGGCCGGCTGGAGACTCGCGCCGGCCGGTCGGGAAGGCGCCGGGCGTGGATGAGCTGCTGGATAACCGTGGCGCCCTCGTCGGGGTGAGGCAGCAGGTCGATGGCCTCGACGCGGAAGCCGTACTCGGTGAGCAGGTCCTCCCAAAGCTGCGGTGACAGGACCCACATCTGCGTCGGCAGGGGCGGATCGTCGCGCAGCAGGATCATCTGCTCGCGCGGCGCCACCTCCGTGGACGGGCCGCGGCCGTGCAAGTCGGTGTGGAGGAGCGAGAGGATCAGAGGGGCACCGGGGCGCAGTCCGTCGCGCAGCGCGGGCAGGGAGCGGTGCGGATCGATGAACCCGAGCGTCCCGATCGCGTATGCGGCGTCGAACGGCGCGGTGCCAGCCAGGTACTCGGCCACGTCTCCTTGGACGAACTCCACGCCCTCCACGTTCGTGTGGGCGGAGATGGCGCGTTCGTGCTGGGTCGGGGACAGCTCGATTCCGGTGACGCGGGCTCCGTGCGCCTGGGCGAGATGGACGGCGTGGTGGCCAGCTCCCGAACCGATGTCCAGGACGCGGCGGCCGGTGACGTCACCGAGGACTTCTGCTCCCGGTCCGACCCCTTCCCAAGGCGTCCAGGTGAGCTGGTCGGGGACGGGCGGGGTGTAGGCGCGAGCCAGTTGTCGCTGCCCATACATATGCCAGGCCCATGCGTTGGTGTCCTCGGCGGCCACGATTGCCTCCTGGGTGGGTGCGCAGGGGATCAGGTGTGCGTGGTGAGGTAGGCGGGGCCTTCGCCACGACGGGCCTGTTCGATGGCGTCGAGGCGGGCGAAGGCGCGCGGCGCCATCAGTCCCTGCCAGGTGGCGAGGTCGTGCACGGCCCACATGTCGTGCTCGGCGGGATCGAGCCGGATCCGACCGAGCTGCTCTGCGGTTAGCCGCCCTCCGTCGAAGATGAGCCCTACCTTGTTCAGCGGCAGGCGGGGCCCGGCGTGCAGGAAGTGCGTGAGGAGAAGCTTCGGCGTATCCAGGCCCAGTTCGAGGCCGGTCTCTTCGACTGCTTCGCGGCGAGCGGTTTGCAGCGGGTCCTCTCCTTGGGCGTCCAGGTTGCCGCCCGGGAACTGCCAGAGGCGCGAGCCGTAGACCGAGCGCAGTTGAACCGGCCGGTCGTGTTCGTCGCGGATGTACAGGCAGCCGTACACCGTGTGGTGGGGGACGGTGTGCGCGTACTGCGCGGGCGTCATCGGCATCGGTCGGCCTGGCCGTGCGGGGCGGTGGTCGAATGCGAAGGCGAGGACGCCGAGGCCCTCCTTGGCTGGCGCGTAGATGCTTCGCAGGTTGGCGAGCAGTTCTCCGGGCGGCCCGTTCGGGTCGATGCGCGCGGGGTCCTCTGAACTGAGCAGATCCTCGAAGGAGGGGTACGGGGTGATCCGCTGCACGATGACGTCGAGCTCCCGGCCGGTGTCGCGGTCGTGGAAGACGACCGTGTCGCCGACGGCAACGGCGCGCTTCCGCGGGGTGGCCACCCTCACTTCGATCGTCTTGCGGCCTGCTTCCACTAGGCGGTAGTACCGCGGGAGCAGGCGCATGTGGTGCTCTTGCCGCTCCTCTCTGGCCGCCGGACTCAGGACGGCTGGGATCGCCTGTTGGGTGTCGTCAGGCACACATGCCTCCGATAGATGCGGTGTGGTTCGTTGCGTTCAGCGGCCCATGGAAGGTGAACGGGGGTTGCTCCGTGACGGAATCTTCAGGGTGGACCATGTCCCGCCCCCTGCTCCGTCGGCCCGTCACACCCGGCTGCTCTCGCGGGCCGCGGAGGTGTCCGACCAGCTGGCGATGTAGCCCACTGCTTGTTTCGGCGAGCTGCCGCACTTCCTCGGGCGGGAGGTCCGGGTGCATGGAAGCGGCCATGTTCACACCCAGCCCGTTTCGGAGTAGGAGCGGTCGGCCCGGATGCCCTCGATGGCGACCCTGGTATAGGGGACGAGGTCCTCGGGGAGGGCGGCCGGATCCCAGAACTTCCACTGGGTGCACTTGGACGGCTCGCGTAGTTCCGGCTCGCCGCCCCAGGTCCGAGCGCGGAAGAACAGGCCCATGCGGGGCCGGCCCCCGGCCCGGTCGATGTGGTGGACGACGTGGACGAGTTCGACGTCCTGTCGTTCGATGCGCAGACCGGCCTCCTCCCATGCCTCTCTGATCAGGCAGGTAATGGCGCTCTCCTGCTCGCAGTGGCCGGCCAGGACGTGCCAGGTGGAAGGCGCGAAGTTGGAGTCGGGGTGGCGCAGCCCGAGCAGCACCGTCCCGTCAGGCCGTTCCAGGTAGAGGTGAACGCCGATGATGTTGGGAACCGTGCCGTGCGGAGCGGCCGGGCGGCGCCCCTCGTGCGATGCGGGCCCGCTCTGCGACACGGTGCGGGATGCGCCGGCCGGGCGGCTGGCGGCGTGGCGCCGTACGAGGGCGCTGGTGGTGTCTGCGATGCGGAGGCGGTGGAGGTCGTCGGGGGCGAACCAGGCCAGCATCACCCCTTCCGTCAGGTGGAGTTCGCGGGGGTCACCGTTCCAGCGGCCGGCGTAGATGGCGATGGGTACGGTCCCGCAGGCGTCGTCGGTTGCTTCCTCGATGCCGAACGGGGTCAGGTCGGCGATGTGGAGGCCGGCTTCCTCGGCCAGTTCGCGCCGCACAGTGTGCTCCAGGGTGGCGTCCTGGGGCTCTCGGCCGCCACCCAGCAGTGACCACATCCCCGGCTCCCAGATCCGGCCGGGGAAGTAGTCGCGCAGGTGGAGCAGGTACTCGCCACGGTCGTTGTAGATCAGGGCCGAGGCGTTGGCGGTCCCCGGTCCGGTTCCGGGCGGGAGCTTGAGCAGCTTCTGGCGCAGGGAGGGGGAGGCCACCCTGTGCGCGGGACGCCATTCGATGCCGCCGACCTCTTCTTCCTGCAGTACCAGCGGCACCTCTGCCGCGGTCTGCAGGCGGAAGAGGAACCGGAGGTCGAAGTGCCGGTGGCCGGGTTCCCCCTTGCCCGGGTGGGCGTCGATGTCGTGTATGTCGATGTCGAACGGGACAGTCTCGTAGCCGGGCCACGGTGCCACGGCCTGGGGCGGGATCCCGGTCTCCTCGTGCAGCTCCCGAAGAGCCGCCCCTGCCAGGGACTCGTCCTCGGGCTCGGTGTGTCCGCCGGGAGCGAGGACTTTGCCGCTCGCCAGGTCCAGCACGTGCAGGACGCGGCCGAGCGGATCGACGACGATCGCGCCGCAGGTGACGTGTCCGGTGAAGGTGGAGCGGCTGGCGATATCGGTGGGACGGTCGAGGGCGCCCAGGAGGCCGCTGAGCTGCGCGCGCTCGTGAGGGTGGCGAGCGAGGTAGGTCTCGACGGTGGTGCGGATGTGGTCGGGTGACAGCGGCATTCGGCTACCTCAGAGGAGCGTGAAGCGGGACAGATGGAGGCGGGGTAGTCGTTCGTGTCAGCTCAGCCGCATCCCCTCAGCAGGGATCTCCTCGATGGCAGCGGGCCGAGCGGCAGGCAGACCCCACCGCTCCCAGGCCGTCTCAGCGGCAAGCAGGGCTTGCCGCGCTCCGGGCGGCCCCCATCCGAGCAGGGCGGCTGCTTGGGCGGGGGAGGCGAGCAGGCGGGCGAAGGGGTGGCCGGTGGCAGGGTCGACGGCCGCCGGTCCGACGGCGGTGACCCGGGCGGCCAAGCGGAGCCGGGCGTTGGGCCCCACCCCGCCGTAGACCTCACCGGTTTCGTCCAGCACCCAGCCCAGTCGCACCGGGTCAGTCAGAGCGAGTTGCCCTTCCTCGGCGGCTTCCCGGTGGAGGGTGTCCTCGGGAGTCGCGTCGGTCTTCTCAACCGTGCCGCCGGGCAGCATCGGCAGCGCGCCTTGCGGGCCGGGGTCGGCCAAGAGGACGACCCGGCCGTCGGGGACGAAGCACCACGCCCAGGCTTGCTGCACGGGGAGCCGTTCGGGGACGGGGTCGCGGTTGAAGGGGCTCTCCCACAGAGGCCGGTAGCGAACGTGCACGTCATGGCGGTCCAGTACCGGGACGTCGAGGATGTGCCGGCCGTCCGCGAGGTGAGCGGTGGCTGTGTTCCCGAGCCGTGCACGGTAGGCGGCGAGCATGATCTGCCCGTCCACGGGGCGCAGCCGCTGCACCGCGTCCCGGGTCTCCAGGAAGGCGTACTCGGACAGCTCCTCGCGCGGGAGGCGGATGGCCTCCGCCTGGTCAGGAGTGAGCGTTCCGCCATCGAAAACGAACCGGATCTCTCCGGGGAAACGCGTGCTGTGCTGGCTGTCCGGGTGGTGCGGGGAGAGGGAGTGGACGGCGAGCACGCCCGACAGGGGCAGGCTTGTCAGGCCGAGTTCCTCGGTGATCTCGCGCCGGCAGGCGACGTGCGGGTGTTCGCCGGGTTCGACGACTCCTCCGGGCAGCAGCCACCGGTCGTCCTCGCGGTAGGTGGGGTGAACGAGCAGGACGCGGCCGACTTGGTCAGTGACGAGCGCGGCGGCGCCGACCCACACCGTGTGCCGGGGGACGGCGTGCTGCCCTGCGGACAGGGCGGCACGCGGTGCGACATCATCCGAACCTGAAACGGGAGTGGTCACTTGGCGGTGCCTTCCTTATCGGTGGGGCGGGCATGGGTTCGGCACGGGCCGGGAGCGGTGATCAGGAGGTACGGCCGTTCATCCGGCGCTGCAGCTCCCTCGGACGGTGAGCAGTGCAGCGCCGCCGGGAACGATCGGCCAGTCCACGGTGATGCGGGTGTGCTTCTTGGCAAATACGTGCAGTTCGTGGTCTCTGGTCGGCGGGGCGCAACTGGCGGCCGGTCGGGCGGTGATGCGGGGGCAGAGGGCGCCGCGGTGGTTGTGCTGCCAGTGCCGGACCTGCTCGGCCATCTCCTGTGCAGCGAGGTGTCCTCGGGTGCCGTGGCCATGGACAACGAACTCGTACAGGCCCTTGCCGTCGTCTCCGTCGCCGATGCGCTCGGTGGCCAGTCGCGCGAGGGAGTTGCCGCGGACGATCGCGGCGCCGGGCCAGTGCTTGGGCGGCGGGTTCAGGACCCCGTTGTCGCCGTCGGAGTCGGCCGAGAGGCGGCAAAAGCCCGGCAGGGCCCCGGCGAGGTAGAGGGTGAGGGCGTCGAAGGGTTCCTGGCCGCCTACGGTGACGTGGGTGTGCGTCACGGTCGGCTCGCAGGTGAGGGCTGGGGCGAGTTCGTCGACGGGCAACGGGTTGCCGTCTTCCCAGGACAGGTGGACGCCGGTGCCTGGGACGGTGCGGCGATTCCTGTGCCAGGCGCCGTCGCCCTGCATGGCGACAAAGCCGCAGACGATGAGCGGCTCGTCGCTGTGCAAGGCCCCGTCGTGCTTGGTGAAGCTGATGGCCCAGTGGTACCCGTGCAGACGCACCGGTGCGACGAGACGGCCGCCCTCGGCCAGGGCGTCGATCCAGGGCAGATCCCAGGTGTCGACGGTGACCACGATGGCGTCGAATCCGCCGTCCGGCACCACCTCGGCAGGCAGGTGCTCGGCGTCCGCGGTGACCACGCGGATGCGGCCGTATCCGGTCTGGGTCAGGAAGCGGGTGGCCCGGTCGGTGACGGCTGGGTCGATGTCGAGGGTGGTGACGTGGCCGGTCGGGCCGGCGAGTTCGGCGATGAGAGCAGCGTTGTAGCCGCCGGAGCCGATCTCCAAAGCGTGGTGGCCGGGCTGGATGCGGGCGGCTTCGAGCATGTCGGCCTGCAGCCAGGGCGCGGAGATGGAGCTGATGACGGTGCCGTCGTCGCTGTGGCGGGTGGCGATGATCTCGTTAGCGTACGCAGCATGGAGGGGCGTTTCGGGGGCGAAGGCGTGCCGGGGCACGGTGCGCAGGGCGCGGTCGACCGCGGGGGTGCGGATGTGTCCGGCGGCGGCGAGTTCGTCGGCCAGTTGGTGGCGCAGAGCGGTGGCTTCGTCGAGGTCCGTGGTGGGGCGTGTGGTCACGGCGGGCCTTTCGGTCGTGCGGGTCATACCTGGTCCGAGACGGTGGGCGTTGCAGGGTTCGGGATGGTCGCGGTCGGGGCGTACTGGGCGGCCTGGGCGTCGAACATGGCGGCGTACCGACCGCGGGCGGCGATGAGTTCGTCGTGGGTGCCGTGCTCGGCGAGGTGTCCGTTGTTGAGGACGTAGATGTGGTCGGCGTGGCGGACGCCGGACATGCGGTGGGTGACCAGGACGACGGCTCGGTTCGGTGCGGCGAGGCGGCGGATGCGGTCGAAGGCTTCGATTTCGGCTTCGGGGTCGAGGGCGGAAGTCGGTTCGTCGACGATGAGGACGCCGTCTGCCTGTGATGTTGAACTGCGCCAGTGCGTGCGGGCCAGGCCGACTTTCTGCCATTCGCCGCCGGACAGTTCGATGGCGCCGCGGAACATGCGGGCCAGCAGACTGCGCAGCCCGTCGGGGAGTTTGGCGATGACGGGGCCGGCAACGGCGTAGTCGACCGAGGGCTTGAGGTCCTGGTCTGTAGCGGGGTGGTCGGGGCGGCCGAGGCGGATGTTCATCGCGGCGGTCACGGGCCAGCGCTGGAAGTCCTGGGTGAGCAGGGAGACGCGCTCGAAGACCTGGGCGCGGTCGAGACCGGTGAGGTCCGCGTCGCCCCAGCGCAGGGTGCCGGCCTCGGGAAGCAGCATGCCCGAGAGGATCTTCATCAGGGTGCTCTTGCCGGAGCCGTTCTCACCCACCACGGCGGTGACCGATCCCATAGGCAGGGTCAGTGACACGCTGTCCAGGGCGGCGGTGTCCCGGTCAGGGTAGCGGTAGGTGACCTGGTCCAGAACGATTTCCCTGATGCGTTCCGGTACGGGCGCACCGCCGGCGGGCAGCGTCCGCTGGGCAGCCTGGGCGAGGAAGCGGCCGTGGTCGCGGACGTAGAGGCTCTCCTCGTGGAGTTGGTTGATGTTCATGACCAGCGCTCCCAGGCTCGCCGAGCCGGTGCGTACCGCGATGACGGCGGTCCCGGCGACGGCGAGGCTCATGTGCCCGGCCATGATCAGCCAGAACATGGCCCCGTAGGTCGCCGCCATCGCCAGACCGGACAGCGCGGAGGCGACCCACTCGGTCAGGGCCTTGTTGGAGGCGAGGCGTTCCTGTTCGGCCTCGGCGCTCTCGGCCATCTGCTCGTAGCGGCTCAGGAGGAAGTCGCCGACGGCGTGGAGGCGCACTTCCTGGGCGGCGGTGCGTTCGGTGAGTAGGTTGCCGATCAGGCGGCTGGCCCGCACGTGCTCGATCCAGCTCATCACCGACACGTATCGTTCCTGGGCCACGCGCATGGCGCCCCAGCCGCGAGGGGCGGCGATGAGGATCAGCATGGGCAGCAGTACGGGGTGGAGTACGGCGAGGACGCCGGCGGTGGTGATCAGCGAGATGAGGCCGTTCAGCGCGGCTACGCAGGCGCTGATCATGCGGCGGGCCGAACCCGGGCCATGCTGGGCGATGTCCACGAGCCGCCGGAAGTCGGGATCGTCGATGGCTTCCAGTTCGACGCTGGCTGCGGCGGCCAGGTACTGCGTGGTCGCGATCCGCTCGACCTTCGGCTCCAGCCGCCCTGCGCGGGAGGTGGACCAGGCGGACAGGGCGGAGTTGATGACGCCGATAGCGGCGGCGGCCAACAGGCCGGGTAACAGGGCGTGCAGCCGCTCGGCAGCGCTGCCGTTGCCGGCGAGCAGAGCGTGCATGACGGCGTTGACGGCGAGCAGGCCGGCGGCTGCGGCGATGCCTTGGCCGATCTCGCTAACCCCGACCGAGAGCAGAGCCCGCCGGTCGGCCTGCCACGCCATGCGCAGGGTTGCGCCGACGAGCGTGGGCATGGAGCGCAGCGCGGACATCATGGTCAGGTCCAAGGTCGCGTGCTCGTGCTGGGACCAGCCCATGTCGTAGCGCAGGGGGCCGCCGAACAGCTCGTGTTCGGCGTCGGAGACCTGCGGATCGGCCATCGTGACCGGGCCGAAGAATCTCTTCACCGGGCGCCTCCCGCAGGCCAGTTGATGGCCCGGTAGGACGGGCCGTGGGTGAGCATGTGGAAGATGGTGGCGGTGTAGGGGTGACAGTCCGGCGACGGTCGTTCCATCGGCACCCAGAAGAGCCCTTCGTGCTTGTGTGGCTCGGCGTTGTACGGCTCACCCGTCCACGACTGCGCCACGAACACGGCGGTAATCCGGTCCAGGCCACCGTCGGAGTCATGGTGGTGAATTAGCCCGCAGAACTCCTGATGCTCAGCAGTGATAAGGACCCCCACCTCCTCCATGGCCTCGCGTCGCGCAGCATGGTCGAGTGGTTCACGGACTTCCAGGTGGCCGCCCACGACAGTGAGCTGTCCCGGTGCGAGGGCGGCGTCCAGTGCGCGGCGTACGCACAGGGCGGCGCCGTTCGTACGGAGCAGGACCTGTGCCACGTCGGCGATCAGCTGGTGAGGCGAGTCGCTCACGGGCGGCCCTCCTGTACCAGGCGTTCTACGGTGTGCCGAGCATTGGTCACGAGGGCACCGCCGTGCCGAAAGCTATAGGTGAGGACGGAGGACGGGAGAGGTGTGGGCTGCGTCATGCCAGGTACCTCGTATCCGTTCGTGACCCGTCGGCGAGCAGAGCTGCGCGACCGGGGGTGAGGCGAAGGCTGGCGCCCGAGGAGGTAGCGGCATTTTCGAACGCAGGATGAACGAGTCCAGGACGGCGTACGGGATGCATGGGGACTCCTCGGGGCGAGATACGGACAGGTGATCGGGTAACGGCGGTCCTGCTGTAGCCGTAACGGGTGGAGGGGGGCGAAATCTAGAACGTGATTTCGAATACCGGGCTCTCTCCTTGTGCGGTCGGGTAGGGCGGGTTGTGATGCAGTGTTCGATCACTCATGTGGGTTGCGGTACCTCCTACGGGGGATTGCCGGGGGGCGCTTGGTCAGTCATCGCGTGGCGAGGTCCGGGCGGAGGGCGATGGCGTCGCGAAGAAAGCTGCGCTTGGAGTAGAAGGTGTGCTCGGCGGCCCAACCGTGACTGGCGAGGTACTCGCAGAGCCAGCTGTCGATCCGCTTCATCTCGATGAGGATCTCGTCCGGGTCGTGGTCGAGGATGCTGCGTGAGCGGAGGTACTCCAGCTCGCACTGGGAGAGCACCACGTCGGGGGCCGCCAGGAGGGCGCAGCGATCGAGGAAGATGCCGTAGACGTGTCCGGTGCGCAGCGACTCGCACTGGATGTCGTAGCGGACGCGCTGGAAGGGCGGCATGGCCCGGACCTGGAGGTTCAGGTCTTCGCGCAGGAACGTCTCGAAGCGGTCGGGGGTGATGTCGAGGCCAGGGGTGAGTTCCTCGCGGCGGGCGAAGGCGTCCTCGGTGAACCACTTTCGCTTGAGCACGTGCCCGGCGGTGACGGTGGGGATGAAGGAGGCGTAGCCGATCTCGGGCTCGGGGCCGGTGACGTCGAACAGATGGTTCTCGGTGTGGTGGATCTGGAACTCTTCCCGGTACTCCGGACGGCAGCCTTCCAGCTTGCCGTCGCGCAGTGCCTTGAGCAGTTCCATGGACGCGGACCAGATGTCCGGTGCCGGGTCGAGGGTGTACTTGAACTCCAACTCGGTGCCGGAGAAGTGCTTGCGGAAGTACCGCAGATGATTGTTGAGCGCCGTGCTCGACTCTGCGTGCGCCGTCAGCACGGGGTCGAACCAGCGCAGTTCCTCGACCGGGCCGTGGCCTACTGGGTCCCGGGTGGTGCGGACGAAGCAGGCGTCCTCGGGGTGGAAGCGGATCTGCGCGTACGCGTGGTAGCCGCCGCCGGGGTGTTCGGCTAGGTAGCACAGCGGCACCAGGCCGGGGGCGGCCTCGGTGCCGACCAGGCCGCGCAGGGCGGGGCCGGCGATGGCGTCGGGGAACAGTTCGCCGCCGTCGATCCTGGCCGCCCCGAGCCGGGTGCCGCCAGGGTACAGCGCTTCGACCGGGCAGGGCCCCAGCGCGTTCCAGCGGAAGATCACGGTGGTGGCCGGCCGGCATACCTCCTGCGGTGGCACCCGTACGAGCACGATCGGCTCGTCTGGTCGCCGTGGCGCGGTGCGGTTAAGGAGGTGGACGCCGCCGAGGACGACCCAGGCTCCCCGGTCCGAGGGCTGCTCATCGGGCACGTTGGTCTCCTTCGTGTGAAGCGGGTGCCGCAGGTGATCGCCCTGCAGCCCGAAGGGGCCACCGGGTCGGCCGGACATCCCCGGATGGCTGCCTGCTCGTCGCTGCGACGTCCGGCCGGTTTGTCGGCCTAGGGTGGGGCGGGTGAGTCATGATGAAGTCGGTCAGGTGATCTTGGACGAGGCTGTTGCGGATGCCCGCCTCGCCGCATGGGAGTTCGACGGTGCACGGGCCTGGCTGGAGGAAGCCCGCCGACATCCCATGGAGCCGCTGGCGGCCGAGGTGTGGGTCACCGACCCTGCCTTCGAGCACGTCCTGCTGGTCAAGCACCGCGTGCGCGGATGGGTGCCGCCAGGCGGGAAGGTGGAGCCGGGCGAGGCGCCGCGTGCGGCGGCGGCACGAGAGCTGCTGGAGGAGACCGGCCTGCGCACCGAGTTGCTGCCCGAGCCCGCGGCCGTGGCGGTGCGTTCCTACCGGGCCGACTGGTCTCCGACGCTGGGCTTGTCCTACGCCGCGATCGTGGGACGCGACGTTCCGCTCGCCGGGGAGCAGAACCAGCCGGCGGCATGGTTCCGTCTGGACACAGGCTGGGACAGCGTCTTCCCCGAAGACCGCGAGCGCATCCGTGCGCACGCTCGCCGTCTGGCAGCGGGCCGGGCGGTCGGCTCCCGCTGAGGTAGGCCCCTGGCCGCCGTTCACAGGAGGGCCTCGATCCGGTCGAGGTCGGCCGAGGGCAGGGTGACGAGCTCAAGGTCGTGCAGGAAGCGGCACCACACCGGCTCCAGGCCGGGTTCGCGCTCGAACTCCTCACGGTCCAGGCATCCGTTGGCGTGCGCGGCGGTCCGCAGCGCGTGCTGCTGCAGCTGGGCCGGGTGGATCCACCGAGGGGCGCGGACCTCCCGGGGCGATGGGCACAGCGACCCGGAAACCTCGGCCTGGAAGATCCACCAGTGGTGGCCGACCGGACCGCTGGGCGCGCGGTGGCAGTGGTTGGGCCGCCACTGGTCCAGCAGCAGGTGCAGGTGGGTGACGGTAAGACCGACCTCTTCGGTGACTTCGTCGCGCGCGGCCTGCTCGGGGCCGCCATGCTCGTCGACGTGGCCGGCGACCGGGGCGATTCCGGCCGGAGGAATCGCCCTCTCGAACACCAGCAGGCCGCTCGGGGAGGAGACCAGTACCCCGACGCTTGCGTGGTCACAGAGGCGGGCCCCGCCGCCGGGAGCCGGGGCGGCCGGAGTCATGCGGCGGCCTCCGGCCGTTGGGCGACGACGACGAGCCAGCTCGTCACGGCCGGGGCATCGGGGGTGGTCATGGCGTAGGCGGTGTCGAGGATCTGCATCCGCTGGGCGTGGGTGAAGTCGCCCTCGGGCCGCGCGAAGACGGGGATGGACAGCCACGCCTTCTTCTCGGCCATGGTGCTGTGCTGGGCGGTGACCTCTGTGCCGACGACCGTCAGTCCGGCTGAAGTCAGCTGCTCGGTGACTGTTTTCAGTGGCAGCTTCGGCGGCCTGTCCGCGTCGCGCGGCGGTGGGGTGTATCCGTGGGCCTCAGCGGCGACTTGGCGGATGAGGGCGTTCAGCGAAGGCCCGGTGCGGGTTGACAGTTCGTCGGGGTGCCGGACGCCGGCGAAGCCACCGCCGATGTTGAAGACGAAGCGCCCGCCTGGGCGCAGGATGTGGGCGACGGCCGCGAACACTGCGGCGGTGTCGGTCTTCCAGATCGCGGAGTTGCACACCACGGCGTCGGCGCTGCTGGCATGCAGGTGGTCGGCGAGCCGTTCGGCCGGGGCAGTGATCCAGGTCAGGCGGGCGTCGGTCAGGGTGCGGCGACCGACACGCTGCATCGCGGCGGCGTTGTCGACAGAGACGACCCGAGCGCGGGCCGGGATCAGGTCGAGGATCGCGCGGGCGGTCGCGCCGGCGCCGCCGCACAGGTCGACCACCAGGCTGGCGTTGGCCAGATGGCCTCGGCGGGCAAGGTCGCGGCTGGTCGCGTCGTACATGGGGTGGGCGCGGGTGAAGGCGTCGTACGCCTCGGCGTTGCTGTCCTCGTCCCAGCCGAGGATGGCGTCCTGGGGTGCCATGTTGCTGTGGCCTCGCTTCTCAGAGCGGCCCGGCAGTGCAGGCCGGGCGTTCGGGCAGGGTCAAAAGAGCGCGGACTGTACGGCGGCGGGCGGTGAGGAGAACTGTGCGCCGAGGACGATGCGCCGACCCTTGAGGGTGCCGAGGTCGAGCAGGTAGGGCAGTTGTTCACCGTCGCCGTCGAGGGTGGCGAGGACCTGGGAGCCGAGGCAGGAGAGCACCGTCAGCCCGTGCTCACCGGAGCGTGGGTCGTGCGGGTACAAGGCGCGCCCGGTCTCCGGCGTCCGCAGCAGGTCGCCTTCGCTGGGCGGCGTCCACGGCTCCGGTGTGGCCGGGACGTTCAGGCCGCTCAGGGCCTCGGTGGTGCGGTCGAGGTGCCGCTGGTGGGCGGCGCCGAGCGGGGCGAGGTCGCGCAGCTCGGCCAGGGCCGTCAGCTTGGCCGCGGCTCGCACGGTCTGCGTCAGGCCGAGGTGGCGGGTGAGGGCATCCTCCAGGAACCGCACGGCGCGGCCGTCAGCACTCCGGGCGAGGTAGGTAGCGATCAGGGCACCCTGTTCGTCGAGGCGGGAGCGCTTACGGGGTTCGGCCGCGGTGCCGATCTTGGTGGTGCCGTCGGCGAACGTCGCCAGGTACAGCCAGTGCGGCTGGGCCATGTACGCCGCCAGGGCGTCGGGAACATGCCCGCCGGAGTGGAACCGGTGGGCGAAGCGGAAGTCGTCCCGCCCGGCGCAGGCCGGGCACTGTCCGCCGGCCTCGGCCGGGGCCCGGTCAGGGCAGGCGACCGCCTCGACGCGGACGCGGTCGGCGAACCGGTACCGGCCGGTGCACCACCGGCCGGTACCACTCACCTGGTAGCCCAGGCGCCTGCCCGTGACTGGGGCGTAGACGAGCGGTCCGCCGGTCACGGGGGCGAGCAGAAGACGGGGGTCTCCGCTCGCCCAGGTGATGCCG
Source organism: Streptomyces sp. NPDC052036 (assembly GCF_040680495.1). Taxonomy (NCBI): domain Bacteria; kingdom Bacillati; phylum Actinomycetota; class Actinomycetes; order Kitasatosporales; family Streptomycetaceae; genus Streptomyces; species Streptomyces sp. NPDC052036. Next base: position 110,828 of record NZ_JBFAWW010000001.1, on the reverse strand, counting down.
TGACAGACGTATGTCCCGCTGGCGGGCAGGGCCTGGTCCATGGTGCGTTCCTTGTCGATCGGGGAGGGAGGGCCGGTTTAGACGGTCAGGCGCAGACGGTCGGCCAGGGCAGCGGCGGCGGCCTTGAAGACCTGGTCGCGGTCCAACTGGGCGACGTCCAGCGTCAGCCAGGCGCCGCGCTCCGCCTGTTCGCGCATCTGGTCCAGGACGGTGTCCTGGTAACGGATGAAGTCCTCGTCACCGCCGCCGGCGTGGCCGGCCTCCAGGGAAGTGAACGAGCCTTTACGGACGAGAGCCTCGCGGGCACCGATGTTCAGGAAGAACACCAGGTCCGGCTTTGTGAGATGCGCGAAGACCTGCTCGCACAGGCGGGGGGAGACCTCGGGGTTGACCGCGTACCGAGCGAGGATCTTGTGGTGCGCGTTGTCGAGGATCACGTGGGTTCCCGCGGCGAGGGCCGGCTGGATGACGAGCCGGTCCTGCAGGGTGTACCAGGAGGCCAGGGCAAGCAGCCAGTAGTGGTCGCCGCATGCCTGGGCGACGCCGGCGTCGCGCCGGTAGACCAGCGCGTTGAGGCGGTCGAGGTAGGCGGACAGGTCCGGGTCTCGGCGGACGTCGGTGCTGTGCTTGCCGATGAGGACTGCCGTGTGGCCGGCGTCGTTGAGGGCCTGGTGCAGGCGGGCGGCGAGGGTGGACTTGCCGGCCCCGTCACCACCGACGAAGGTGATCAGCTTCCCGGCTGCGGTGGTGGTCGGCGCGTTCGCCGTCATCGGGATTCTCCCAGGGGGTGGGTCGGGTCGGCGGTCAGGCGGCCGGTGATGATGGTGCGGATGCGGTCCACCAGGACGGCGCGCTGGCGCAGGACGTCGCTGTGACGCTCATTCGACAGGTCGGCGGGATAGTGCGTGGCGAGGTTGTTGGAAATGACGTGGAGGTAACCGAATCTGATCCCCGCCTGGCGCGCCGCCGCCCCCATGGGGCCGATCTCCGGGTCGACGAAGGCGTACGAGGCGGTGTGCTGGGCCAGCCACTCGCGGTTCTCCAGCAGGATCGACGGGGAGGACACGTGCAGGCCGCTGCGCACCCCATCGTGGGCGGCGGCGTAGTCGCCGAAGAAGTCGTCCCAGCTCACCATCGCCCCGCGCACCAGGCTGGTGTTGCCGGTCGCCAGCCAGGCGTTCGGTTCGACGCCGGGGGTCAGCGAGCCGACCTTGCCGACGTAGACGACGTCGCCTGCGCCGAGTTCGGCAAGGCGCGTGACGACCCGTCCGGCCACGTCTCCCCAGATGCTGTGGAGGAACCCGAGGTAGACCACGCGACGGCCGGCGACGTCGAGGCGCTGCCAGGCGTAGCCGGGTCCGCGGGTCCACACTCCGTTCTCGGGAGCGAGGTACTGAAGGCCCCAGCCGACGATCACCAGGTCGCCGTCCAGTTCCAGGTCGAGCGCGTCGAGCGCCGTTCGGCACTCCTCCTGCTCGGGCGGCTGATAGGTGACGGTGCCGACGGGGCGGCCGGTCATGGCCAGATACGTGGCGATGATCAGGGCGTAGTGCTGGACGTAGTCGGCTCCGGGGAACGCCTTGACGATGAGGTCACGGCCGTGGATCTCTGCGGTGGGCCGTTCGATGTTGAACAGCTTCCCGGTCTTCTCGTACCGGGAGATCACCGCCGTGCGGTCGTAGCCGCCGATGACGCGGATGCTGTCCCAGTCCTGGTCCTGGATGAGGTGGTGGACCTTGATCTCCAGGTAGCGCAGCAGCCTCGCGTGGGTCATAGTGTGCCCGGCCGGCTCGATCGGGGCGGCGCGCAGGAGTCCGGGGGTCGGGTCGGCGAGTAAGGGCGTCATCGGTGCTCCTCGGCGATCGTCACGGTGCTGCCGGCCGCCGCGCGAACGACGGAGATGTTCTTCCGGATGAGATCGAACCGGTCTTCGGGGATCGGGCCGAGCTTCTCGATGCGGGGCGTGGAGGGCTTCTCGTATGGCCCTTCGGGCAGCAGGGCGACGCCCATCGCGCCGAGGATGACCGGGGCTGCGCCGTCCACGGAGGAGATCCACTCGTGCTCGCGCTGCTCGATCAGCTCCAGGTGCCCGGTCCGGCCCAGACCGAGCAGCCGGTAGATGAGCAGATCGTCGACCAGGCCGCGATCCTGCAGGTAGGCGGTCGCCAACCAGCGGGTGCGGCACAGTTGCTCGTCGGGATCCGGTCGACGCGAGGCTGGCAGGGCGATGGCCCCGGCCCAGCCGCTGGTCACGAAGGTGTCGTAGGTGCGCAGCCACTCGTCGTCGTCAGCGGCGTGCAGGACCGCGCACAGCCGGAATGCGTCGCCAGACAGCTTCCGGATCTCTCGCGCGGCCTTCTCGCTCGCCTTCAAGGTCGCGGCCCCGTCCCGCATGACGTCCGGCAGGATGATCTCCCTCGCGGATACCGCCAGCGCGGCTTCGACGAGGCTTTCCGCCGGCAGGGCGTAGCCGAGGTCGAAGAGCCCGTTGTCGATGATGATCTCGGCGCCGCGCTCGGCCTCGTGAGTGAAGAAGGCCCGGTAGCTCTCGTCGGACAGCACGTGCTGGGCGGCCACGTGGTGGACGCGGGCCGGCTCTTGGGCGACGAAGTTCTTCAGGTAGGCAGGCGGAGCGATGACGGAGAAGTCGATGCCCGCGGTGGTGATCACGACGCCCCCCACAGGCCGGTGGTGAGGGTGAGGAACTGCTGGGAAAGGACGGGGTCGGTGCCGAAGCGCCCGCCCGAGTGCACCGTGGTGGTGCGAGCCTCCTCCATCCGTACGCCCCGCATGCTCATGCACAGGTGCACGCCGCGTACGGCGACGGCGATGTTCTCGTGTCCGATCACGCCGTTGAGGTATTCGGCGACCTGGCGGGTGAAGCGTTCCTGTACCTGCAGTCGGCCGGCGAAGTGCTGGGCGATCCGCCCGAACTTCGACAGGCCCACCACCTCGCCATCCGGCACGTATCCAGCCGTGACCTGCAAGTTCATGGGCAGCATGTGGTGCTCGCAGAGCGACCACACGCTCATGCCGCCCACGATGACCAGCTGACCACCCAGCTGGGACTCGGTGAAGCAGGTGGCCGTTTCGGCGCCGTCCGGGGACAGGAAGGCTCTCCACCAGGCCGCGACGCGGTCCGGGGTGCCGGTCAGCCCCTCGCGGGCGGGGTTCTCGCCCAGCTCGACCAAGAGCTGGTGGATCAGGCCGGCGACCCGGCCGGTGTCGATGACCGCAGCGGGCCCGGCGACGGCAGCGGTCGGCGCCGCCGCAGGGCTGGCGATAGAGGTCGTCATGGGCGTCTCTCGTTTCCGGGGACTGGGGAACGGATGGGGCGTGGAGTCGCGTGCGGTCAGCGGCCTCGGGCGTCCGCGAAGGCCAACACGTGAAGGCGGGTGGTGAAGTGCCAGTGCCGGGCCGCGACCCCGTCCGCGAGGACCCGGGTAGTCGCGGTGATCACCTCGGGGGTGGTGCCCTCCGGCATCACCCACACCGGCGCGAGCCGGTGGGCGTCGGCCAGCTCGGCGATCCGGTCGAGGTCGTCCACCGTGGAAGCGACGAACTTGAACGCCGCCCGCCCGGAGGCCACAAACGCCTCCAGCGCGGCTGGCACGATGCTCTTGGTCTCCTTCACGCCGAAGCTGGCAAGCTTGGGCGAGACGTTGAACCGGACCCCGTCGGCCACCAGCTCGGGAGTGGGCGCGATGGTGCCGTTCGTCTCGAACTCGATCCGCTTGCCGGCTGCTATCAGTCCCCGGACGAGAGGCACCAGTCGCGCCTGCTGGATCAACGGCTCGCCGCCGGTGATCACGACCAGCTCGACCGGTGAAGACGTGGCCCAGGCCACCAGGCCCGCGACGGATTGCCTCGTCGACTCCTCGTGCGGGTCGAACCGAGACCAGTCCCAGGTGTACTTCGTGTCGCATCTCGTGCAAGTGAGGTTGCACCGGGACAGGCGGATGAACAGGGCCGGGTGTCCGCAGCTTGGGCCCTCGCCCTGAAACGTCGGCACCTCGGTACCGAAGCACTCCGCGACGATCAGGGATTCGCCTTCGGCAGCTTCCGGTTCGAGGTTGAGCCGCTTGGTTGTGGTCATTGGCCCACCACATCGAAGCGGGCCCAGCTGCTTGCGGTCTCGCGGACCAGGACGGCGACAAGGCGGCCGGGGATCTCCGATTGGAGGTTCTGAACGAACCAGCCGGCCAGGAACTGGGCCAGGCGCTCCGAGGTGGGCTCGAAGGGCAGGATCTCGTGCAAGTTGTGGTGGTCGAGCTCGGTGTCCAGGAACGACTTGAACGGGGCGAGCGCACCGAAGTCCGTGACAAAGCCGGGATCCTCCAGCGCGGATGCAGTGAGGATGACCTCAACCTCGTAGCTGTGCCCGTGCTGGCGGGAGCACTTGTGCTCATGCGGCAGCCGGGGAAGCCGATGACCAGCCTCGAAGGCGAACTTCTTACCGATGGTGAAATTGCCGGGCGGTAGTGGAACAGCAGTGAAGCCCATTCGATTTCTCCGAGAGGTGAGGGTGTGGCTGATTCGGGCGGGGTGGGGCAGCCGCCTCTTCAGGCGGCTACGGGCTGTGCCCCAGGTGGTTCTTCGCGGCCTTGTCCAGCACCTTGGTGAAGTGCTCGGCGCGCTCGTCGCCCTCGGCCTCCTGAGCGCGGAGGCCCCCGAAACGGGCCCAGTACCGCCGGCAGACGTCCCTCTCCATCAGTTTCGCGGCGTAGAACGGCAGACGCCCCTCCCGGACGAAGCCGAGGCGGTCGCGCAGGCTGAGCATGCAGATGAGCTGGTTGGCCTTCAGCAGCTGCATGTACTCCTCGACGTCCAGGTCCTCGGGCGTCCAGAGCTTGGCGAGGTCAGGGTTGGCGGACATCTGCGTCAGCCAGTCGAGTTGGTTGCGCGCGACGGTCGCCTCATTTCGTTCGGACTGGTGCCGCGCGTCCTGCCTCAGCCGGGCGGCTCCGACCACGACGGTGGCGAGGGAAACCGCGGCGCCGGCAGCGAGGACGGCGGTGGTGAGCTTCATGCTTTAACGGTCCTTTCACACGCAAAGTGATCTGGGGCGAGGGCGGGTCTGTGGAAGCCTGCGGGGCTCGCTGCGTCATGCGACCCCCGCTAGCACGACGGCCGGTGAGCCGCCGACAATGCGATCCAGGGCGTACCGGCGGCGCACAGTGTCCAAAGCGACGGCGATCGGCGGCAGTCCGACGGCGGCCCTTCGCTGGTCCAGCAACTGCGGCGCACGCAGTGGGCACAGCTCCACCCCTGCTGCGCTGAGGACGAGTTGCGTCCCGAACTCTTGGGGGCGCCCGCTGTTGACCAGGGCGCGGTCGTGAAGGTGGGCCCAGTGCTGGATGCGCGCATCGCCGTCCTGGACCGCACGTTTCAAAAGGGTGGTGGCCGCCCGCTGGAAGTCGGGTTCGTCGTCGGCGTGAAGAGCGATGCTCCAGGCGGCACGTGCTGCGTCGGGGCCCACGAGACGGTGGCCGGGCCAGTCATGTTCGGCCAGGATGCGGCGCAGCACTTTGGTGTCGGCGTGCTCAGCGTGACGGTCCTGGCCGAGGTGGACGGCGTCGAGCTGGTTGCGTACGCGTCTGGCCCGGCGTGCTGCGGACTGTGCGGCGCGGGCGATGAGTTCGCGGGCGAGGTCCGGCCGCAGCGGTTCCGCGGTCCTCACGCGATACTCCGCTGGTCGGCGGCGGACTGCGGCTCGTGGACCTGGCAGCCGATGAGCGCGCTCAGCCCAGGCCGAAGCTCAGCGGTGAGTTCGAGGCGCGCGACTCGCTCATGGTGCTGTCCGGTGCCCGATCCACGGACGTCCCAGCCCATGTCGGTGAGCCGACGAAGGAATGTGGCGATCGGATCGACGTCGAGAGGATGGCGGGCCATGGCCTCGGCCCGCACAAGCGGTACCTCGAGCCGGGCGGCGAAGTCGGAGGCCCACAGAGTGATCAGCCGGACGGTGTCATCGGAGTGACCGGGCAGGGTGTGGACGCAGTCCAGGAAGAGGCACGGGCCTTCGCCCCATCCGAGGTCGGGCCCGCGTTGCGGGATCATGCAGGCCAGCAGCAGCCCGTCCTCGAACAGTCCAGCCGGCTTCACCTGCGGGGCGCGGAACAGGGCCGGGATATCGGACCGGGCGGGTGTAGGCACGCCGCGCATGGCGAGCCAGCGCTGACGGTCCTGGACGAGGGCCGCGGCCTCGTCCCGTTCGGCGTCGGTGCGCAACGACCGCATCTCGTACACGGCCGGTAACCCTTTCGCGCACTGGCTTCGAGGCGCGGGGGAGGACTCGATGGCCGCAGAAGCGGGTGAGGCATTCACTGGCTCGCTCCGCTCTCCATCGTGGTGACCCGCCTGGCGCCCAGCAGGCCCCACGCGTGGGCCCAGACGACAAGTTGGGTGGTGTTGGCCGCCCCGGTCTTGTCGAGCAGTTCGTCATGTGCGGCTCGCACGTCGGCGGGCGCGATCTTGGCTATGGCAGCAATGTCGCTGGGATTGCTGTGCTCAGCGACCGCCCGCAGCAACAGTTGCTGCTCTGGACTGAGTTCCGGCATTGGCCTGTCCGTTGCGGGCGGAGCGACCTGCCGGGCGCTGCACAGGAAGTGCACGATCACCGGGGGCTTGCAGCGGGGCGGGCAGTGGAGGCTCTCCCGGATGTCGCGTACGTACTGGCGGATGGTCACGGCCGACAGCCCGGTCCTCGCGGCGATCTCTTGAGGGCCGAGGCCGTCCACGAGGTGCTGGGCGACGCGCTGCTGGGTCGGTGTCAGGGGGGTGATCGGTGCGCTGGTCATCATGCGCGGGGTCACGGGTATCTCTTTCGCGGCTGGGTTGAGGGATATCGGGTGGGGTGTCGCCGGACCCCGCGGGGGACGGGGGCCGGCGACACAGGCCCGTGCGCGGCGGTCTGGATTCACGGGGCGCCGCACACGGGGGCTCATGCGACTGTCGGGTCGGGGCGGGCCCACGCCGCTTCGGCGGCGAGACGTTCCGACCACTGGATGTGGGCCTCGTCGAAGGCGGCGTCGGCGAGGCGTATGCGCTGGACTTCGCCGGTTCCGGCCGGTGGGTAGGTGAACTGGATGTCGCGCCACAGGCGCTGGAGGATGTAGTCGCCGTTGAGGGCGTGGGCGCCGTGCAGCTCCATGGCGTCCTGGGTTGACTGCATCGCCCACTGGTGGCCGAGGTACTTGGCGTTGATCAGGTCGGTGTCGCAGGGCAGGCCCTGGTCGAGGAGGTGCACGGACTGATAGGCCAGGATTCGCCCGGCGCGCAGGCGGGCCTCCATGTCACCGATGCGGTCCCGCAGAACCGGCAGATCGGAGAGGGCGCCTCGGTAGCGGGAGCGCGCCTTGAGGTAAGCGGTCGAGGCGGCCACGACTGCCTCGTGTATTCCCAGGCTGACTGCGGCCAGGTTGGGACGGCCGTACAGGATGCTGCTGCTCTGCGCTACGCCCAGCCCCTGGCCGATCTCTCCGACCACGTTTTCCTCGGGGACGTGGACGTGATCGAGGTCGAGGCGGCCGGCGGAGAAGCCGTGCAGGCCGAGGCCGGGACGGTGGTCGGCGACTGAGAGCCCTCGGCGCTTGGATTCGACCATGAACGCGGTCAGCGCCTGGGAGGTGCTCACGCCTGCCTTGGCGGTCCGGGCGACCACGAGGTGGGCTCCCGCGAGGTGGCTATTCCCGATGTGGATCTTGCTGCCGGTGATCACCCATTGGTTGCCGACGTGCTCGGCGATGGTCTCGATGCCGCCGATGTGCCCGCCGGCTCGCGGTTCGGTCACGGCGATCGACAAGAGCAGTGAACCGTCCGCTACACGGGGCAGCCAGCGGCCCTTCTGCTCGTAGGTGGCGAAGTGCAGCAGGGCGCCGACGGGGATCAGCGTGGCCTGGAGGATGGCCGCCGCAGCCGCCGAGACGCGGGCAATGCGGTGGACGAGGATGGTCTTGGCCACGTGTCCGGCGCCCAGCCCGCCGAAGGATGACGGGACGGTGACGGCGAACCAGCGTCGTGCGGCCATCAGGTCGGCGACCTTGCGCTCCACCCTGCCGGGGGCGGCCTCCATGCGTGCGGCGCGCGGCGCGATGTGCTCGGCCGCGAAGGCGTCCGCCTCGTCCCACAGCAGTTCGTGGCGGGCGGTGAGATAGGGGCGCAGCGCCGGCGGCGGCGTGGTGGGTGTGGCGGGCATGGTCGTCTCCCTCTCCCTGGATGAAGGTCGCACGGTGGAGCGGCCGGGGATCGCCTGCGGCTCCCGGGTGGGGGGTCGTGGAACGGACTAGCGGACGGGCGCGCGGGCGATGTGGTCCATCACCCGGACGCCGGCGTCGATGACGATGTCTCTCAGCCGTCGGGCCTCGCTCAGGGGCCGCTTCTCGGGGTCGATGACGCACACCGTGCCCAGCACGGTGCCGCTGTCGTGGATGAGCGGGGCACCGAAGTAGGAGCGGATCCCGACCGCGTCGACCACGTGGTTGCCGCTGAAGCGCGGGCTGGCGTGCACGTCGTGCAGCGGAAGGGCCTTCTTGCGGGCCATGACCTCCGGGCACCAGCCGTGGTCTCGGCTCATGGTGCGGCCGACTATGACGTACCCGCTGTCCGCGGGCGGCTGGTGCAGCCCGACGAAGGTCTGCTCCTCCAGGAAGAGGTTGACGAAGCCGTACAGGAACCCGGCTCGTGTGGCCATGTCGCGGGCCAGTTCGTCGAAGTCCTCGCTGGCAGCGGTGGGCACGCCTAGGCGATCCAGCAGCTCGTATCGCTGCGCCAGCTCGCTCGCCTGCTGGGCCTGCGGGACGGGGACGGCGGCGCCGGCGGGGAGGGATGGCCCATGGGTGACCTCCCGCATGGCGCGTCGCGGCAGCGACTGCGTGAGGGGGGCGATCTGCCGTGCGCGGTAGGGATCGTTGGGCTGATACGACATCAGGCGTCCTGAAAGGTGGTAGTGGATGCGGGGCGAGCGGGGCTTGCCGATGCGCTCTTCAAGGCGTGGCCAACTACGGTCAGCAGGACGCCAGCGACGTGGTTCGGATCGCGAGCGTCGCAGGTGACCACCGGCACAGAGGCGGGCAGTTCGAGGGCGGTGCGGACCTCTTCGGGGGGGTAACGATGTGCTCCGTCGAACTGGTTCACCGCGACGACGAAGGGCAGGCCGATGTCCTCGAAGAAGCCGACGGGGGTGAAGCTGCTTTCCAGGCGGCGGGTGTCGACCAGGACGACCGCGCCGACGGCTCCGCGACAGAGGTCGTACCAGAGGTCGACGAAGCGGTCCTGGCCGGGCGTGCCGAACAGGAACAATTCCAGGGGCACGGGCGCGTCAGGCAGGTTGAGGCGACCGAAGTCGAAGGCGACCGTGGTGGTCTGCTTGGCCTCGACGCCCGCCAGGCTGTCCACGTCCGCGCTCGCCTCGGTCAGGTACTCCTCCGTGCTCAGCGGCGTGATCTCACTGACGGCACCCACGGCGGTGGTCTTGCCCGCGCCGAAACCGCCAGCGATCACGACCTTCAGCACGGTCGGTGAACCGGTACGCGGGCGCGACGACGGCCGCAGCACCACGGCCGGGTCACCCGGCCTGGGGGTAGGCGATGGCATCGGGCCACTTCCTCTTCAGGCCGGCAGAAAGGGCCGCCAGCAGTTGTGCAGAGGGACGTGCATGCGCGTCGGACGCGGCATAGGCGGTGACAGGGACGACCAGGGCGTCGGCGTCCAGGAGGTCGGAGATGAGGATCTTGACGGCGGTTACGGGACGGCCGAGTCGGCCCGCCAGCTCGGTCACCGAACGCCGGTGCTCCCGGCACAGGGCGAGGATCTCTGCGCATTCCTCGGCCTGGCCCGGGCCGGGCCGCCCGGGTCCGGCATCCAGCACCGTGTCCAGGCCGAGCAGATGCCGTGGCCGGGTGCGACCGCGCGTCAGGGTGTAAGTCCGCACGAACGTCGAATCCTCGGCCGCGCTGCCGTGTGCGGTCACCGGACCTCATCACCCGTGCCGACGCGGACGGGGATCTGCATGTAGGGGGCGAACTTCTGCACCAGGCGCCCCATCTCGAACCCGACGGTGCCGGCATCGGCGTCCATGGTCGCGATCACCGCGAGGACCGTGTCCACTACGCCCCGTTCGTTGCCGGGATGGCCTTCGAAGGCCGCGCTGCGACCGGAGCTCTGGACGAAGATCAGACAGTCGTCTCGCTCGATGACGACCTGCCTCGCCGGCCTCTTCTTGTGGGTGGGACCGGTGATGTTCGCCGCGAGTGAGGCCACTCCGCTGATGGCGGCCGACAGTTCGTCCGCCCAGTCCTTGTCGACGTCGCTGTCCAGCAGCCGTAGTCCGTCCCGCGAGAGCAGGACGGCGTGCGTGACGCCCGTCGTGTCGGAGGCGAACTGCCGCAGCAGCCACGCCATGTTGTCCCGCTGTCCGCTTGCCGTTGTCTCAGTTGCGGGTGCGTCGCCGGTCACGTTGTTCATCGCGGGGTGGGTGCTCATAGGGATCGCTCCAGAAGGGGGGGAAGGGCCAGCGGATGTAACGGCCACCGGGAACGTGGAGGGACGAGGTTCAGGGACTGGGGTGCTCTGTCGAAGCGGTGGGAGAACCGGCTTGCCCGCCGGCCTGGATGCCGGTACGGAAGGCGGCTGCGAGCCCTGGCGTCGCCGCGGTCACGGGGGCTTGCTCCCGCTCGTGTGGCGGATGGAACGTGCCGGCCTGGCGTCTACGCGTGGGAAGGGCCGGCGCATCAGCAGAGTGACCTGCCTGTGCGGCTTCCGGCGCCCCTGCGGTACCGGGGCGTGGGACCTGCCCCGGCCTCGGGGTGGCTGGAGTCGCTGCAACCTGCTGCGGTTGCGGCGCCAAGGGGCGGGCGTCCTGGGGCGGCGCGCTCGCATCGTCGACGGAGGGAATCGCTACTAGGATCCGTGCCGGGATGACCACCAGGGCGGTGGTGCCTCCCGTCACGTTCTCCTGCAGGAGAACGGACAGCCCGTGCGACTGGGCGATCTTCGCGGCGACCAGCAAGCCGAGCTGCCCCGCTCGCACCTGGCCGCTGACGTCGACCTCGTCGGGGGCCTGGAGCAGGTGGTTCATCTGCGCCCGCGTCTGCGGATGCATGGGGATGGCCCGGTCCTCGACCTCGACCGCCAGCCCGTTCGCCACCCGCTGCGCACGCACCATCACCTTCGTAGCCGGATCGGAACACTCACAGGCGTTCTCGATCAGCTCAGCCAGCAGGTGCGTCAGGTCCGGCCCCACATGGCCGGGAAGACCCACCTCCGCGCCCACGGACCCGGCCGCTACCGCCACCCGCGGATACTGCACGACCTCGGAGACCGCGCCGCGTAGCACGCTCTTGACGGGAACGGGCCGACGCACGCTGCGCAGGGACTGCCCGCCCAGCACCGCCGTGCTCTCGACCTGGCGACGCATTCGCGTCACGAGGTGATCGATCTCGAAGATCTTGGCCAGCAGCTCCGGGTCGTCGGTCAGCATCTCCAGCTGGCTCAGTGCTTCAAGTGCCTTGCCGACCAAGGCGTGCTCGCGCATGGCCAGGCGGCGCAGCACTTCCAGGAGGACGACGGACTGGGACTCGTCGTGCACCCGTATCAACGACGCGACGGCCCGCACTTGGAGAGCACTCAACGCCTTGTCAATCTCGGCGTCAGGGCTGGCAGGTGGCGCCTGCAGGTCCGGCAGCGGCGGGCGTCCCCCGCGGCACAGCTCGTCCGCCGACCACTGCACCGACTTCTCGATGGCCGCGGCTGCCCCTGCGATTGCTGCCAGTGCCGTCGCCCGGGCCTCCTCCGCCGCTGCCTGTATGGCTCCTGCGGCCGTTCGCGCTCCGCGAGCCGCCATCGTGGCGACGCCCGCGAGTCCGCAGATCAGGCCGGCCAGGAGCCAGCCGAGGCCCACCGCGGACACCGACCAGAGGGTGAAGGCGGCACCCAGCAGGGCGGCAAGGAGCACTAGGGGCAGTGCGACGGCGCGGTGGACACGGTGCAGGGTGAACGCGCTGATCGGAGGCCGCCGTCGGCGGTGGCCGGTGGCGGCCGGCCGTGCCGAAAAGGCGCTGTCAGGCATGGGAATCCTCGTCAGGGTGGGGGTGGCTAGGCGTGCTGCAGCGTCAGGTCTGCGCAGGTCTTGTGTGTGCTGCGTGAGGTCGAGCGGGGTGACGGAAACGCGACCGCGCCGCGGTGGGAGGACTGCGTCGCCAGGAGTTGAAGCAGCCGGGCGCTCTGGATCAGGCCCATGTGGCTGAATGCCTGCGGGAAGTTGCCGAGCTGGCGCTGCTGGACGGGGTCGTACTCCTCGGCCAGGAGGCCGAGGTCGTTGCGCAGTGCGAGGAGGCGTTCGAACAGGGCGTGGGCCTCGTCGAGGCGGCCGGTCAGGGCCAGGGCGTCTACGAGCCAGAAGGAGCAGAGGACGAATGTGCCCTCGTCTCCGCTCAGGCCGTCCACCCCGGTGTGGTCGCCGATGGTCGGGTAACGGCGCACAAGCCCGTCAGACGTGGAGAGTTCACGGCGCACTGCGTCCACGGTGCCGATGACGCGCGGGTCGTTCGGCGGTAGGAAGCCAACGCGGGGGATCAGCAGCGTGGCGGCGTCGAGTTCCTTGGAACCGTAGGACTGGGTAAAGGTGTTGCGCACCGGATCGAAGCCCCTGGTGCAGACCTCGTGGTGGATGGTTACCCGCAGCTCGGTCAGGCGGGCCAGGTCGATGTCGAGCGCACCGGCTTCGGCCAGGCGGATGGTGCGGTCGATCGCAACCCAGGCCATCACCTTGGAGTGGACGAAGTGCTGGCGTGCCCCGCGGATCTCCCAGATCCCCTCGTCGGGCTCCCGCCAGAGCTGTGCCAGGTGCTCGACGAGCCGCTGGTGCAGGACCGCGGTGTCGGCACAGTGGGCCACACCGCTCTCGTGCGCGAGGTACAGGGTCTCGATCACCTCGCCGTACACGTCGAGCTGGAGCTGGTCCGCCGCCCCGTTCCCGACCCGCACCGGCGTCGAGCCCTCATACCCGGGCAGCCAGGGCAACTCCCGTTCCCGAAGATCACGCTCTCCGGTGATCGCGTACATGATCTGCAGGTTCTCTGGGTCGCCGGCCACAGAACGCAGAAGCCAGCGCCGCCATGCCTGCGCCTCCTGCCGGTAGCCGGTCTCCAGTAACGCGGCCAGGGTCGTAGCGGCGTCGCGCAGCCAGGTGAAGCGGTAGTCCCAATTGCGTCGGCCGCCGATCTCCTCGGGCAGCGAGGTGGTCGGCGCGGCGACGATCCCGCCGCTCGGGTGGTAGGTCAGTGCCTTCAGTGCGATCAAGGAACGGACCACGGCCTCACGGTAGGGGCCGTCGTAGGTGCACTGCTGCGTCCAGTCCTGCCAGAAGGCGAGCGTCTCGGTGAGCGCCGCGTGCGGGTCGGGGATCTCCGGAGCCGGTGCGTGGGACGGGCACCAGCTGAGCACGAACGCCACGCTCTGCCCGGCGCGGATGGCAAAGGCACTGACGACGACCCCGTCCTTCTCCGCCTGCGGGACGCAGGTGTCGAGCCACAGTGCGTCCGCGCCGGCCTCCGCGACCATGCGCCCATCGGCCTCGTGGATCCACGGGCTGACGCTGCCGTATCCCGGCCGCGGACGCATGGCCGAAACCATTGCCACCTCACCGGCCAGACCCTCGACGATCCGGATCACCTGCGGTGCCCCGTCGCGAGGCGGCATGAAGTCCAGGACGCGGACCGACCCGGCCGGTGTGCGCCAGATCGATTCGAGGACGAGAGTGTCACCGCGGTACCGGCGCTCGGCGACCGCTTCGGGCCCGGAGGGGCCAGGCGCGGCCGGGGCGATCTGCCAGGTGCCGTGCTTGTGCGTGCCGAGCAGGCCGGCGAAGACGGCCGACGAGTCGAACCGGGGCAGGCACAGCCAGTCGATCGAACCGTCGTCGCAGACGTGGGCACTGGTCTGCATGTCGCCGATCAGGCCGTACTGCTCGATGCGCGGGAGGCGTTTCATCGTGTGGGTCTCCGTAGTCCCCGTGGACCCGGGGGTGGCTTCGGGGCCGCCGGGGCGGCCGGGAAGTGTCGGTGAGAGAGGCACGGTGGTTACCGGTCCGGGGGAGGTCTGTTCTGCCTCGGCCGGGGATCCACGTCCCGTGGAGCAATGCGGCCGGTTACTCGCTCACCACGAAGAGCCAGCCACGCCATGGGACCGAGAATCAGCGCGATCAGAACTGCCCCGGCGGCGGTCATGTCCGGGGCACCGACGCGGCCAGAACCACGCACGCGAGGGCGAGAGCGTAGACCGCGCCGCGCAGCACGTTGATCGGCGGCTTCCACCAGCGCCGTCTCTGGACCGACTTCGCAGGGGCCACGTCGTGGACCTGCACGGCAGCGATAAGGTCTTGGGTCGCCTCGGCCAGCCTGACCAGATGAACCCTGCTGGGCATGTAGCCACCGGGGAGGCCGCCCGAACAGAGCTGCTGCGCACGGAGCAGGGCCGGCTCTTGCGAAGGCGTCAGAGCTCCGAGCTGGCTGACGTGTCCTCGCAGCCGCAGTGCGAGGTCCTCCACATCGGCGGCAGTATCGGGTAACGGCGAGTCCTCGCCCAGCACGAGCGCCACCGTTTCCGTCGCCGAGGCCGCCGGGTCCCGTCGCAGGATGGGCTCACCAAGGGCGTGGCTTCTCCTTCCGTGATCACTGAGTTGGCACGCCCGGCGAAGGGCCAGCGAGGGACGCATGACGCAACTCCTAGGTGAATCAAGCCAACTTGAGCGAGGAACGCTGTGCACCGCAGGCAACTGACGTGCAAGGTGAGTGATCCTGCGGCTACGTTGAGCGAACCGCGAATCCCTGTCAGGGGGTATGCCTACGCGGCCCTCAAGGCCGTCAAAGGCGTCAAAGATCATTTCGGAACCGAGGGGCAGTACATGGCCCGTGAGAGAAACGTCGCCCTTGCCGCGCTCCTGCGCGAAGCGGGCTGGTCCCAGCCCCAAGCAGCCGCCGCGGTCGCTCGCGTTGCCGCGGAGAGCGGTGTACGCGAACTGGAGGCCATTTCCCGCTCCCACATCGCCATGTGGGTCCAGGGCACGAAGCCCAGTGGACGAGCGCCTCATATCCTGCGTGAGACGCTGTCCCGCAGGCTCGGCCGACGCCTCACCCTCGCTGACCTCGGACTGGAAGATGGGCCGACAGGATCCACTGACAGTAGTTCTGACTGGAGCGTCGACCCTCTGACCGTGCTGGCCGAGCTGGGAAGCGACGATCTGGACATGCACCGACGCAAGCTGTTGGCTACCACCGCGTACTCGGCCGCCGGCCTCGTCCTGCCTGCCGCTCCATGGTGGGCAGCCGCCCCGGCCACGGCGGCCTCGCGCCCTGCAGTCTCCTCCCGGCTGGTGACTCAGGCTGACATCGACGATGTCCGCAAACTGACCACCTTCTACTCCGCGAGGGACCAGCAGCGCGGTGGAGCCTCGGGGCGCTCGGCCCTGGCCGGCCATCTTCGCGACGAAGCGGTGCCGCTCCTGGGCAGCAGGTTCCGAACGGAACAGCACCGCCGGGATACGTACTCGGCCGTGGCAGAGATGACCTACCTCGCCGGCTGGATGGCCTTCGACGCCTCCGAGCATCGGACCGCCCAGCGCTACCTCACCCTCGCCGCACGCATTGCGGCCGAAGCCGCAGACGGACCGCTGGGCGGCCACATCCTGCGTGCCCTCGCCCATCAAGCAGTCGACCTCGGGCACCCACGCAGAGCGCTCGACCTGGCCGACGCCTCCATGTCCCGCACCCACTACGGCCAGGCCAGCTCGCGGGAGAAGGCCCTGCTCGCGGTAGTCCATGCCCGCGCCCTGGCCGCCGGCGGCGACCGCCGCGGCACTCTCGCGGCCATCAGTCGCGCGGAGAGGGACCTCGCACGTGCCGATAACGAGGATGCCCCCGACCGCGTCAGCTTCTTCCAGGAAGCCTCCCTCGCCCACGAGACTGCGTGTGCCTTGCGAGACCTGGGAAATCCTCTCGACGCGGAGTTGCATTTTCAGCGCAGCGTCGCCACCCGCCGGCGGCAGCAGTATGCCCGTACCCACAGTGTGACGCTCGGCTACCTCGGTGCTGTCCAGGTCCAGCAGGGACGCCTCGATGAGGCATGTGGTACCTGGGGACAAGCACTGGACGCCATGGCTGGCGTCCAGTCCGGCCGCGCCCGCGACGTCATCGTCCGCATGCAGAGCGACCTCTCGCCTGTGCGGCAACGTGGTGGCCGCCACGTCGCCGAACTGGACCGCCGGGCGCGGGAAATGCTGCGCGCCATAGGCTGACCACAGAGCACGTCCGCAGCTATTGACGGCAGCTGCTGAACACGCGACCCCGTTAGAGAGGAACGAGCGCCGATGGCAACGTACGAGGTCGAATCGATCGCAACGGTGGTCGGGGGCCACACCCGCGTTCAGGACGATTACCAGGGCGGAGTCGAGTCGGTCATCCGTCTCAACGAGGCGTACCCCCTTGAGACGCTGCAGGGAATCGAAGAGTTTTCCCACCTGACGGTGACCTGGCTCTTCCACCTGGCGCGACCGGAAGACGTCCAGCTCCACGCACGCAGCCCCCGCGGGAATCCGGACTGGCCGTCGACCGGTACCTTCGTCCACCGCAACCATCGGCGTCCCAATCAACTGGCGATCAGCTACCCGCGGCTGCTCGAGGTCGAGGGACGGGACCTGTTGGTCACCGATCTCGATGCTGTAGACGGAACGCCCGTGATCGACTTGGCACCGTACTTCGAACAGATGGGGCCTCGTGGCCCGATCCGTCAGCCCGCCTGGCCCGGCGAGATGCTCGAACCGAATTACTGGGCGAAGGCAAGCGAACGGCCCTCGGAGCGCCCTGTGTGACAGAAGCGACTGAGCTGCCCGGCTTGCCATTTGCATCGTCGGCAACCAACTGGAGGTCTGGCTCAAGCTGCAGCCCTCGCGTCTTGGAACTCACACCACGTCTCCTCGCCGCTGCTCTCCCATGCGTCTGAGATCGCATCGACCAGCCGGATCCCGCGCCCCGATTCACCGTCGGGTCCGGCTTCCTTGAGCACAGCGGGCGCCGGGTTGTGGTCGGTTACCGAGACACGCACCACGTCGACGCCCACCGTGATGCGGAGCACGACTTCGCCCTCACCGTGGACTACGGCGTTGGTGACCAGCTCCGAGACGGCCAGTACGACGAGCCCCGCCACCGGCTCCGAAACACGGCACCGCCGCAGGAACGCCCTGGCTATGCGCCGCATCTCCCCGACCTTCGCGAGGTCGGGGAGAAGGGCCGCCTGACAGGCATGGGATGCCGCCGGTACCTCTGCCCTCGCCCATGCGCCGGGCTCATCTTCCTGAACCGGCCTGACGCATGACGCGCCTGCTGTAGCCGCACAGCTACGGATGCCCCCGCCGGGCGGGGCCGCCTCTTGGAGCCTGATCATGTCGGCTATGGCACCGCGCGGCGACGCCGTCGACCAGGGGAATCCAGAGGGGGAAAATATGTCAAGGGGGAAACTGCAGGGGGGAATTGAGGCCATGATTGGATTCCGCCCACCAACAGAGGTCACACTCATGCCAGACCCGTTCGCCGACCTGCTCCTCCGGCTTCGGCAGGAGGCGGGCCGGACTCAGGAGGAGCAGGCGGAGGCGATCAACGCTGTCTCCGGCCGGGACACAATGACCCGCCGAGAGATCAGCCGTTATGAGAACTTCGAGAACATTCCTACCAACCACACGATCGGCCACATCGCGGCGGCCTGCGGTGTCCCCTTCGAGGAGCTACAGCGAGAGGCCAAGGCCGCCCGCGCTCGGAAGAGAAAGGGGCATGCCGATGCAGGGGAGGAGCAAGACGCCGTGAAGCGTCGCACGCTCCTGGGTAGCGCCACCATCGGCGTGAGCGTGGCCGCCGAGCCCTGGGGGCGCCTCGCCTTCGCCCTCAGCAAGGGGGCCAAGATCGATTCGCCCGCTGCCGCCGCGCTCATCGACCGAGCCGCTGAACTGCACGTCCAGGAACTCAACCTCAGCGCGCGGCGGCTACAAAAAACGGTCGAGTCGCATCTTGACGCGATCACTGCGGCCCTGCCTCGTGCAGGCGATCACGAAAGCGCTCTCACCATCGCCGCCGGAGAAACCGCCGCTCTGGCCGGTTGGGTGGCCTGGGACCTGGCGGAGCACGACAAAGCCAACGCCTACTACAAAGTCACGTCGCAGTGTGCGGCGGCTGCCGGGCATCCTCCACTCCGAGCCCTGGCCCTGACCTACAGCAGCTACGGCGCTTTGACGCCAAAGGCGAAGATGGAGTTCCTCTCCCAAGCCGCCAACGACGTGCGCGGCCACGGTAACGCTACTGCTGCCGCCTGGGTTCTCGGTAGGCATGCGGAAGAAGCTGCGGCGGCCGGCGACGAGGTGGGGGCGCTCCGGGCGTTAGACCGAGCGCGCTTCGCTTACGATTTCGCGGACCACGCCAGCGAGCAGGCATGGGTCAGGTTCGTGACCCCATACCGCATGGACTCGTTGGCCCTGTCCGTGTACGGCCAGCTGAGGCGTCCCGAGCTCACGTCCACAGCTGATACCGCGGTCGACCGCCTCGGAGACGGACTACCGGACGGGGGCGTCGTGGTCCTCGGTGATCTCGCTTCGGCCCTACTGCGTGGGGGTGACGTCGACCAAGGCGTCTACGTGGCACGCCAGTTTGCTGCGGCGGCACAGGCCAAGCCCAACACCATGGGCAAGGAGCGGGCGGCGGCTATTGCAGCGTTGCTTCCTGACAGCGAACACGAACTTGCCGTTCATTTCCGGCGGTTCGCATCCTGATCCACCTCGGGTGGCACGCGGCACGCCCAGGGCGCCAACGCCGCCGACGCCCGGCCCGTGGCTCCTCAGTCCGATTCCGTCTCCTCGAAGACCCAGGACAGGTACGCCTCCGACCCGCCGGTTACGGGCAGAGTGATCCATTGGGGGACGTCGTACGAGTGCTTCTCGTGCACCCACGCTTCTAGCGCGGGTAGACGGTCCGTCGTAGTCATATACGAGATGCGCCACTCCCGCGCCGCCTCGACCTTCCCCTTCCACCAGTAGAAGGCGGTGATTGGCGCATCAATGTGAACTCCCGCTGCAAGCTTGCTCTCGACCGCACCTCGGGCCAGCATCGTCGCCTGCCCCTCGTCGTCGCTGGTCGTCTGCGCAATCACAATATCGTGGGCCATGCAAATACCTCTCCAGCTTGGGTACCGCGACCCTACCCAGCCGTCCAGGGCACACCGAAAGCTGGTAGCCACCCCTCAAGGCGAGTGAGGCTCAACCACGACCTGTACCAGTCAGGTGCCGGTGGCGTGTCGCTTAGGCACCGCAGCGGCAGGAGGTCGTGCGGCTGCATGATGCAGGCGCCGGGGCTCGTGCGCTTCCCAAGCCCACGACAGGAGGACTTGCTGGCTGTCGGCGGCTATTCGCTCACGGCAGACGAGAAATAGGACCACAGGACTGGATACCTCCGTCCGGACCATGTCAACGTACAACGTCCTGGAAAATACCAGGCCAGGATGTGCAGATGGTCCACTGCGGCCCGGGTTGCGAAATGCCTTGGAATCCTGCACCCGTGTGACTGCCTTGCTGGCAGGGCTCCTACTTGGGGAGGTCCGCCTGTCTGACCCCGCTATGCGATCCGCTCGCTTCACTGCACCCGCTCCTTATACCCACGGCGCGTCTGAACGCCTGGTACAGCCAGGCAGCCAGCGACTACGGGACCGTCTCCGTCGGGCTGTGCGTCTGCTTTTGCGTGGCCGGCCTGTTCGGCGAGGACCTGTTGCAGCGTGGCTATCGCAGCGTCAGTGCCGCCCTCGTATACCTTGCGGCACGTCTTGGCGCCGCAACATGGCAAATGGCACACGCCATCAGGACGAGCGCCTCGCTGCGCGGAATCTCGACCGCCTCACCGATGACGGTCCGCTGGTGCTCGCCACGGACGGCGCGCACCTGGTTGGGCGTCGACTGGCCCTGGCTGCGGCGAGCCTAAGCAGATGCCGTCTTCGTGATGCGGTGCGCAACATAGACGACGATCGCCGGTTGGCAAAACCGGCGATCGTGAGGTTCCTTGAGGATTCGCATGCGCGGCTGTGCTTGGCGGCGGAGCTGCAGCGAACTCAGCAGCTCGTGAAACGGAATGGCACTGGTCTGGTGCCAGCCAGATGATCCGGCGCCCTGCTGGTGCAGGTCCACCTTGAAGGAGAGTGAGTACCCCCTGTCCGTTCCGATCAAGAAGCTTCCACCCAACTCCAAGGGGCAGGTGCGCTACCGGTTCGTAGTCGACGTAGGCATCGACCCTGCGACCGGGAGGCGCAAACAGCTGACTCGTACGTTCGCCACGCTCAAGGAGGCGAAGGCTGAGTACGCGCGCATCACCAACCGCCGCGAGGAAGGGACGTTCGTACCGCCCAACCAGATAAATGTAAATGAGTGGCTTGATCAGTGGCTGGCCATGAAGGCAGAGGATCTGGAAGAGACCACTATCTACAACTATCGGGTTACCCTCGATCGAGTTCGGGGGAGGCTGGGGCACATCCGGCTTCAGGAACTCACCGAGGAAGATGTGGAAGACTGGATGCACTGGGCGTTGAAGCATGGGCGGGTGCGCGGTGGTAAAGCAGGCACTCCGCTCGGAGTGACCAGCGTGGAAATGAGTCTCGCTCGATTGAAGGATGCCCTGAATCGAGCCGTTACGCGTCGGCTAGTAACCATGAATGTGGCCCAGCATGTGACTATTCCGCGTAGGGCACGCAAAGAGGAGCGAAAGAAGAAGCAGGAGGTGAAGCCGTGGAACGTCCAGGAGATCCAGACGTTCATTCACGGTGTCCGGAAAGAACGGCTCTACGCTGCCCTCTTGCTGTCCCTCATGGGTCTACGTCCGGCGGAAGTCTGCGGACTCCGATGGGAAGACGTGGACTTGGAGGCCGCCACGATCACCATAGCCAACACGCGGACGATGATGGGGAATCGGTACGTTGTGGAGAAGGACACCAAATCCCTGGCTGGGGAACGGGATCTTCCTTTGCCGGCACCGGTGCTGGCTGCCCTCAAGTCGTTCAGGGCTCTCCAAGCCAAGGAGAAGCTCGTCCTCGGTGAGGCTTACTCGGACTCCGGATACGTGGTGGTGCACGAGACTGGGGAAGCCTTCACGATCAAGCAGCTCCGCAGACGCGCTTACCGGCTCATGGAGATCCTTGAACTCCGCAGAGTGCGCCTCTACGACGCTCGCTCCTCCTGCCTCACATACCTCGCCAACAAAGGCGTGCCGGATCACATCCTTGCCCGGTGGGCCGGACACACGAACGTCAAGACCACCAAGAAGTGGTATGTGAAGCCGGACGTGGAGGACCTCCGCGGAGCCGCCACAACGTGGGACGGCCTGCACGGTGCTGCGACGGAGGGGTAAGCGTGACTCAGGCGGCCTGCCGATTGAGCGACCTGCCCAGCAGTATGGCAGTCAAAATCGAGGTGACCCGGAGGCCGGCTGCTGGCTGTGGACCAGCGGGGGCCGGGGCGGCTATCGCGCAGGCGGGAACGCAAATCGGGCGACCTTCAGTCCTGCGCGAGGTGTTCACGTCTGTTGCTCCGACAAGTCCGTTGTCGGAAGGCGCCTGTACATCTCAATCAGGAAGTCCGACGGTCCGTCTGAACGCCAATAGCCGTTCTTGGTGTGGTAGCCGGGGCCATAGATCAAGTGCAGCGTGCTCTCGGCGCGAGTCAAGGCAACGTAGAACGTGCGCCGCTGTTCGGCGAGTTCCTTCACCGTGGGCTGGCGCCACTTCCCGCGGTCTGCAACGTTGCGCGGGATGATGCCGTTGAGCAGCCCGGGGAGGATCACGGTGTCGAACTCGCGGCCTTTGGCTGAGTGATAGGTGGTGAGGAGGATCTTCCCGATGACCTCTTCGCCCTGGGCCAGGTCCTGCAGGACGAGGCCCTTGGACCGGCACAGGGCGGCCAGCTCGCCGAGGCTGGTGTTGTTGTCCTTGTCGGGATGCTGTTCGGCGATCGCGTCGAGCGTGAGGCTGGCGCGTAGCTGCTGGAGCCAGTCGTACGCGGAGGCGTCCAAGGGGTAGGGCGGCTGGGGGTCGAGGCAGGTCTGCAGCGTCCGCAGTAGGGCCAGGCGGGAGGGCGGCGGGGGTAGTTGGGCTTCAGTGCGCAGGGTGGTGAGGGTGTGTTCCAACTGGGCAAGCGGGGGCGCTTCGGCCCGGCGGAGCATATCGGGTCGTTCGTCGGCGGAGGCCGTGTGGATCTGGTAGTTCGTCACCGCGCGGCTGGCGCAGCGTTGAACGAACCGGGAAAGGGTTCCGGCGGGAAGTTTGTCGTCGCGTTCGTAGAGGAAGTAGATCTCGCGTCGAGTCAGTTCGTCCAGCAGGGCGTCGAGGAGGGGGCCGCGTTGCGGGTAGAGGATGGCGATGCGTTCCGGTCGGACCTGCTGCTGCTCTGCCTGTTGGGCCAGGTCGCAGACTAGTCGTGCGTGGTCGTCGAAGCCTTCTTCGACGGGGTGGAAGTTGACGCTTCCGGGAGGTGCGCCGTCGCGTGCACGGCGCTCACGGGTTGTTCCGAGAGCTGCTTCGGCGGCGACGATGATTTTTTGTCCGCTGCGGTAGTTGACGTCTAGGGGCAGGTCGCGGAAGTCGCCGCGTTCGGCCAGGGCGGTCAGGTACTTGGCGTCAGCGCCGCTGAATCCGTAGACGGACTGGTCGGTGTCTCCGACAGCGAAGACGGTGATGCCGGCCAGGTCGTGCAGTGCCACGACGAGTTCGTGGAGGACTCCGCCGAGGTCTTGGTATTCGTCCACGATGAGGTGCGGGAAGCGTGCGCGCAAAAGGTCGCGTACAGGTTCGTGCTCGCGCACTATGCGCAGGGCCCGGGTCACCATGGACTCGAAGTCGGTCTCTCCCCTGGTGGTGAGTTCTTCTTCGTAGAGGCGGGCGGCCTCTACTTCACGTGGGTCGAAGGTCTCGAGGGGTTCGCCGCAGGCCAGAGCGCGGCGGATCCTAGTGTTCTCGCCAGTGCGGAACTGGGCGAGGGTCTCGGCGATGCCGACGCGGTCGAAGCAGTGCTGCAGGAGTATCTGGGTGGCTTTGTCGCCGAGTACCTGTCCTGCTTGGGGTGCGGGTTCCTTGGTGAGCGGGGCGAAGGCGCGCAGGATCTCGTTGAGGCAGAAGGCGTGGACGGTGGAGCAGGTGATCCGTCCGTCGGTGCGGACGCCGTGTTTGAGGACGCGGCGGCGGATCTCGTCGGCTGCGGCGTTGGTGTAGGTGATGCACGCGATGCCGCGGAAGGCGGAGATCTGGGTTTCGAGCAGGTAGGCGGCGCGGGCGACGAGTGTGCGGGTCTTGCCGCTGCCCGGGCCGGCGCGTAGGACGACGTTGCCTGGGTGCAGGATGGCGGTGCGCTGCGTAGGGTGGAGTTCTTCGAGTTCGCTCAGCAGCGCGTCACTGACCTGCAGCATCGGTTCCCCGCGGCTCGCTGGTGCCGTTGGTGTCCCGCCGGGCGGCGAAGAGTGAGGTGCCGCGGGCCTTGTGGGAGATGTCGTCCAGGGCGAGGAAGAGGTAGGAAGCGGTGCCCAGGTGGTGCAGGGCCCGGGTGTCCAGGGGTGTGCCGGAGTCGGTGATCTGGGCCGCCGTGCGGATGCGGGCTGGCAGGTCAACGGCGCGGATGTGCGCGGCAAGCCGCTGTGCGAAGCGGCCTTTGCCCAAGTCGGAGATGCGGTCCAGCATGTCCTTGCGGACGTCGGGGTCCACGGTCGGGCTCTGTTCGTTGGCGACGCCGCGGCGCACCTCGGCGATCGCGTTGGCATTGCTGCTGAGTTCCTGGAATGCCTCCACGATCTCGTCGCCGAAGAGGGCGCACAGGTCGGTTTCCAGAGTCTGAGCACCGACGTACACGCCGATGCTCTGCAGGGCGTCGGCGAGGGGACTGCGGCTGGCGTGGTAAGTAGCCGTGCCGTACTCAGGCAACTGCCCGATCTGGGTGAGGAGCGTTGCGGTCTGGGTGGGGTTGGGGTGGAGGCCCGCGCCCCTGGTGAGACCGGCCTCGCGCCGGTTGCGCTTGTCGGGGGCGGCATCGCCGTCCGTGATGATCACGTGGGGAGTGTTCAGGCCGCGGGGCCCCAGCAGGGCCCGGTAGGGCTTGAAGTCGGTTCCGTGGACGCTGGCGACGACCGTGCCGTAGGCGTCGAGGTCGAATCCCGCGGCGGCGGCCAGAGCCGGCAGGACGTACAGCTCGGCCAGTCCCTCGACCAGGATGACGGCGGAGGCGAACAGGACCTCGGAACGGCTGATGTCGATATAGCGCTCGAGGTCCGCGGCCTCGTCGCTGGTGACGGGGAGGCTGGCAGTACTGGCCCCGACGGTGCCTGCCTCGGTAGCGCGCAGGACGATGAAGGAGCGGACGGGGGCGACTGCGGCGATGTGGGGGCTGTGTGTGGTGAGGATGAGGGCCGGTCCGCTGCGCAGCAGGTAGCCGAACAGGTGGCGCTGGAGGCTGACGTGGAGGTGTGCTTCGGGTTCCTCGACAGCGATCAGGGTGGCGACGAACTGCTCGTCCCGGCGCTGTTGGCTGAGGGCTTCCAGCAGCAGGCCGAGGTAGATGACGTTGGCGCTGCCGAGGCTGGTGTCGGAGATGCCTCTGCGGCGGGCAGTGTCCAGGAAGAGGCGGACGGCGCGGATGAGTTCGTCGGGCTGGGAGGAGGCGAAGCCGAGGGTGGGCTCGACCGCCAGGCGCGGCCCGAGCATGGCCTGCAGCCGGTCGGCCAGGTGCTGCTCGAGCTTCGCGACGTTGGCGTCCTTGGTCAGCTGGTCGACCGCAGTGGCAATCGCGGAGGCGGTGGCCTCGAGGTTGGCCGGGTCCAGGGGAAGCCGCTCGAGCAGGTCCCGCAGGGGGCTGCGACGCCAGTTGTGCAGGTCGGCTTCAGCGTCACGTAGCGCCGGCAGGACGCGCAGGGCCACTTCGCGTCGGATCCTGCGCACGTCGTTGGTCTCGCTCACGCCGGCGAAGACGACGAAGTCGTAGTCCTGGGCGGTCAGCGGCCGTCCGGTGACCTGGACCGCGGGACCGGCGGCGGTCTCGATCTCGGTACGGGGAGCGAACCGGTAGGTCAGTCGCGCGGTATAGGGATCGAAGTCGACGGTGGCCGTCGACAGGACTCCCTTGGCGTCGTCGTCGCTGTCGTATCCCTGTAGGTCCACGATGATGGTCACTTCGGCCCTGCCACTCAGGCCCCCCGGGTGGCCTTCCCAGATGTCCTCCTCGCGCAGCAGTCGGCGGGCGTCGGGCAACGAGGGGTCCAGGACCAGACGGATCGCCTCCAGCAGGTTCGACTTGCCGACCCCGTTCTCACCGACGATCACCGCGTGGGCGGGGAAGTCATCGATGACCAGGTGCTGAAAGTTGCGGAAGTTCCGTATCTCGATCCGCGAGATGTGCAGGCCCATACGTCCCCTTACCGGCCCTCTGTGGCGATCCGTACACAGGTCAGCATTCCAGAACGCCCCGTGCTCCGGCTGGTGTTTGCGCGCCCCGGCCTGGACGCCCCCCGCTCGGCGCGGCCTGGCGAGCGTATGTCGGCCTGCGACTGGTGGTCCTTTCTGTCTCAGCGCATACCCAGGCGGCCTCACTGATCCGGTACTGCCCGAGCCGGTCCCGGCTCACAAGCTCTGGTTCGGCCCGACGTCGGCATCATCGCGCAATCCTGACCGGCGCCCCCTGCCTGGCCCAACCCTGTCCCGCTGCACAATCTCAATCCGCTTGCACCGCACAGGATGCAGACCTCATCCTGACCAGTTCGCCAGACGCATGCCTAGGAGAGGCAGGAAAGGGCGCGCATGGACATCAAGCCGTTGGAGGAACTGCAGGCCGCCGACGAACGCTCTCTGCGCTTCACACCTCTCGGCCTGGGCCAAATGCAGCCGGAGGACGCCGCCGACTTCCAGCAGCGTGTGATCGCGGGGCTCAGGCTGGCCGACGATGTCACTGAAACAACCCGACACAAGTTCGATCAGCTGCGCGCCGCCCACAGCCACGGAGTGCTCTGCTACGAACTGTTCACGCTGGTGGCAGACGTGGCCCGGCTGACGCTGGAGCAAGCGTTGCGGGACCGGTTCGTCGCCCACCATGGACAGGTCGTCGAGGTCCGGGATCGCAAGAAGCACGAGTACCAGATCACGATGACCAGCTACAGCGACTTCTTCGAGCAGTACAAGAAGGTGCGCGGTGCGGAAATCCGCATGGGCGCTTCCCGGGTGTGGGAGCCGTTCAATGCCATGCTCGACGGGTTGCTGACCTGGGCCCGCCGCGAGGGCATGTTGCGCGGGCAGCGCAACCGGTCTCTGGAACCGGTTCTGCGCAGGCTGCGGAACATGGTGGCGCACGGCACCTACCACCTGACCTCTCCGGTGGAAGCGGCCAGGGAGCTTTCCGACCTTGCGGAGATCATCAATCATCTGTGGGGGCACGCGACGCCGGGAGGTCGGCTGTATCCGGCACCGCTCAGCCGGAGCATCATCGCCATCGGTTGGAACGACAGCGGCGAGTACACCACGGCTGGCTACGCCAGCCAGCTGGCCCAAGAGGACGAGGAGGGGAGGTTCACATACGTCCTGGTCCGTGCCGTGTTCTGCCCTGGCGGAGTTACTGACCCGAACCTGATGGAGTTCGATGCTCGAAGCGCCACCACCGTCTTCCCCGCCCAATACCTGTGGGGTCCCGGACCGCGCGAAGAAGCCGTCGCCTGGCTGGACGACCATCAGCCTGAGCCCGATCTGTGCGACTACCTGGATCAGGTGGTCCTCGTACGTGTCAACGATGGCCACGTCTATCTGCCGATGTACCCGGGCGTGGCAGCCGGACTCCCCGGGGCTGAGCAGGACGGCACCTGGTACGCGCTTCGTGTAGACCGCGGGCTCGACGGGTTCGCTCATGTCCGTGCCATCGCCGATGCCGGGACAGAGCATGCCCGTGAGGGCGAGTGCAGTGCGTGCCCCGTCGAAACGCTCGCCAGCGGAGACCTCACAACGGTCCTGCAGGCAGCGCGCCACGCCGGCGCAGACGCCACGCCATTGCACGTTCCGGATGTCCGCACGCCCTTCGCCGACTGGCTTACCCGTCCGGCACCCTGAGGAGGCGAGCGGGTGCCGATCCCATGCGCTGTTGGTGACGGACCCTACGCCCCATCGACATCTTCGAAGAAGAAGATCGTCGGCGCGAAGCAGACTTCAAGCGTGGCTATCGCAACTGAAGCGACGGTTGGTTCGGGCCGTCCACCATGTCCTACGCGTCCTCGTCTGGAGCCTTCGCGAGCTGGGCACCAAGATCAAGACAGAGCTAACGGAGTCCTACTACCCGCTTTGCTGCAAACCAGACTGTCTGGAAGCCGTGCCGAAGTGGGAAGCTGCGCAGCGCCGGGATCGCGAGGGTGCGCGAGCCAGGAGGACGCACTGTCCCCACGGTCAGGCGTGCACATCGAAAAACTCGTACGTGGACCCACGAGGGTCTCGGCAGCGCCGGGCGTGCCGCGCCGCGAGAGTCACGAGCCGCCGGGTTCACCTGGCCGTGTGAGATTTCGTGAGACGTGAGAGGGTCTGGGGCGTGAGTGAGACACCACCGAACACCCTGCAATACCGCTTTGACGGGCCAGAAGACGCTCCGGTCCTGATCTTGGGTCCCTCACTGGGTACCACATGGCACATGTGGGACCGGCAGATCCCCGAGCTCGTCAAGCAGTGGCGGGTCTTCCGCTACGACCTGCCGGGTCACGGCGGCGCCCCGGCGCACCCGGTGGGCTCCGTCGCCGAGCTCACCGCCCGGCTGCTGGCCACCCTCGACGGGCTCGGAGTGCAGCGCTTCGGCTATACGGGCTGCGCCCTGGGCGGCGCCGTCGGTATCGAGCTGGCCCTGCGCCACCCCGAGCGTCTCGCCTCGCTCGCCCTGATCGCCGCGTCACCGCGCTTCGGCACGGCCGACGAGTTCCGTCAGCGGGGCGTGATCGTCCGGACGAACGGGCTCGACCCCATCGCCCGGACCTCCCCCGAGCGCTGGTTCACCGCCGGGTTCGCGGCCGCCCAGCCCGCGATCACCGAGTGGGCCGTGCAGATGGTCCGCACCACCGACCCCGGCTGCTACATCGCGGCCTGCGAGGCGCTCGCCGCCTTCGACGTGCGCGCCGAGCTGGGCCGTATCAGCGCGCCGACCCTGGTCCTCGTCGGCTCGGAGGACCAGGTCACCGGCCCCGCCGAGGCCCGCACCCTGGTCGCCGGGATCCCGGACGCACGGCTCGCGGTCGTCCCCGGCGCCTCCCATCTGGTGCCTGTGGAGCAGCCCGCGGCGGTCACCGATCTGCTCGTCCACCACTTCTCGACCGCCTGGCAGCCCGCGTTCGACGCGACGACCGGCCAGCTGACGGCGATCACGGCACCCCCGGTCAAGCCGGCGCTCGCGCCGCCCGCGCCGGTGGCGCCCGTGGCCGAGATCGCCCCGCCCGTCATGACGTCCGAGCCCGCGGGCCGGGCCGACCCGTACGAGCTGGGGCTCAAGATCCGCCGTGAGGTGCTCGGGGACGCACACGTCGACCGGGTGCTGTCCTCGGCGGACGACTTCTCCGGGGACTTCCAGGAGTTCGTCACGCGCTACGCGTGGGGCGAGATCTGGGACCGGCCGGGCCTGGACCGGCGCGCCCGCAGCTGTGTCACGCTCGCCGCGCTGGTCGCGGGCGGCCATCTGGAGGAACTCGCCTCCCACACCCGGGCGGCCCTGCGCAACGGACTGACCCCGGCCGAGATCAAGGAAGTGCTGCTCCAGACGGCGGTCTACTGCGGTGTACCGGCCGCGAGCAGCGCGTTCAAGGTGGCGCAGGAGGTCATCCGCGAGGAGACGACCCCGCAGGAGTGATCGTCAGCCGGGTAGTGGGAGCACCACGTCGGGGGGACCCCGGACGCCTGGGCGGGGGCAGGATGGTGCTCATGAAGCTCACGAAGAAGTCGCACGCCTGCATCCGGCTCGAGAAGGACGGGCGCACGCTCGTCATCGACCCCGGCACCTTCAGTGAGGAGGACGCCGCGGTCGGCGCCGACGCGATCCTGGTCACGCACGAGCATCTCGACCACTTCGACGAGGACCGGCTGCGCGCCGCCCTGGAGGCCGGCCAGGGCGCGGAGATCTGGACCCTCGCCTCCGTCGCGGAGAAGATCTCGGCGGCCTTCCCGGGCCGTGTGCACACGGTCGGTCACGGCGACGCCTTCACCGCCGCGGGCTTCGACGTCCAGGTGCACGGCGAGCTGCACGCGGTGATCCACCCGGACATTCCTCGCATCACGAACATCGGCTTTCTGATCGACGGCGGCAAGGTCTTCCACCCCGGCGACGCGCTCACGGTCCCCGACCACCCGGTTCAGACGCTGATGCTTCCGGTGATGGCCCCCTGGAACAAGATCTCCGAGGTGATCGACTACGTCCGCGAGGTCAAGCCGCAGCGCGCGTACGACATCCACGACGCCCTTCTGACGGATCTCGCGCGACCGATCTACGACAACCAGATCGGCGCGCTGGGCGGCGCCGAGCACCTGCGCCTGGCTCCGGGCGGGTCGGCCGAGGTCTGACGGCCGCGGCGCGTCGGTTGGGGGCCCGGCTCCGCGGCCCCCAACCGGTTGTCGTACCCGCCCGGTAGGTTGGAGGACATGCGTATCGCCACCTGGAACGTGAACTCGATCACCGCCCGTCTCCCGAGGCTCCTGGCCTGGCTGGAGAGCAGCGGCACGGATGTGCTGTGCCTCCAGGAGGCCAAGGTCTCAGAGGCCCAGTTCCCCTACGAGCAGCTCCGCGAGCTGGGGTACGAGGCGGCGGTCCACGCAACCGGCCGGTGGAACGGCGTGGCGGTGCTCTCCCGCGTAGGCCTGGAGGACGTGGTCAAGGGCCTGCCGGGCGATCCGGGCTACGACGGCGTCCAGGAGCCCCGCGCCGTCTCGGCGACCTGCGGCCCGGTCCGCGTCTGGTCGGTGTACGTGCCGAACGGCCGTGAGGTGGACCACCCGCACTACGCGTACAAGCTGCAGTGGTTCGAGGCCCTGAAGGCGGCCGTGGCGGGCGACGCCGGGGGCAGCCGTCCGTTCGCGGTGCTGGGCGACTACAACGTGGCGCCGACGGACGACGACGTCTTCGACATCGCCGCCTTCGAGGGTGCGACGCATGTCACCCCCGCCGAGCGCGCCGCCCTGACCTCTCTGCGTGAGGCCGGTCTCACGGATGTGGTCCCGCGTCCGCTGAAGTACGACCACCCCTTCACGTACTGGGACTACCGCCAGCTCTGCTTCCCCAAGAACCGCGGCATGCGCATCGACCTGGTGTACGGCAACGAGCCGTTCGCGAAGGCCGTGAAGGACGCGTACGTGGACCGGGAGGAGCGCAAGGGCAAGGGCGCGTCGGACCACGCGCCGGTGGTGGTCGACCTGGGGTTGTGACGGCCTTGCGCGGGGCGCGGCGGCCGGAGTCCGCGCGCCCTGTGGTGCGAGCCGTGGCGGGGGTGTCACGCTGGGCGTATGAACATCCCTTTCTTGGGCAACTGGCGCAAGAAACGAGGCCCCTCCCGGGGGGTTTCGGTGCTCTCCACCGGTGACCCCGACCCGGGCAGCGTCGCCGCACTTCTCTCCGAGTGCGAGCTGCTGCGCTCCCAGGCCGACGATGCGGGCGTCGAACTGGACGACTCGGCGGCGTCGTTGGAGGCACTCGACCAGATCGTGCCGCGCTGGCGCGACGACGAGGAGATCGTCCCCTGGCTCGGCAACGACGCGGGCCTGTATCTGGGCACGGTGATCGTGCGTACGGTGCCGGGGGCGGCCTGGGTGGTGTGGCCGAGCGGCCATCCCGTGGTACGGCTGACCTCCGGGCGCGAGATCGACGTGGTCGAGGCCGGCCACACCTGGGCGGACACCGGCGCTCCCGAACTGACGCAGGTGTACGCCGAGGTGGCGGAGTTCTAGCCCTGGGGACCACCGGCCGGAACCTCGACTAGGATGGGGCGTTCGTCCCCGCGATCTCGGTGACGGTGGGGCACCCCCCACGGCCACCGAGACCGTAGGGGGAGGGCAGCACCAGTTCATCGGGGTGTGCCCGGCCGGTGGCGGTCGAAGATCACTGCTCGCGCAGCGGAACGGACACATAGGACGGGTCCTCCGCGGGCGAGGAGAAGGTCAGCTGCGCGCCGGACGGGTTGTGCTCGATGTAGAGCGGGTCGACCGTGTCGACGACCAGCGCGAGCCGGTGCCCGGCCGGGACGTCGTAGGCCGTGGAGAACAGCTCCAGGTCGACGCCGAACGGCTTGCCGGGCGTCAGCCCGTGCCAGGTGTACGGCGCGTTGCTGACCAGTTTGCCGAGGCCGAGCGGGCCCACGTCGTACAGGTACGCGACGAGGGTGCCGCTCTCCTTGGTGCCGGTGACGGTGGTGTGCAGCTTCGCCGTACCGCGGATGTGCTGGGCGGTGGCGTACTTCGGCGACTGCCACACGGCCGCGTAGCGGCGCGGCAGCAGCGGGATCGAGGCGATCGGCGGCACCTGGGCCAGTTGGTCGAGGATGCTGGACAGGAAGATGACCCCGCCGTCCGCGCCGGAGTCGGCGTTGGCGTGGATCGTGGTGGTTCCCGCGAGGTCGATCTTCCGCTGTGTCGCGCCCACCGACTTCCAGTCGGGGTAGCCCTCGTACCCGCCCGAGGAGCGGGGCTTGAGCTCCACCGGCTGTTCGCGGTCGATGCCGTTGTCCTCGCCCTTGAGATAGTGGTCCATCCAGCGCTGAGTGTCGGTCCACACATCGTTGGGAAGCCCGAACAGCCCGGTCAGTTCGGCCGTGGCATGGTCGCCCGGACGCAGCTCCAGTCTCTTCGGCCCCGTCAGTTTCTCGTAGAAGTCGACGTACTGGTTGGGCGGGAAGATCGTGTCGCCCCAGGCGTTGGCGAGCAGGAGCGCCGTGCCGTTCTTGTTGAACTCGTCGATGTAGGTGGCGGGGGAACGTTTCCTGCCCCAGGCGATCAGATCCGGCTCCTT
Source organism: Streptomyces sp. NPDC052036 (assembly GCF_040680495.1). Lineage (NCBI taxonomy): Bacteria > Bacillati > Actinomycetota > Actinomycetes > Kitasatosporales > Streptomycetaceae > Streptomyces > Streptomyces sp. NPDC052036. Next base: position 78,781 of record NZ_JBFAWW010000001.1, on the reverse strand, counting down.
CGCCAGGTTGGAGGCGAAGAAGTCCTGGAACACCTGCTGGAGTTCGGGGCTCGGACGGCCGGTGAGGGTACCGGCGCCGTCGAGCAGGGCGCCCGCCTGGACGTGCTGGGTGCGCTGGGAGTAGATCGAGTCGATCAGGTCCGCCCAGCCGCTCAGCGAGGCGACCGCCTTGATGCGCTTGTCGTGCGCGGCGGCGAGCAGACTGATACCGGCGCCGTAGGAGACCCCCGCCATCCCGATGTGCCGGGCGTCGGACGGGGTGTTGGCGAGCGCCCAGTCGATGACCCGGGAGGCGTCGGCTATGTCGGGGGGCCCGGCCACTTCTATCCGGCCGCCGGACTGCCAGAACCCCCGCACGTTGTATGTGACCACGACATAGCCGGAGTCCGCGAGCTTCTGGGCCTGGGCGAGGTACTCGACCTGTGGCAGGCCCCAGCTCGTCGGGAGCACGAGCAGCGGATAGCGGCGCGTGCCGTCGGTGCCCGAGGGGGTCACCACGTTCCCTTTGAGGACCGTTCCGCCGTCCCCCGTGATGTCGACGAAGCGGATGTCGTTCGAGGCCGCCTGGGCGGTCGGGGCGAACCCGAGGACGCTGCCGGCGATCAGCGTCGCCGAGACGGCACCCACGGTGGTCGTGCGCAGGGCCTTGCGGTGGTTTCCCACGGGTCACTCCTCACGTGTCAGTGCAAAGTGACCAGACGGTAACCTCCTGTCTTTACCAGGGGTAACCCGTCGGTAAGTTACGTGCGAGTAACGATTGTTGACGTCTCAGCAAACCTAGGGGACACGTGAGGTGTCGGAGGGGGATTCCTCCGGTGCGGGGGCCTGCGCGGCCCGGGTGACGTCCGCCACCAGCTCCACCACGTCCGGCCCGTACGCCTGGGAGTTGACCACCTTCAGCAGCAGGACGAAGGAACCGGTCCCGTACTTGCGTGCCAGCCGCTCGTGGTGGCGGGCGAGATAGCGGGTCGCGGCCTGGTTGGTGATCGCGCGCTGACCGCAGAAGAGGAAGACGGGACGCGCGCCGCGACCCAGGTCCGCGGTGAGCCGGGCCAGGATCACATACTCCGCCCGCCCCGACTCCAGCAGATAGTGCTTGCCCCCGACGGCGAACGCGCCGCGCTCCGGGCCCGGTTCCGCGTCCGTGTTGATCCGTATGCCCGGCAGCAGCGAGTTGAGGTGGGCGGCCATCCGGCGGTTCGACGCCGGACCGCCGACGCAGAACTCCGTGCGCTCGCCGAAACCCTGCTGGGCGGCGTCGTGCGCGACGACCTGGGCATGGGCCCCGCAGTCCTTGATGAGCGCGGACAGCTCCAGCAAGGCGAACACGTCGTGGCGCATCACCGTCAACTCGGGCCCGCCCGCCTCGCGGTTGACCACCAGTAGCGACTCGGAATTGTCGGGCAGCCCGAAGAACGCCTGCTTGCGGCGGAGTTTCCGCTTCCAGAGATACGTCCGGGCGAGCCAGCCGATCGCGGCGCTGATGCCGGCCGCGACCACCCCGAGGACGATGTTGCGCACGTCGTCGTTCATGGCCGGGCATGGTAGCGGGCCGCTGCGGACCGGTGTTCGATGGGACTGACGGGACCATGGCAATGCGGTTACGCTCGGTGGACGGACGTCGACTGGAGGTACGAATGCGTCGCCCTGTCGGACGGAAACTGGCGGTGTGGGCGGTCTCGGCCGCCGTGGTGTCGGTGGGAGCGGCGGCACCGCCGTCGTCCACCCCGGCACCGGACAAGGTCCCCGTGGCCGTCGGGTACGGCGGGGCCGTGGCGAGCGTCGACGCGGACGCCTCCGCCGCCGGGATCGAGGTGCTGCGCAAGGGCGGCAACGCGGTGGACGCGGCCGTCGCCACCGCCGCCGCGCTCGGCGTCACCGAGCCCTACTCCGCGGGTATCGGCGGAGGCGGCTACTTCGTCTACTACGACGCCAAAACCCGCACGGTGCACACCGTCGACGGCCGGGAGACGGCCCCGCTCACCGCGGACTCCGGCCTCTTCGTGGAGAACGGCAAGCCGCTCTCCTTCGCCGACGCGGTCAGCAGCGGCCTGAGCGTCGGCACCCCGGGCACCGCCGCCACCTGGCAGAAGGCGCTGGACGAGTGGGGCACCAGACGGCTCGGCACGGTCCTTGAGCCGGCCGAGCGCATAGCCCGCGACGGGTTCACCGTCGACGACACCTTCCGCTCCCAGACCGCGTCCAACGAGACCCGCTTCCGCTACTTCCCGGACACCGCCAAGCTGTTTCTGCCGGGCGGCGCGCTCCCCGCGGTCGGCTCCACATTCAAGAACCCGGACCTCGCCCGCACCTACGCGGAGCTGGGCAGGAAGGGTATCGGCGCGATCTACCACGGCGATCTGGGCGACGACATCGCCGCCACCGTCGACAAGCCCCCGGTGGACCCGTCCTCGGGCTGGAACGCCCGTCCCGGCAAACTGTCCGAGAAGGACCTCGCGGTCTACCGGGCCAAGCTCCAGGCGCCCACCAAGACCTCGTACCGCGGCCTCGGGGTCTACTCCATCGCACCGTCCTCCTCCGGCGGCACCACGGTCGGCGAGGCGCTCAACATCCTGGAGCGGACCGACCTCTCCAAGGCGAGCGAGGCGCAGTATCTGCACCACTTCATCGAGGCGAGCCGGATCGCCTTCGCCGACCGCGGGCGCTGGGTCGGCGACCCCGCCTTCGAGGACGTGCCCACGAAGGGACTGCTCTCCCAGCGGTTCGCCGACTCCCGCGCCTGCCTGATCAAGGACGACGCCGTCCTCACCAGCCCGCTCGCACCCGGCGACCCGCGCCACCCGGCGGCCTGCGGCACCGGGGGAACAGCCGCCCCGACGACGTACGAGGGCGAGAACACCACGCATCTCACCGTCGCCGACAAATGGGGCAACGTCGTCTCCTACACGCTGACCATCGAGCAGACCGGCGGCAGCGCCATGACTGTCCCGCACCGCGGGTTCCTGCTCAACAACGAGCTGACGGACTTCTCCTTCACCCCCGCCAACCCGGCCGTCCACGACCCGAACCTGCCCGGCCCGGGCAAGCGGCCCCGCTCGTCCATATCGCCGACGATCGTGCTAGACAAGCAGGGACGGCCGGTCGTGGCGCTCGGTTCGCCCGGCGGCGCGACCATCATCACCACCGTGCTGCAGACCCTGACCGAGTTCCTCGACCGGCATCTGCCGCTCGTCGACGCCATCGCCGCACCGCGCGCCAGCCAGCGCAACGCGGCGAAGACGGAACTCGAACCGGCCCTCTACGACAGCGACCTGCGGGCACAACTGGAGGCGATCGGGCACTCCTTCACACTGAACCCGGAGATCGGCGCCGCCACCGGCGTGCAGCGGCTGCCCGGCGGCAAGTGGCTGGCCGCCGCCGAGAAGGTGCGGCGCGGCGGCGGTTCCGCGATGGTCGTGAACCCGGCGCCGTAACGGCCGACGGGCGGCTCACTCGGGGCGGGCGGCCCCGTCCCCCTCGGGACGGGCCGTCTCGCCGCCCTGTACCGCGGGAGGCGAGCCGTCCGCACCGGACCGGCCGGGCTCCGTGGCGCCCCGCGCACCCGGCTGCGTAGCCTCGGCCTGCTCCCGGCGGGCGGGCCGCTCCGGCCGGAAGAGCAACTGTCCGTCCTCCGCGTCCACCTCGACCCGGCCGCCCCGCTCGATCCGGCCGTCCAGCAGCAGCCGGGACAGCTGGTTGTCGACCTCGCGCTGGATGGTCCGGCGCAGCGGGCGCGCACCGTACTCCGGCTGGAAGCCGCGCCGCGCCAGCCAGTCCACGGCCCGCTCGGTGAAGGTGACCCCGATGTCCTGGGACTGCAGCCGACGACGCGTCCTGTCGAGCATCAGGTCGGTGATCTGCCGCAGTTGATCGGACGTCAGCTGACGGAAGATCACGATCTCGTCGATACGGTTGAGGAACTCGGGCCGGAAGTGCTGGCGCAGCGGGCGCAGGACCTGCTCGCGACGCGCCTCCTCGTCGGCCTCGGCGCCGCCCGGCCCGAACCCGATGCCCGCGCCGCGCCGGGTGATCGCCTCGGAGCCGAGGTTGCTCGTCATCACGATGACGGTGTTGGTGAAGTCCACCGTGCGGCCCTGGGCGTCGGTGAGCCGGCCGTCGTCGAGGACCTGCAGCAGGATGTTGAAGACGTCCGGGTGCGCCTTCTCGACCTCGTCGAGCAGCAGCAGCGAGTACGGATGCCGCCGTACCACCTCGGTGAGCTGGCCGGCCTCCTCGTGGCCCACATACCCGGGCGGCGCGCCCACCAGACGGCTGACGGTGTGACGCTCCTGGTACTCGCTCATGTCGAGGCGGACCATGCGTTCCTCGCTGCCGAACAGTACCTCCGCGAGGGCGCGGGCCAGTTCCGTCTTGCCGACACCCGTCGGGCCGAGGAAGAGGAAGCTGCCGATCGGCCGGTCCGGACTGGACAGCCCGGCGCGCGAGCGCAGCACCGCGTCGGCGACCACGCTGACCGCCTCGTTCTGCCCGACGACCCGCTCGTGCAGATGCTCCTCCAGGCCGAGCAGCCGCTGCTTCTCCTCCTCGGTGAGCCGGGAGACCGGGATCCCGGTCAGCCGGGAGATCACCTCCGCGACCGCCTCGGTGGTGACCTCCAGGTGCTGCCCCTCGTCCGCCTCGGTCTCCCCGGAGGCCTCCCCGATCCGGTCCTTCAGCTTGGCGATGCGGTCGCGCAACTGGGTGGCCTGCTCGTACTGCTCGTCGGCCACCGCCTGGTCCTTGTCCCGCGCGAGCTGCTCGACCTCGCGCTCCATGGCCCGTACGTCCGTGCCCTTGGTCCGGGCGCGCAGCCGCACCCGGGCGCCGGCCTGGTCGATCAGGTCGATCGCCTTGTCCGGCAGATGGCGGTCGGTGAGATAGCGGTCGGACAGCTCCACGGCGGCCACCAGCGCCTCGTCGGTGTAGCGGACCTGGTGGTGGGCCTCGTAGCGGTCGCTCAGCCCGCGCAGGATCTCGATGGCGTCCGCGACGGACGGCTCGGGCACCAGGATCGGCTGGAATCGGCGGGCCAGCGCCGCGTCCTTCTCGATCCGGCGGTACTCCTCCAGAGTGGTGGCGCCCACGATGTGGAGTTCGCCGCGGGCCAGGGCGGGCTTGAGGATGTTGCCCGCGTCCATGGACCCGCCCTCCGTGCCGCCGCCGCCCGCACCGACGACCGTGTGCAACTCGTCGATGAAGATGATCAGCTCGTCGGAGTGCGCGCGGATCTCGCCGACGATGTTGGTGAGCCGCTCCTCGAAGTCGCCGCGGTAGCGGGTGCCGGCGACCACACCGGGCAGATCCAGGGCGACCACCCGGCGGCCGAGCAGGACGTCCGGCACGTCCCCGTCGGCGATGCGCTGGGCAAGCCCCTCGACGATGGCGGTCTTGCCGACCCCCGCGTCGCCGATGAGCACAGGGTTGTTCTTGCCGCGCCGGGAGAGCACCTCGATGGTCTGCTCGATCTCCTCGTCCCGCCCGATCACCGGGTCGATACGGCCCTGGCGCGCGAGATCGGTCAGGTCGCGGCCGTACTTGTCCAGGGTCGGCGTCGAGGCGGGGCGCGGCCGTTCCGGGCGCGGCTGGGCGGCGTCGGCCGCCTCGGGCGGCAGGGAGGGCGGCGCGAAGTGCGCCGAGTGCAGGATGTGCCCGGCGGCGGAGTCGGGGTTCGCGGCCAGGGCGGTGAGCACGTGTTCGGGCCCGATGTAGCCGGCGCCGCTCGACCGGGCCAGATCGTGCGCGTCCAGCAGGGCGCGCTTGACGGCCGGGGTCAGCGAGAGCGACGTGGGGGGCGGGGCGTCCTCGGGGTGCTGGACCGGCCCCCAGCGCTGGTCGATCTCCGTCGCCAGCGAGTCCGGGTCCGCGCCGGCCCGGCTCAGCAGACTCCGGGTCGGTTCGGTGGCGAGCGCGGCGCGCAGCAGATGCTGGGTGTCGAGGTCGCGGGCACCGTGCTCGACGGCGTACCGCGCGGCGCCGGCGACGAGTTGCCGGGCGGGCTCGCTCAGCAGGCGGCCCAGGTCGATCTGGCGCGGACCCGGGCGCGGCCCGCCGCCGAAGATGCGTCGGAAGAACTCTTGGAAGGGGTCCGAGCCGTAGCCCTGCGAACCGTTGAAGCCGCTGGTCATGGCCATCCGTTCCGGCGTCCCGGCGGGGCCCGGGACACGCTCGCTGATCGACGTGCCGGTGCCGGGTGCCCGGACGGGGCCCGGTTACACCTGTGGGGCGCGCGCGCCGCTCGTAGACCACGATGGCACGAACGCACTCCCGCGGCATGTCCGGAGCCCGCCCGGCAAAGGGGCGTGCACGGGAGGAGCGCGCCCGGTGGAGCAGGCGCGCACGGCGCGTGCGCACTCCGACAGAGCGCTCTGCGGCCGGTCCGAAAACTCCCCGTAGCCCTCCCGTAACGCACCTGGTGTTGTCTACCGGACCGGAGTACTCCAGTCGGGCGGGAGCTGGGCGATGGCTGTGGAACAACTCCCGGCACAGGTCAGGGAGTTCGCGGACTACCTGAACGGGCTGCTGGCGCGGCTCGACCGGAACGACGGCTGGTGCGCGGTCTTCTGGCAGCGCGACCCCGACGGTATGCGGGCCTGCCTCGCCGGCCGGGAGGTGCCTCCCTGGGACGTCCTGGAGGCGCTGCTGCAGGATGTCGCCACGGCCTACGGGCCCGCGAGCGCCGCCCGGGAGTCCGACCGCGCGCGGGCGCTGCACCGTGCCTCGGCCGCCGCGCACGACGCCCGACCGGGCGGCTGGGCCGCCCTCGGCGACCGGCTCGATGTGATGCTCCGCGAACAGCGCTACGCGGCCGAGCGTCAGGCCGAACTCGGCCGCCGCCTGGAGTCGGCCGCGACCCGGGAGGAGGCCGAGTCGTTCCGTGTCGACCTGGCCTGGGCCCGGGACGACCACGCACGCGCCACGGCCCGCATCGCGGAACTCCGCCGCCGTACGGCGGCCCTGGACCACCGGGCCCGGCGCCCGCCCGCGCAGGACGCGCGGGCCTCAAGGACCCCCGGGGCGGCCTTCCGAGGCGAGGCGCACCCCGCCGACCCGGCCGTCCCGGACAGGGCGGCACCGCACGGCTCCCACCCGTCCGTCCCGCAGGGTCCAGCCCTCGCGGACCCTGTCCCCTCGGCCGAGCAGCGCCCGAGACGCCGCCCCCGGGGCAGCGCCCGGTTCGCCGGGGTGATGCACGTCCAGCAGGCGCCGACGGGCCCCGCACCCGCCGCCGCGGACCCCGCACCCGGCCGCCGGGGCCCGCGCGGCGCCCGGTTCGCCGGAGCCGCGGACCCCGGGCCGGGGACCCCGCCAGAGGAGCGCCCGGCGGAGCCCCTCGGCCAGGCGGACCGGCGGATCACCGCTGACACCGTCGCGGCGCTCACCCGGCTGCGTGCCGAGGGCCGTAGCGGCGAGGCTCATGCCCTGCTCGTCGAGGCCGCCCACTGGCCAGCCGCCCGCTACCCGCTGCTCGCCGACGAACTGCACCGCGCGGGACTCGCCGCCGACTGGGCCACCCTGTTGTGGGAGGCCGCCTCCCTGCCCGCGGACCGCCTCGTCGCCGCCGCCGACGCGCTCACCGCCGCGGGCCGCACCGCCGACGGGGAGCAGATGCTGCGCCAGGGCGTCGTACGCCCGGCGAGCGAGATCGGCGAGGCCGTGCTGGGCCTGAGCGCCGAGGGCCGACACCGTGAGGTCGGCGCCCTCCTCGACGCCTACGTCCGCATGCGGACCCCCGAGGAGGCGGCCCGCAGTGTCGCGGCGGATCCCGGACACCTCCTGCCGCTGCTCCTCCGGGCGGCCCGGGGCGTCTCCGACGAGCGGCACTGGGACCTCGTCCACGCCCTGAGAGTCGCCGGATTCAGCGCCTGAGCGGCCCGGCGGCGATCCGATCACTTAACCCGCAGGGGTGCGAAACGTGATCGACACAGCGGGTTGACGACGATGGTCTTGGCAAGGCCTCCCCAGAGGCTTACGTTCGAGCCTCTACCACCTGTTTCTACGGGCGTAGAGGCTCGCTGACGTCCGCACCGGGACTTGAGGCAAAGGAGCGGCATCATGGCCCACGTCGTACGCGCCGCACTGGTCCAGGCGACCTGGACCGGCGACACCGAATCCATGATCGACAAGCATGTGGCGCACGCCCTGGAGGCGGCCCGGCAGGGCGCGCGGATCATCGGCTTCCAGGAAGTCTTCAACGCCCCCTACTTCTGCCAGGTCCAGGAGCCCGAGCACTACCGCTGGGCGGAGCCGGTGCCCGACGGGCCCACGGTCACCCGGATGCGGGAACTGGCCCGCGAGACCGGCATGGTGATCGTCGTCCCCGTCTTCGAGATCGAGCAGTCCGGCCTCTACTTCAACACGGCCGCCGTGATCGACGCCGACGGCAGCTACCTCGGCAAGTACCGCAAGCACCACATCCCCCAGGTCAACGGCTTCTGGGAGAAGTACTACTTCAGGCCGGGCAACCTCGGCTGGCCTGTCTTCGACACCGCGGTCGCCAAGGTCGGCGTGTACATCTGCTACGACCGGCACTTCCCCGAGGGCTGGCGGCAACTCGGCCTCAACGGCGCCCAGCTGGTCTACAACCCCTCCGCCACCTCGCGCGGTCTGTCGGCCTACCTCTGGCAGCTGGAACAGCCCGCGGCGGCCGTCGCCAACGAGTACTTCGTCGCCGCGATCAACCGCGTGGGCCGCGAGGAGTACGGCGACAACGACTTCTACGGCACGAGCTATTTCGTCGACCCCCGCGGGCAGTTCGTGGGCGACGTCGCCGGCGACAAGGAGGAACTGATCGTCCGGGACCTCGACTTCGACCTCATCGAAGAAGTGCGGCAGCAGTGGGCGTTCTACCGCGACCGCCGCCCCGACGCGTACGAAGGACTGGTGAAGCCGTGAGCGACCTCTACGCCCGCCACCGGGCCGTCCTGCCCGAATGGCTCGCGCTCTACTACAAGGACCCCCTGGAGATCACCCACGGCGAGGGCCGCCACGTCTGGGACGCCGACGGCAGGAAGTACCTGGACTTCTTCGGCGGGATCCTCACCACCATGACCGCGCACGCGCTGCCCGAGGTCACCAAGGCGGTGAGCGAGCAGGCAGGGCGGATCGTCCACTCCTCGACCCTCTACCTGAACCGGCCGATGGTCGAACTGGCCGAGCGCATCGCCCGGTTGAGCGGCATCCCGGACGCCCGCGTCTTCTTCACCACGTCCGGCACCGAGGCCAACGACACCGCGCTGCTGCTCGCGACCACCTACCGGCGCAGCAACCAGATCCTGGCGATGCGCAACAGCTACCACGGCCGCTCCTTCAGCTCGGTCGGCATCACCGGCAACCGCAGCTGGTCCCCCACCTCGCTGTCCCCGCTGGGGACCCTGTACGTCCACGGAGGCGTCCGTACCCGAGGCCCCTTCGCCCACCTGAGCGACGACGACTTCATCGCGGCCTGCGTCGCGGACCTGAAGGACCTGCTCGGACAGGGCCGGCCGCCCGCGGCGCTGATCGCCGAACCCATCCAGGGCGTCGGCGGCTTCACCTCGCCGCCCGACGGGCTGTACGCGGCCTTCCGGGACGTGCTCCAGGAGCACGGCATCCTGTGGATCGCCGACGAGGTGCAGACCGGCTGGGGCCGCACCGGCGACCACTTCTGGGGCTGGCAGGCGCACGGCCGGAGCGGGCCGCCGGACCTGCTCACCTTCGCCAAGGGGATCGGCAACGGCATGTCCGTCGGCGGGGTCGTCGCCCGGGCCGAGATCATGAACTGCCTGGACGCCAACTCCATCTCGACGTTCGGCGGCACCCAGATCACCATGGCCGCGGGGCTCGCGAACCTCATCTATCTGCTGGAGCACGACCTCCAGGGCAACGCCCGGCGGGTCGGCGGGCTGCTCATCGAGCGGCTGCGGGCCGTCGCCGCACAGCTTCCGGTCGTCCGGGAGGTGCGCGGGCGGGGCCTCATGGTCGGTGTCGAACTGGTCAGGCCCGGCACCGACGAGGCCGACCCGGACGCGGCGGCCGCCGTGCTGGAGGCCGCCCGCGACGGCGGACTGCTGATCGGCAAGGGCGGCGGGCACAACACCAGCGTCCTGCGTATCGCCCCGCCGCTCACGCTCACCGTCGCGGAGGCCGAGGAGGGCGCGGCGATCCTCGAACGGGCCCTCAGGAGCGTCGGGTGACCACCCGCCGGCCCCTGGCACGGCAAGCCTTTTCGGCCACAGCACCAGCCCCTCCACAGCGTCGTCATGAGGGGTCCTCATCGACAAGTCGATGACCTGAGCAAGGGAACGTCGCCATGACCACCGCCCTGGAACCCGCCCTGTCGGTACGCCAGGTCCTCACCCTGGACCGGGTGCTCGCCGGAGAGCCCGAGGTGGTCGCCGGCGCCGGACACCTCGACCGGCCGGTGCGCTGGGTGCATGTCGCCGAGGCACCCGATGTCGGAGTCATGCTCAGCGGCGGCGAGATGGTGCTCACCACCGGAGTGCTGCTCGCCGGCGACACCGAGAAGCAGGCCGAGTACATCCGGTCCCTGCACCGCGCGGAGGCCGCGGCCGTCGTCCTCGGGCTCGGCCGTGCCTTCCCCGCGCCCCCGGACGTGATGCGCCGGGCCGCCGAGCGCTGCGGACTGCCCCTGGTGGTCCTGCACCGGCCCTTCCCCTTCGCCGAACTGACGGAGGAGGTCCAGTCCCGGCTGGTGCGGCGCAAGTTCGCGGCCGTGAGCCTGTCCGAGGCCGTCCGCACGGCCCTGACCGGGCTCATCACCGCAGGTGCCCCGCTGCAGCGGCTGCTCGACGAGGTCGCCGTGCACGCAGGCTGTCCCGTGATCCTCGCCAACCTCGCCCACCGGGTGCTCGCCACGGCGGGGGAGCGGCCCGCGGTCGACGATGTGCTGCGCGACTGGGAGCGCGTCGCCCGGCAGGCGGGCGGCAGCGAGGGCGACGGCTGGGTCCGCGCCGAGCTGGGCGGACGCGGAGAGCGCTGGGGCAGGATCGTGCTGTGCGGCTATCGCGGCGACAGCCCCATCGGGCGCCTGCTGGCCGAGCGCGCGGCCGAGGCCCTGGTGCTGCACCGCATGCTCGGCGGCGCGGCGCACTCCTGGGAGGAGCAGTCCGCGCAGAGCCTGCTGACCGATCTCGTCTCCGGCGTCGTCCCCGCCCGCCAGTTGCTGCCGCGGGCCAGAGCAGCCGGACTGCCCGTCAACCGTCGTGCCTTCGTCCCCCTCGTCGTACGCGACGGCGAACCGGCCGCTCTCGACCGCGTCCTGCGGCTGCTGGGGCTGTCCGGACTCGTCGCGGAACTCGCCGACGGGGCCACCGCCGTCCTCCTCAGCCTCGCCCGGGACCAGGACGCCGAGGCGCTGACCGCGCATCTCGCCGGCCGGCTGCGGACCGAGTCCGGCGCTCTCGGTACGGTCGTCGCCGCGGCCGACGCGCGCACCGCCTGGGAGGACGTGCCTGCCGGGCTGCGCGAGGCCCGGCATGTGGCCGACGCCGTCGCCGGTCACTCCGCGGCCCAGGACCTGCCGGCCGTCGTACGGCTGAGGGACGTCCATCTGCGCGGTCTGATCCGGCTGTTGCGCGACGACCCGCAGGTGCAGTCCTTCGCCGAACGGGAGCTGGACGGGCTGCTGTCCGGACGCGACGCCGAGCAGGAGTTGCTGCCCGTGCTGCGGACCTATCTGGCCACCGGCCGCAACAAGTCCCGCACCGCCCAGCTGCACCATGTCAGCAGGCCCGCGCTCTACCGTCGGCTGGAGGCCATCGAGGCCCGTCTCGGGGTCGACCTCGACGACTTCGAGCAGGCCGCCTCCGTGCACATCGCGCTGCTCGCGCACGATGCCCAACTCGGGTGAGACGCCATGGGAACACGCCGGAAACCACCGCGCACGAGCCGGGGTGACACCGTGGAACGCGGTGCGCCGTCAGACGTGACACGGTGCAACTCAACCCGGACCCGCCGCCTTCCTAGGCTCGCCGCACACCGAGCGACCGGAGGTCCCGATGAGCAGAGTGATCCGTGCCGCCGTCTTCCAGACCGCCTGGACCGGCGACAAGGAGTCGATGATCCAGGTCCACGAGCAGGCGGCCCGCGACGCGGCCGCGCAGGGTGCCCAAGTCCTGTGCTTCCAGGAGTTGTTCTACGGCCCCTACTTCTGCCAGGTGCAGGACCCGGCGTTCTACGAGTACGCCGAGCAGATCCCGGACGGACCCGTGGTCCAGCGCTTCCAGGCGCTGGCGAAGGAGCTGGGCCTTGTCCTCGTGCTGCCCATGTACGAGGAGGAGCAGCCCGGAGTGCTCTACAACACCGCCGCGGTGATCGACGCGGACGGCTCCTACCTCGGCAAGTACCGCAAGACCCACATCCCGCAGGTGAAGGGCTTCTGGGAGAAGTTCTACTTCCGCCCGGGCAACTCCGGCTGGCCCGTCTTCGACACCAAGGTCGGCCGGATCGGCGTCTACATCTGCTACGACCGCCACTTCCCGGAGGGCTGGCGGGCCCTCGGCCTCGCGGGCGCGGAGATCGTGTTCAACCCGTCGGCCACCTCCCGGGGCCTGTCCGGCTATCTGTGGCAGCTGGAGCAGCCGGCCGCGGCCGTCGCCAACGAGTACTTCGTGGGGGCGATCAACCGGGTGGGCGTCGAGGAACTGGGCGACAACGACTTCTACGGGACCTCGTACTTCGTGGACCCGGAGGCGCAGTTCGTCGGCGAGGTGGCGAGCGACAAGGAGACCGAGCTGGTCGTGCGCGACCTGGACCTGGCGAAGCTGCGGGAGGTGCGCGACCGCTGGCAGTTCTACCGGGACCGGGCTCCGGGCGCCTACGGGCCGCTGACCGCTCCCTGACCGGCGCCGGGTCCGCCGGTCCGGCCGGGCGCCGACCGGGCCGGCGGCGACGGCTGTCCCGCACGGCAGCCACGACAGCAGTGTTGACCACGCCAGGTAAGGGAGCAGAGGCAGCATGAGCAGCCGTACCGTCATCCGCGGTGGCCTCGTCGTCACCGCGTCCGACGAGATCCATGCCGACGTCCTGATCGAGGACGGCCGCATCGCCGCCCTCGCCGCGTCCGGCACCCCGGCCGCCGCGGCCTTCACGGCCGAGCGGACCATCGACGCCACCGGCAAGTACGTGATCCCGGGCGGCGTCGACGCCCACACCCATATGGAGCTGCCGTTCGGCGGCACCTTCGCCTCCGACACCTTCGAGACCGGCACCCGGGCCGCCGCCTGGGGCGGCACGACCACCATCATCGACTTCGCGGTGCAGAGCGTCGGCCGCACCCTGCGCGAGGGCCTGGACGCCTGGCACGCCAAGGCCGAGGGCAACTGCGCCATCGACTACGGCTTCCACATGATCGTCTCCGACGTCAACCAGGAGACGCTGAAGGAGATGGACCTGCTGGTCGAGGAGGGCGTGACCTCCTTCAAGCAGTTCATGGCCTACCCCGGCGTCTTCTACAGCGACGACGGCCAGATCCTGCGGGCCATGCAGCGCTCCGCCGAGAACGGCGGACTGATCATGATGCACGCCGAGAACGGCATCGCGATCGACGTACTCGTCGAGCAGGCGCTGGCCCGCGGCGAGACCGATCCGCGCTACCACGGCGAGGTCCGCAAGGCCCTGCTGGAGGCCGAGGCCACCCACCGCGCCATCAAACTCGCGCAGGTCGCCGGGGCGCCCCTGTATGTCGTGCACGTCTCGGCGCAGGAGGCGGTCGCCGAACTGGCCCGGGCACGCGACGAGGGACTCCACGTCTTCGGCGAGACCTGCCCGCAGTACCTGTTCCTGTCCACCGACAACCTCGCCGAGCCGGACTTCGAGGGCGCCAAGTACGTGTGCTCGACGCCCCTGCGGCCCAAGGAGCACCAGGCCGCCCTGTGGCGGGGCCTGCGCACCGACGACCTCCAGGTGGTCTCCACCGACCACTGCCCCTTCTGCTTTGTGGGACAGAAGGAGCTCGGCCGGGGCGACTTCTCCAAGATCCCCAACGGTCTCCCGGGCGTCGAGAACCGTATGGACCTGCTGCACCAGGCCGTCGTCGACGGGCACATCTCCCGCCGCCGCTGGATCGAGATCGCCTGCGCCGCCCCCGCCCGGATGTTCGGCCTCTACCCGAAGAAGGGCACCATCGCCCCGGGCGCGGACGCGGACATCGTCATCTACGACCCGCACGCCGAACAGGTGATGTCGGCGGAGACCCACCACATGAACGTCGACTACTCGGCCTACGAGGGCAGGCGCACCACCGGCCGGGTCGAGACCGTCCTGTCCCGTGGCGAACCCGTCATCACCGAGCGGGAGTTCACCGGACACGCCGGGCACGGCGCCTACACCCCCCGCTCCACCTGTCAGTACCTCAACTAGGAGTGGCGCTCATGGACTTCGGACTCGTCCTGCAGACCGACCCGCCGGCCTCGCGGGTCGTCAGCCTGATGAAGAGAGCCGAACGCAACGGCTTCCGCTACGGCTGGACCTTCGACTCGGCCGTGCTGTGGCAGGAACCGTTCGTGATCTACAGCCAGATCCTGGCGAACACCCGCAAGCTGACGGTCGGCCCCATGGTGACCAACCCGGGCACCCGCACCTGGGAGGTCACGGCCTCCACGTTCGCCACCCTCAACGACATGTTCGGCAACCGCACCGTCTGCGGCATCGGCCGCGGCGACTCCGCGATGCGCGTCGCCGGCCGCAAGCCCAACACCCTGGCCCGGATCAGCGAGGCCATGAAGGTCGTCCGGGCGCTGGGCCGCGGCGAGGAGGCCGACCTCGGCGGCGGCACGGTCGTCAAGTTCCCGTGGATCAAGCCCGGCGCCCGACTGCCGGTGTGGATGGCCGCGTACGGCCCGAAGGCGCTGAAGATGACCGGCGAGGAGGCCGACGGCTTCATCCTCCAGCTCGCCGATCTGTATCTGACCGAGTACATGGTCAAGGCGGTGAAGGACGCGGCGGTGGCAGCCGGCCGTGACCCCTCCGACGTCACGATCTGCGTGGCCGCCCCGGCGTATGTCACCGAGGACGACTCGCCCGAGGCGCTCGCCCATGCGCGGGAGCAGTGCCGCTGGTTCGGCGGCATGGTCGGCAACCACGTCGCCGACCTCGTCGCCAAGTACGGCGCGCACTCCGGCTCCGTACCCGACGAACTCACCGAGTACATCAAGGCCCGGGAAGGGTACGACTACGCGCACCACGGGCGCAGCGACAACCCCGACACCCGGTTCGTGCCGGACGAGATCGTGGACCGGTTCTGTGTGATCGGCCCGGTCGAGAAGCACATCGAGAAGCTCAACGCGCTGCGTGAACTCGGTGTGGACCAGTTCGCCGTCTACGACATGCACGACGCGCAGGAAGCCGTCATCGACGCCTACGGGTCACAGGTCATCCCGGCGGTCAACGGCTAGTCCACGGAGGGTCCTCGGGATCCCCCGTCCCCGCTCGTCCCCTTCCCGCTCCCCCGGGGAGGGGGCCAAGGGCGTTCCCCGCTGATCCCTCCGGGGCGCGCACCCCCCATCGGCGCCGCCCGCACGGCGTTTCCCACCTCACCTCACGATGGGCCTGCCCATGACCGACACCGTTCCCTCGGCCATACCGATGTCCGACCAAGTAGTCCGCCCCGACGGCCGCGTGGAGTTCGCCCCGGGCTCCCCGCCGCCGAGCGGCCCGTACGCCAACGAGGACCTCCTCCCGGTCCCCGTCGACAAGCGCACCTGGACCACGTACAACTTCTCCGCGCTGTGGGTGGGCATGGCCCACAACACGGCCTCCTGGACCCTGGCCTCCGGTCTGATCGCCGTCGGCATGGACTGGAAGCAGGCGGTGTTCACCATCGCCCTGGCCAATGTGATCGTGCTGGTCCCGATGCTGCTCACCGGGCACGCGGGACCCAAGTACGGGATTCCCTTCCCGGTCTTCGCGCGGTCCTCCTTCGGTGTGCGCGGCGCCAATCTGCCCGCCGTCGTCAGGGCGTTGGTGGCCTGCGGCTGGTTCGGCATCCAGACCTGGATCGGCGGTGAGGCGATCTACTTCCTCGCCGGGAAGCTCATCGGCGACAGCTGGGCGAACGCGTCCAAGGTGGGCGGCTACGCCTGGACGATGTGGCTGTCCTTCGCCATCTTCTGGGCGATCCAGGTCGCCATCATCTACCGGGGCATGGAGACCATCCGCCGCTTCGAGAACTGGGCCGCGCCCTTCGTCCTCGTCGGCGCGGTCGTGATGCTGTGGTGGATGAGCAGCAAGGCCGGCGGCCTCGGCCCGCTCTTCGACCAGCCCTCCAGGCTCGGCTGGGGCGGCGGCTTCTGGAAGCTGTTCTGGCCCTCCCTCATGGGCATGATCGGCTTCTGGTCCACGCTGTCGCTGAACATCCCGGACTTCACCCGGTACGGCAAGAGCCAGCGGGCCCAGACCTGGGGCCAGGCCCTGGGCCTGCCGACCACGATGACCCTGTTCGCGTTCCTGTCGGTGCTGGTCACCTCGGGCTCGCAGGCGGTCTACGGCAAGCCCGTCTGGGACCCGGTGCAACTGGCCGCCAAGACCGACAGCGTGGCCGGACTGCTCTACGCCCTGGTGACGGTCCTGGTGGCGACCCTGTCCGTGAACATCGCGGCGAACCTGGTCTCGCCGGCCTTCGACTTCTCCAACGTCGCGCCCCGGAAGGTCAGTTTCCGTACCGGCGCCCTCATCACCTGTGTGCTCGGTGTGCTCATCTTCCCGTGGAAGCTCTACTCCGACCCGCAGGGCTACATCTTCACCTGGCTCGGTCTCGTCGGCGGTCTGCTGGGGACGGTGGCCGGCATCCTCATCGCCGACTACTGGGTCCTGCGCCACGGCCGCCTCGACCTCGCCGACCTCTACCGCTCGGGCGGGGGCCGGTACTGGTACGCGGGCGGCTGGAACTGGCGGGCCGTCCTCGCCTTCGTCGTGGGCGGGGTGCTGGCGATCGGCGGCGCGGACTTCCACCCGCTGATCGACGGACGTCCCGTCCCGGCCCTGAAGCCCCTCGCGGACTACGGCTGGGCGGTCGGCCTCGGCACCTCTCTGGTGCTGTATCTGGCGCTGATGCTGCTGCGGCGCCGCGAGGTGGCCACGGCGTGACGGGCGGGCCGCGCGCGGAGAACGGTCAGCTCTGCTTCCCGCCGTTCTCCAGCGCGGTCACCGCCTCCCGGGCGGCCTTGATGGCGCCCTTGTTGATCTCGTCGCTGCCGGGTGCCTTCTTCGTCTCGAAGTCACTGCCGTTGTACGTCACCGACACCAGCGCGTTGGACGAGCGGATCAGCACCACGCCCTCGCGGGTCTGCTGCTTGTCCTCCGTGGTCAGGTTCACCACCGAGTAGCCGGCGTCGCCGAGACCGGGGACCGCGCCTCCGCCGCTCTTCTCCGTGGTGCGCTGCGTGTACGCCTTCTGCGCCGTGGCCTCCGAGTCCGTGATCTCGAAGGTCACGTCCAGCCAGCGGTAGTCGAAGCCTTTGAGCGCGTTCCAGGAGCAGGTGCGCCGGATGGTGGCGTCCGTCGACGGGATCTCCTTGCCGGCCGTCTTGGTGCCCGGCACGAGCGACGTGATCGTGCCCTTGGCCAGGGCGGTGCACGGCGGGGGCGCGGTGGCGTAGGCCTTGGCCGTGGCCTGCGGCGCCGCGGGCGAGGCGGACCCCGGGGAGCCGCTCGCCGTGTCCTGGGTCTTCTGGGCCCCCTGCTCCGGCTTCTGGACGGTGGCCGGGGCCGCGGCGAGCGGCCCGGACGACATGGCCCAGCCCGCCGAGGCGAGCACGGCGACCGGCAGCAGACGCGCGGTCAGAGCGAGCGGCAGAGGCAGAGAGAGCACGGGCCACTTCTCGTGGGGGGACGGTGCGGCAGGAGTCCGCACTGTGGGCGGGACGCCAGTCTCACATGACTCCCTGTGAGGCGAAAGGGCGAACTCGCTCCGTGGCCGGGCGGTGACAGGCCCGGCCTTGACGGTCCGTGAGTTTCGCTGCGCTCGCCACGGTGTGCCCTTTATGTCTGGGCGAGTTGTGTCTTCGGGCGCCTTCGCGGGGACCCTCCCGCGCGGGTCCGTGCACCAGGACGTCGAAGGGCGGCGGGTCCGGCCCGCGAACGGTCCGGACCCGCCGCCCCGCGCATCCGATGTGCGTGGCGGACTACCGGAGGATCAGTGCCAGCGCGTACGTCAGGAAGAAGCCGGCCACCAGCAGGGTCAGCAACATGATCGCGATCAGTGGACCCTTGGCCCAGCCGCGGGTCCGGTCGTAGGACAGGTTCGGGGTGGCATCCGAAGTGCTGCCCTCGCCGGGCGGAGTCTCACCCGGTGGAACCCCGCCCGGTTCCACGCGAGGGGCCCGCGCCGACTCGGGGTCCGGACCGCCGTACTCCCTGTCTCGCATGCCGTCCGCCTCACTCTCCCGGTCGATGTGGTGTCTGCCGAGGGTGAGTACCCCTGTACACACCCCTTATGCGACATTATCGAATAAAAGGGACGGTTCCGCTGGGGGTGTCCGGGTGGCGGCCGGGTGCGTACGATCACGGGATCGGTCCCCGTGGTGAGGAGTCCGCCGTGTTCACGACCCGTCCCACGCTCCAGGGCACCATCGGCATGGTGTCCTCCACCCACTGGCTGGCCTCGCAGTCGGCGATGGCGGTGCTGGAGGACGGCGGCACGGCGTTCGACGCGGCCGTCGCCGGGGCGTTCGTCCTGCATGTCGTGGAGCCGCATCTGAACGGGCCGGCCGGCGAGGTCCCGATCCTCCTCGCCCCGGCGGGCGGCGAGGTACAGGTGCTGTGCGGACAGGGCGTGGCCCCCGCCGGAGCCGGCATCGCCCACTACCGGGCTCTGGGCCTCACCCTCGTCCCCGGCACGGGACCGCTCGCTGCCGCCGTCCCGGGTGCCTTCGACGCCTGGATGCTGCTGCTGCGCGATCACGGCACGAAATCCCTCGCCGACGTCCTCAAGTACGCCATTGGCTACGCCGAACACGGGCACGCGCCCGTGGAGCGCGTCGGCGAGACCGTCGAGAGCGTGCGGGAACTGTTCGAGAACGAGTGGACCTCGTCGGCCGAGGTCTATCTGCCCGGCGGGCAGGCGCCCCGGCCCGGCGCCCTGCTGCGCAATCCCGCGCTGGCCGCCACCTGGAAACGGCTGCTCGCCGAGGTGTCCGGGGCCGGGGACCGGGCGGCGCAGATCGAGGCCGCCCGTTCGGTGTGGCGGTCCGGATTCATCGCCGAGGCCCTGGTGCGGCAGGCGCGGCGGCCCACGCTGGACGTCACGGGGGAGCACCACACCGGCACCCTCACGGGCGACGACCTCGCCGCCTGGTCCGCGACCTACGAGGCACCGGCGACCTACGACTGGAACGGCTGGACGGTGTGCAAGGCCGGCCCGTGGAGCCAGGGCCCGGTCCTCCTCCAGCAGCTCGCCCTGCTCCCGCCCGAGCTGCCCCGCTACGGGAGCGCCGACTACGTCCACCTGCTGATCGAGGGCTGCAAGCTCGCCATGGCCGACCGCGAGGCCTGGTACGGCGACGCCGCCGAGGTGCCCCTCGACGTGCTTCTCTCCGACGCCTACAACGCCGGGCGGCGTGCCCTGATCGGCGACAAGGCGTCGTACGACCTGCGCCCCGGGGCTCCCTCCGGCCGTGTCCCGCGCCTGAGCGAGTACGCACGCGTGGTGGCCGAAGAGCCCGGGTTCGACCCGATGGGGGCCGGCGAGCCGACGGTCGCCCGGCGCCCCACGTCCCCGGTGCCCGGCGACCCGGACGTCGGCGCCGACGGCGCGACCCGCGGCGACACCTGCCATCTCGACGTCGTGGACCGCTGGGGCAACATGGTCGCCGCCACCCCCAGCGGCGGCTGGTTGCAGTCGAACCCGGTGGTGCCCGAACTGGGCTTCCCCCTCGGCACCCGGCTCCAGATGACTTGGCTGGACGAGGGCCTGCCCAACTCCCTGACGCCCGGGCGGCGCCCCCGTACCACCCTCACTCCCTCGATCGCGCTGCGCGACGGCGTGCCCGTACTCGCGTTCGGCACGCCCGGCGGCGACCAGCAGGATCAGTGGCAGCTGCACTTCTTCCTGGCGGCCGTGCTGCGCCCGCCGGTGCGCGGCGGCCTCGACCTGCAAGGCGCCATCGACGCCCCGAACTGGCACAATGACAGCTTCCCCGGCTCCTTCTACCCGCGCGGCATGCGGCCCGGCAGCGTCACCGTCGAGTCCCGCACGGACCCGGCGGTCGTCGAGGAGCTGCGCCGGCGCGGCCATGGCGTCACGGTCGGCGGCGCCTGGTCCGAAGGGCGGCTGTGCGCGGTCGCCCGTGACCCGGAGACCGGCGTGCTGTCGGCGGCGGCGAACCCGCGCGGGATGCAGGGATACGCGGTCGGACGCTGACTCGCGGGCGAGGGGGCGAGCCCGCCCGGTCGGGCCCGGCACCTGGTGTTCACGCTGATTCCACCGTAGGTGCACTAAACCGGTGGGGATTGTCAGTGCTGCGTGCTCTGATGGACGCATGCTGATCGGAGACACCGAAACCATCGACGAGTTTCTCGCCCGCCGTGCGTCCGACGTGGAGGAGGCCGTCCGCACGGCGGCGGCCACCGAGATCATGCCCCGCTTCCGTCGCCTCGCCGCGCACGAGATCGACGAGAAGAGCGGTCCCCACGACCTGGTCACGGACGCCGACCGCAAGGCCGAGGCCTATCTGACCGAGGCACTGCCCAAGCTGCTGCCCGGCTCGGTCGTGGTGGGCGAGGAAGCGGTGCACACCAACCCTGCGACCTATGACGCGGTGCGCGGCGAGGCGCCCGTGTGGATCGTCGACCCCGTCGACGGCACCCGCCAGTTCGTGCACGGCGACCCCGGATTCTGCACCCTGGTCGCGCTCGCCCAGGGCGGCGTCGTACGCGCCTCATGGACCTTCGCCCCGGCCCGGGACCAGCTCGCCACGGCGATACGGGGCGGGGGCGCGTTCCTCGACGGCCGGCGCCTGCGCTCCGGCTCGCCCGCGCCGGGCTGTGAC
The DNA here is from genome assembly GCF_040680495.1 of Streptomyces sp. NPDC052036. Taxonomy (NCBI): domain Bacteria; kingdom Bacillati; phylum Actinomycetota; class Actinomycetes; order Kitasatosporales; family Streptomycetaceae; genus Streptomyces; species Streptomyces sp. NPDC052036. Next base: position 57,797 of record NZ_JBFAWW010000001.1, on the reverse strand, counting down.
CTGGAGGTGGCGACGTCCCACCCGTACTACACGACGGACGAGCAGCAGCGTGCGCTCCTCGGCCTGCAGACGGAAGGCGTCCGCCCGCGCGCGTGCGGCTCGGCCGGCCTGGAGTACCTGTCCATTGCCCAGGGCCTGCTGGACGCCACGGCGTTCTGCTGGGAAGCGGCCTGGGATCACGCCGCGGGCCTGCTGCTGGTCGAGGAGGCGGGCGGCACCCACCGCACGGTGGCGGGCGAACCGTTCCGCATCACCGGGGGCAACACCCTGCCCTTCACCGCGGCCCGGGACGAGGCCACCGCCCGCCGCGTGGTGGACCTGCTGTCCGGCGCCTGAGACCCCCCGCGCCGACGGGCGCGGGCGCCACGTCGGATGCCGAAAACGGAACTGCGGCCTCCTTCGGTGATCGGCCCCGCGCCGCTGCGGTGTCGGACCCCCGGCATATCCTGAGGGCCAGTGGCCGTCGGCTGACGAAGGAGTCCGAGGTGCCGTCGATGCTCGATGCGGTGGTGGTGGGGGCCGGGCCCAACGGACTGACGGCTGCCGTGGAGCTGGCCCGACGCGGCTTCTCCGTGGCCGTCTTCGAGGCACGCGACACCATCGGGGGCGGTGCCCGCACCGAGGAGCTCACACTGCCCGGCTTCCGGCACGACCCGTGTTCCGCCGCGCACCCCCTCGGCATCAACTCACCCGCCTTCAGAGCACTGCCCCTGGAGCGGTACGGCCTCGAATGGCTGCACGCGGACCTGCCGATGGCGCACCCCTTCCTCGACGGCACCGCCGCGGTGCTGTCCCGGTCCGTGGCCGAGACGGCCGCCTCGTTCGGACCGCGCGACGCGGGGACGTACCGCAGACTGGTCGAGCCCTTCCTCCGCCACTGGGACACCCTGGCCCGGGACTTCATGTCCCTGCCGCTCACCGCTCTCCCACGGGACCCGGTCACCCTGGCCCGCTTCGGCCTCGTCGGCCTGCCCCCGTCGACCTGGCTGATGCGCCGCTTCCACGACGAGCGGGCCAAGACCCTGTTCGCCGGGCTCGTCGCCCATGTGATCGCCCCGCTCGACGGCTTCGCCACCGGCGCGATCGGCCTGGTCTTCGCGCTGGCCGCGCACGCCCGCGGCTGGCCGGTGGCCCGCGGCGGCTCCCAGTCCATCTCGGACGCGCTCGCCGCGTACCTCAAGGACCTCGGCGGCACCGTCCACACCGACTACGAGGTCAAGCGTCTCGACGACCTGCCCCCGGCACGCGCGTACGTCTTCGACACCTCGCCCACGGCCCTGGCCCGGATCGCGGGACTCGGGCGGTACTACGACAAATACCGGTACGGCCCGGGCGTCTTCAAGATCGACTACGCGCTGGACGGCCCCGTACCGTGGACCGCGAAGGAACCACGCGTCGCCGGCACCGTGCAGATCGGCGCCGACAGTCTGGAGATCGGCACCGCCGTGCGCGCGGCGTCCCGGGAGGGCCGGGCGCCCGACACTCCCTTCCTCATCACCGTGCAGCCCAGCGTCGCCGACCCCAGTCGGGCGCCGGAGGGCAAGCAGGTCTTCTGGGCGTACGGCCATGTGCCCAACGGCTGGCGGGGCGACCTCACCGACGCGATAGAACGTCAACTGGAGCGCTTCGCACCGGGCTTCCGCGACCGCGTCCTCGCCCGCGCCACAGCGGGGCCGCCCGAACTGGCCGCCCGCAACGCCAACTACGTCGGCGGCGACATCGCCTCCGGCGCGACGGCCGGACTCCAGCTCCTGCTGCGCCCCAGACCGTCCCTGTTCCCGTACGGCACCCCGCACCCGGCCGTCTTCATCTGCTCGTCGGCCACCCCTCCGGGACCCGGCGTCCACGGCATGTCCGGCCACAACGCGGCGAAGGCCGTCTGGCGAAGGCTGAGGCAGAGTTGACCACCATCACCCTGGTCCAGGGCGACATCACCCGGCAGAGCGCCGACGCGATCGTCAACGCGGCCAACTCCTCCCTGCTGGGCGGGGGAGGCGTGGACGGCGCGATCCACCGGCGCGGCGGCCCCGCGATCCTCGCGGAGTGCCGCGACCTCCGCGCCTCCCACTACGGCAAGGGCCTGCCCACGGGCCAGGCGGTCGCCACCACGGCGGGGGAGTTGGACGCGAGCTGGGTGATCCACACGGTCGGCCCGGTCTGGTCCGCCACCGAGGACCGCGGACATCTGCTGGCGTCCTGCTACCGCGAGGCGCTGCGCGTCGCCGACGACCTCGGCGCCCGGACCGTCGCGTTCCCCGCCGTCTCCACCGGCGTCTACCGCTGGCCGATGGAGGACGCCGCCCGTATCGCGGTGGAAACGGTGCGGGCCGCGCGGACGGCCGTCCAGGAGGTCAGGTTCGTCCTCTTCGACGACCGGGCGTACGAGGCGTTCGTCCGGCAGCTCGACTGACGTCAACCACGCCGGCACCGACGGCGGAGTCCCGGTTCCGATCCCCGGGACTCCGCCGCACCCTTTTTTCGCGCTCTCCTCCGGCAGGCACCCCTGCCGGCCACAACCATGATCAGCCGTTGGGGCCCCGACACACCCCCGGGAGTCCTTGACTCCAGCTTTACTACGGCATCCAGGCGATTGCTCGGGTATCTCCAGTCGGCATGCGGAAAAAGGAATGGAACAGGGTTTTGCAGGGCGACCTCCGCAGGACGCAGCGCTGCAGACCGCAGAGGAGAACACGCGATGAATGACCGTAGCAATGGCGATGAGTATGTTCCTGTGCTGATCGCCGGGGGGTCGCTCGTAGGGTTGTCCGCCGCCGTATTCCTCGGGCGTCTGGGGATCCAGCACCGGGTCGTCGAACGCCATGCGGCCCTGTCCACGCATCCGCGCGCCCGCCGCAACAACATACGGACGATGGAACTGTTCCGGACCGCGGCCCTCGAGCCCGAGATCCGGAAAGCGGCGGGCACGTTGTCCCACAACCGCGGCATCCTGCGTGTGGACACCCTGCACGGGGAACACCGGGAATGGCTCGAGGCGCCGATCGCCGGCAGACCGCCCGAGGTCGATCTGTGTTCGACGGTCCGGTGTGACTGCAGCCAGTACGACCTCGAACCCGTACTGCTCCACGGCGCCCGGGATCTCGGCGGGGACGTGCGCTTCGGCACAGAGCTGCTGTCCTTCTCGCAGGACGGCCATGGTGTGGACGCCGTCGTGCGGAGTGCGGATTCCGGTGAGACCCGCAGGGTGCGCGCGGATTACCTTCTCGCTGCTGACGGCCCCCGCAGCCCCGTGCGTGAGCGGCTCGGCATCGGACAGTCGGGAGCAGGAGATCTGTTCCACCGTGTCAGCGTCACCTTCCGCAGCAAGCGGCTTCGCGAGGTGGTGGGGGAGGAGCGCTTCATCCTGTGCTACGTCACCGACCCCTCGGGCGAGGGACTGCTGCAGCCCGTGGACAACAAAGAGCAGTGGGTTTTCCAGCTGCCATGGTTTCCCGAGCGTGGACAGACGGTGGAACACCTCACCGACGATCGGTGTGCCGGGCATATCCGGGCAGCGGCCGGAGTGCGTGATCTGGACGTCGAGATCACCAGCAAGGCACTATGGCGCGCGTCGGAGCGGCTGGCGGACAGATACCGAGACGGACGCGTGTTCCTCATCGGTGACTCGGCACATGAAATGCCGCCGACCGGGGCATTCGGCGCCAACACCGGAATCCAGGACGCACACAATCTCGTCTGGAAGGTCGCCGCGGTGCTGCGTGGCTGGGCGGGCCCCGGACTGCTCGACAGCTACGAGTCCGAACGCCGTCCGGTGGCACAGGTCACCAGCGCACAGGCAACCCTGAGGGCACCGGGTGCACAGCGCTCCGGCCACACCGCCAGGACATCGGCAGACAACTCCATCGATCCGATGACGGTGGCGCTGGGCTACCGGTACGTCTCCGCGGCCGTGGTCGGTGCTGACGCCGGCGCACCGACCATCCCTGATCACCTGCACCTGTCCGCCGACCCCGGCACCCGCGCACCGCACATGCGGGTGACACACAACGGAGCGCGCATCTCCACCATTGATCTGTACGAGCGCTCCTTCGTCCTGCTCTGCGGACGTCCCGACTGGCGCGAGGCCGCCCAGGCGGCGGGCGGACGACTGAACGTGCCGCTCGACGCCTACCTCATCGGCAGCGGCGCCGGGTACGACCTCGACACCGGCCACGGCCCCCACTGGTCAACCGTGCACGGCACGACACCGGACGGTGCCGTCCTCGTACGGCCGGACGGCTTCGTGGCTTGGCGGACGGACAGCGAGCCGACGGACGGCGAAGGGGAACTGGCCGCCGTCCTCCTCCGAGTTCTCGGACGTTGAACCACGCTGCGTGCGTGTGCGGCTCCGGCTGAAGCGTTGCGGTACTTGAGGGGCTCATGGCGCAGCGTGAGGTGGGGGAAGCCGGGGTAAACGGGGGAGTGGCAGGTCGGCCCACCCTCATGTCGGAATTCCGCCAGCCCTGTCCCCGTCGATGGCGGATGCTGGAGACATGCGGAACGGGATGCACACCGACAGAGAGCGCTGTGTGCGCGCTGTCCAGTCCAAGGACGCGCGCTTCGACGGCTGGTTCTTCACCGCTGTCCTGACCACTCGGATCTACTGCCGTCCCAGCTGCCCTGTCGTGCCGCCGAAGCCGGAGAACATGACGTTCTACCCGAGCGCGGCCGCCTGCCAGCAGGCCGGATTCCGGGCGTGCAAGCGCTGCCGCCCCGACACCAGCCCCGGCTCGCCCGCCTGGAACGAACGTGCCGACCTGGTCGCCCGCGCCATGCGGCTGATCGGCGACGGTGTCGTCGACCGCGAGGGCGTCCCCGGACTCGCCCGCCGCCTCGGCTACAGCACCCGCCAGATCGAGCGCCAGCTCCTCGCCGAACTGGGCGCGGGCCCTCTCGCGCTCGCCCGGGCCCAACGCGCCCAGACCGCCCGGCTGCTCATCGAGACGACCCCCCTGCCGATGGCGGAGATCGCGTTCGCGGCCGGCTTCTCCTCGATCCGCACCTTCAACGACACCGTCCGCGAGGTCTTCGCGCTCTCCCCGAGCGAGCTGCGCGGCCGTCTCCCCAGGCACACGGTGATCGCCCCCGGTGTCCTCAGCCTGCGCCTGCCCTTCCGGGCCCCGCTCAACCCCGACAACCTCTTCGGCCACCTCGCCGCGACCGCCGTGCCCGGCGTGGAGGAGTGGCGCGACGGCGCCTACCGCCGCACCCTCCGGCTGCCGTACGGGCATGGAATCGTGACGCTGACCCCGCGACCCGACCACATCGCATGCCGCCTCACCCTCAGTGACATGCGCGATCTGCCCGTCGCCATCAGCCGCTGCCGCCGGATGCTCGACCTGGACGCCGACCCGGTCGCGATCGACGACCTGCTGCGTACGGATCCACTGCTCGCGCCGCTCGTCGACAAGGCGCCCGGCCGCCGGGTGCCGCGCACCGTCGACGAGGCCGAGTTCGCTGTACGGGCCGTGCTGGGCCAGCAGGTCTCCACGGCCGCCGCCCGCACCCATGCCGCCCGCCTGGTCACCGCGCACGGCGATCCGGTCGAGGACCCCGAGGGCGGCCTCACCCATCTCTTCCCGGCACCCGAGGCGCTGGCCGTGCTGGATCCCGAGTCCCTCGCGATGCCGCGCACCCGCCGCACCACGTTCACCACGCTCGTCCGCCAACTCGCCGACGGCACACTTCACTTGGGCGTCGAGAGTGACTGGGAGGAGAGCCGGGCCCGACTGCTCTCGCTGCCCGGCTTCGGCCCCTGGACGGTCGATGTGATCGCGATGCGAGCCCTCGGCGACCCCGACGCCTTCCTGCCCACCGATCTCGGCATCCGGCGTGCCGCACAGGAGCTGGGCCTGCCGTCCACCCCGGCGGCACTCACGGCCCGCGCGGCGGCCTGGCGGCCGTGGCGGGCGTACGCGGTCCAGTATCTGTGGGCGACCGACAGCCACCCGATCAACTTCCTCCCGGTGTAAGGAACGTCCATGAAGCAGCACACCCTCATCGACAGCCCCTACGGCCCGCTCACCCTCGTCGCCGACGACGGTGTTCTGTGCGGCCTGTACATGGTCGGCCAACGCCACCGCCCGCCGGAGGAGACCTTCGGTGACCGGGACACGGCGCCCTTCGGCGCGGTGGCCGAACAACTGGCGGCCTACTTCGCGGGCGAGCTCAAGGAGTTCACCCTCGAACTGCGCATGGCCGGCACCCCGTTCCAGCGCAGCGTCTGGCAGCAGCTGCGCGAGATCCCCTACGGCGAGACCCGCTCGTACGGTGAACTGGCCGACGCCCTCGGCAACCCGGGCGCCTCACGCGCGGTCGGACTCGCCAACGGCAAGAACCCGATCGGCATCGTCGTGCCCTGCCATCGCGTCGTCGGCGCCAACGGCAGCCTGACCGGCTACGGCGGCGGCCTGGAGCGCAAGAAGCGCCTGCTGGACTTCGAGAGCGGTACGGCCCTCTTCTAGTCGTCCACGTGCCCGGTAGAGCGGGCGGCGCGGTGCCGGGCAGCTCCAGCATCTCGCGGCGGGCGTTTTACCGGCGAGCTGGTGCGGCCCGTCCACGTTCTGTGTGATCACCCGGGCCGGTACCTCGGACCGCTCCAGCTCGACGACAGCCCGGTGCTTCACCACCAGACGTCCTGTGTGTGGGGATGTGTGGCCGTTTCCGTTATGAGGAAAGGCGACCCCACGGTGATCGGTGGCTTGCGCGGACACGATGGTTCCTCCAGGGGCGCAGCGGGCGGCCGGCGGCTTCGGGAGATACTGCATTCCGCCCTTCTGCTCCGGGGGACGCGGCGGTGGCGCGGGAGCCGATGTCCTCGTGCAGGGGAGCGATGACCCTGCGGCCCGGGACCGGTCTGGTCGGCCGTCTACGCGGCCAGCGTGCTCAGCAGCTTGGGCAGTGCGGTGCCGATCGGTTCGCGTACGACGTCGTCGGCCAGCTCGTCGTACGGTGTGGGTTCGGCGTTGACGATGACGAGGCGGGCGCCGTGGTCGGCGGCGATGCCTGCGAGGCCCGCGGCGGGCTGGACCTGGAGGCTGGTGCCGACGGCGATGAAGATCTGGCAGGCCTTGGCGATGGCGAGCGCCTCACCCAGGACGACCGGGTCCAGGCGCTCGCCGAACATCACCGTCGCCGACTTCAGGATCCCGCCGCACTCCAGGCACGGCGGGTCGTCCTCGCCGGCCTCGACCCGGGCGAGGGTGTCCTCCATCGGGCCGCGCGCGTGGCACTTCGTGCAGACGACACTGCGGGCGGTGCCGTGCAGCTCCAGCACCTTGCGGGCGGGCAGGCCGGCGAGCTGGTGCAGCCCGTCCACGTTCTGTGTGATCACCCGGACCGGTACCCCGGACCGCTCCAGCTCGGCCACGGCCCGGTGCGCGGCGTTCGGCTCGGCCTTGAGCGTCCGGTTCCCCCGCCGCATCTGCCAGGAGCGCCGCCGGATCTCCGGATCGCCCATGTAGTACTCGTACGTGACGAGCTTCTCGGCCTCGGGATCCTTCCGCCACAACCCGTTGGGCCCGCGATAGTCAGGGATCCCGGAATCGGTGGAGATACCGGCGCCGCTGAGAAGAGCGACGAGGGGCTTGGTCATGTCACCGAGGGTAGGTCGGGCGGTTGTGTCGCGGCCAACGGATATCGGCGCCACGCTCCCCGCGGACAACCGACGCCGGGCCCGGGACCCGGGTCAGCCGACGCGGTGGCCGTTCTCCAGTTCCGCCGTGCCCGAGCCCTCGGCGAGGACGTCGAGGGCGGTCAGGACGCGGCGGCCCAGGGCGCCCGGGAGCCGGCCGGTGATCTCCTCGCGCGGGACGAGGCGCCAGGACAGCAGCTCCTCCTCCTGGAGCCGGATCGCCTTGAGGTCGTCCTCGCCGAGGACCCCGCCGTCGTAGAGGTACGCCACGAGCGGCGGCCGTGCCGTCCCGTGCACCCAGTCCACCGCGAGCAGCCGGCCCGGCTCCACGTCGAGGCCGATCTCCTCCAGCGTCTCGCGACGCGCACCCTGGCGCGGGGTCTCGCCGTCGTCCGACTCGATCGTGCCGCCCGGCAGCGCCCAGCCTTCACGGTAGTTGGGCTCGACGAGCAGGATCCGCCCGGCGGTGTCGCGGAACAGGACGGCGGCCCCGGCAAGGACGCGGGGCAGGCCCGCGATGTACGTGGCGAAGTCTGGAGTGGTCATTCTGGAAGGGTAGCCACGCGCCACCGGTGCTTCTCCGGCTCACCGGGCTTCGGTCTCCACCAGCCGTAGCGTCCGGTCCGCGAGTTCGCTGATGCGGACGCCGTCGAAGCCGAAGACGGCAGTGCGTACCGTGTCCTCCAGGGGGTCCTTCCACTGCGCCGGGATCGCCTGCGCTCCGGTGAGGACGCCCGCGACCGAGCCCGCGGTGGCGCCGTTGGAGTCGGTGTCCAGACCGCCGCGGACGGTCAGTGCGATGGTCCGGGTGAAGTCGCCGTCGCCGTAGAGGAGTCCCGCGGTGAGGACCGCCGCGTTCGGGACGGTGTGGATCCAGCCGAGCCCGGCCGTCTCCGCGACCGCCGTGTCGAGCGTTTCCTCCCAGCTCAGCCGGGTCTCGTGCAGGGAGATCACCCGGCGTACGGTGCGGGAGAGGCGGCTGCTCACGGGAATCAGCGTCAGCGCCGCGTCCAGGGCGTGCCGGACGCTCGGCGCGGTGAACGCCGCCGAGATCAGCGCCGCCGCGAACATCGCACCGTAGACCCCGTTGCCGCTGTGCGACAGGACCGCGTCCCGGCGGGCCAGCGCGGCGGCCCGCTGGGGGGCACCCGGGCTGGTCCAACCATGGATGTCGGCGCGGATCAGCGCGCCGATCCACTCCTGGTAGGGGTTGTCGTACGTGGCTGTGAGCGGTGGCCTGAGACCGTTCGCGAGATTGCGGTACGCGGCCCGCTCGGCGGTGAACGTCTGCAGATACGGCAACCGCAGCAGCCACAGGTCGCCAACCTGCTCGGTGCTGAAGTCGAAGCCGTGCGTCTCCAGCAGGTCGAGGCCGAGGATCGCGTAGTCGACGTCGTCGTCGCGGCAACTGCCGTGGATGCGGCCGCGCACGCACTGGCGCCACTCGGGGCGCAGCTCGCGGCGGTCGGTCTCGGTGGCGGGTTCGGGCAGGTAGTCGGTGAGCGGCAGGGCGGAGGCCTGCCGCAGATAGCGGTCGATGCGTTCGCGCGTCCACAGGTCGCCGCGCTCGACCGGTTTGCCGAGCATGTTGCCCGAGATCCGGCCGAGCCAGCCCCCGAGGATCCGGTCGGCGAGTTCGGTGCCCGCATGGGTCATGGCTTCGGTCTACCCGATTCCGCGGTGGTTGTGCCGTGTTCGGGAACCGGACGGGCGTGGCGGTGGTGGTGGGCTCGGGCTAGGGTCGCAGCGGCGCGACTGCCTTGACATGCGCAAGGCCTGGAGAGCAAGGGGAGTGCAGGTGGCGGAGGCTGCAGTGAACGACACCCGGCGGGCGCGGCAGGCCGAGCGGGTGCTCATCGCCGCGGACAAGTTCAAGGGGTCGCTGACGGCCGTACAGGTCGCGGCACGGGTCACCGCGGGGCTGCGCAGAGTCGTACCAGATCTTGAGGTCGAGGCGCTGCCTGTGGCCGACGGCGGCGACGGGACCGTGGACGCCGCCGTGGCGGCCGGGTTCCAGCGGCGCGAGGTGCGGGTCGCGGGCCCGCTCGGCCAGGAGGTGACGGCGGCCTTCGCCCTGCGCGGCGACACCGCGGTCGTGGAGATGGCGGAGGCGAGCGGACTGCAACGGCTGCCGTCCGGGGTCCTCGCACCGCTGACCGCGTCCACGTACGGCTCCGGGGAGCTGTTGCGGGCCGCGCTGGACGCCGGGGCGCGCTCGATCGTGTTCGGGGTCGGCGGGAGCGCCACGACGGACGGGGGCGCGGGGATGCTGTCCGCGCTCGGGGCACGGTTCCTGGACGAGGAGGGTGAGCCGCCGGCGCCGGGCGGCGGGGGACTGGCCCGGCTGGCCCGCGCCGATCTGTCGGGCCTCGACCCCCGGCTGTCCTCGGTGGACCTGGTGCTCGCCAGTGATGTCGACAACCCGCTGACCGGCCCGAAGGGGGCGCCCGCGGTCTACGGCCCGCAGAAGGGGGCCTCGCCGGACGACGTGGAGGCCCTGGACGCGGCGCTCACGCACTTCGCCAAGGTGCTGGAGGGGGCGATCGGTCCCCGGGCGGTGGAGTACGCCCTGGCGCCGGGCGCGGGCGCCGCGGGCGGCCTCGGGTACGGCGCGCTCGTTCTCGGGGCGCGCTTCCGGCCCGGCATCGAGATCATGCTGGATGTCCTGGGCTTCGCGCCGGCGCTGGCGCGGGCCTCGCTGGTGATCACGGGCGAGGGCTCGCTGGACGAGCAGACGCTGCACGGGAAGGCCCCGGCGGGGGTCGCCGCGGCGGCCCGCGCGGTCGGCAAGGAGGTCGTCGCGGTGTGCGGACGGCTGGCCCTGCCCCCGGAGGCACTGGGGCGGGCCGGGATCCGCCGGGCGTATCCGCTGACGGACACGGAACCGGACATCGCGAAATGCCTCACGGACGCGGGGCCGATCCTGGAGCGGGTGGCGGAACGGATCGCCCGGGACTTCTTGGTCTGAACCTGCACACCCGCGGAACCCGCACGCCCTTGTCCCCCGCCGGGCCTGCGCCCCGGCGTCCCGCCGGGGCTCCGCCCCATACCCCGGCGGTGATACGTGAAGGGCCCCGAACCGGATGGTTCGGGGCCCTTCGAGCTCGTGCGGCCGTTACGGCAGCTGCGCGGCGCGCGCCTCGCGGCGGTTGTCGCGGAAGTTGTTCACCCGGCGCGCCGTGGCGAACAGCGGGATCACCGCGCCCATGACCAGCTGCAGCGCGCAGCCCGTCTGGAGGAGCAGCTGGCCGCCCGGGGCGTCGAACGCCCAAGCCGCCAGGAGGCCCATCGACAGGACGATCCAGGACAGCATCGCCCCCGCGAGACGGCCCCGCGGCTTCGGGTACTCCACCCGGCTCACCATCAGCCACGCGGTGCCGAGGATCGCCAGCAGGGTGGCGAAGAACGGCAGCTCCAGGAGGACGATCGAGACCACCGTCAGCGCACCGAACGGCGAGGGCATGCCCTGGAACATGCCGTTTCTCGGTGTCACGCAGGAGAACCTCGCGAGTCTGAGCACCACCGCGAGCAGCACCACGATCGCTCCGAGCGCGGCCACCCGCTGGTGCGCGTCGTCCGCCACCATGCCGTAGACCAGGACGAAGTACGCCGGGGCCAGACCGAAGCTGATCAGGTCCGAGAGGTTGTCCAGCTCGGCGCCCATGGGCGACGAGCGGAGCTTACGGGCGACCAGGCCGTCGAACAGGTCGAAGACCGCCGCGCAGAGCATCAGGATCACGGCCGTGGCGGCGCTGTGCCGGGCCATGCCCGTCGACTCGTCGTTGCCCGTCAGGTGCGGGATCAGGATGCCGGTGGTGGTGAAGTACACCGCCATGAAGCCGCACGTCGCGTTGCCGAGCGTGAGGGTGTCCGCTATCGAGAGGCGGAGAGAAAGAGGCATCTCCTCCTCTTCGTCCACCTCGTCGGCCTCGGGCACCCAGCCCGCCTGGGTCTCCGGATCAATCACGGTCAATGCGAGTCACCCCAGCCACGGTCTTCTGGCCGACCTCGACCGCGACCTCCACGCCCTCGGGCAGATAGAGGTCGACACGCGAGCCGAAGCGGATCAGACCGATACGGTCGCCCTGCTCGACCTTCGTGCCCTGCGGGATGTAGGGCACGATGCGACGGGCCACCGCGCCGGCGATCTGGATCATCTCGATGTCGCCGAGTTCGGTGTCGAAATGCCAGACTACGCGCTCGTTGTTCTCGCTCTCTTTGTTGAAAGCAGGAACAAAGCCGCCGGGGATGTGCTCGACCGACGTGACCGTGCCGGAGAGCGGTGCGCGGTTCACGTGGACGTTGAGCGGGCTCATGAAGATCGCGACGCGGGTGCGACCGTCCTTCCACGGCATGATGCTCTGCACCACACCGTCGGCGGGCGAGATGACCCGGCCCTGAGCGATCTCGCGCTCCGGGTCACGGAAGAACCACAGCATGCCGGCCGCGAGGGCCGTGGCGGGTACGGCCACGGCCTTGGCGGCGCCGGAGCGGCGCGCCCGGGCCAGGCTGAGTGCTGCGGTGGCAACGGTCGGGAGAAGCCACGGCGATGCTCCGCGCGCGAGGCGTACGCCGGCCAGGCTGTCGCGTGGTGCAGAGGTTTGGCTGTGGGGCATGGATGACCTTCGTAGCGGATGATGCCGCGCTTCGACGGGGGACGGCGGCTTTCCGGCGATCGTACCGGGCGCGGACCGCAACTCGGCAAGCCAGGAAGCTGAGTCGACGGCCGAACTGTGTTGACGGGGTGTGATCTTCTTCGCGAAGAAAACACCCCGTAAACGGACAACTAGCCCTGGAGTCGATACTCTTCGAGCAAGCGGCGGCCGATGATCATTTTCTGGATTTCGGCGGTACCTTCACCGATCAGCAGCATCGGGGCCTCGCGGTAGAGACGCTCGATCTCGTACTCCTTGGAGAAGCCGTAGCCGCCGTGGATCCGGAAGGCATCTTCTACGACTTCCTTGCAGTACTCCGAGGCGAGGTACTTTGCCATACCCGCTTCGAGGTCGTTTCGCTGGCCGGAGTCCTTCTTGCGGGCCGCGTTCACCATCATGGCGTGCGCGGCCTCGACCTTGGTGGCCATTTCTGCCAGCTTGAACTGAATCGCCTGGTGCTGGGCGATCGGCTTGCCGAAGGTGTGCCGCTGCTGCGCGTACGACACGCCCAGCTCGAAGGCGCGCTGAGCGACACCGCAGCCACGGGCCGCGACATTCACCCGGCCGACCTCGACTCCGTCCATCATTTGGTAAAACCCTCGGCCGGTGGCCCCGCCGAGCACCCGATTGGCCGGAATGCGCAGACCGTCCATGATGAGTTCCGTGGTGTCGACACCCTTGTAACCCATCTTGTCGATCTTCCCGGGGATGGTGAGACCCGGGCGGACCTCGCCGAAGCCGGGCTCCTTTTCGACCAGGAACGTCGTCATCGACTTGTGCGGCGCGGTGCCCTCGGGGTGTCCTTCGTCACTCCGGACGAGCACCGCGACGAGCGAGGACGTGCCGCCGTTCGTCAGCCACATCTTCTGGCCGGTCAGAACGTAGTCGTCGCCGTCCTTGACCGCCTTGGACGTGATTGCCGACACATCGGAGCCGAGCGCGGGCTCGGACATCGAGAAGGCGCCGCGGATCTCGCCGAGGGCCATCTTCGGCAGGAAGTGGTCCTTCTGCTCCTGCGTGCCGTGCTGCTTGAGCATGTACGCGACGATGAAGTGCGTGTTGATGATGCCGGAGACCGACATCCAGCCGCGGGCGATCTCCTCCACGCACAGCGCGTAGGTCAGGAGCGACTCGCCCAGGCCCCCGTACTCCTCGGGGATCATCAGACCGAACAGGCCCAGCTCCTTGAGGCCGTCGACGATCTGCTGCGGGTACTCGTCGCGGTGCTCCAGCTCGGTCGCGACCGGGATGATCTCCTTGTCCACGAAGTCGCGGACGGTGGAGAGGATCTCCTGCTGGACGTCGGTCAGACCGGCGGTCTGGGCGAGACGGGCCATGGCTACTTCTCCTGCTGCTTCAGCTCGGGGCGGCCCGGCTGCTCGCCGCCGCGCTCCTTGATGTACGTCTCGGTGGGGACCATCACCTTGCGGCGGAACACGCACACCAGCGTGCCGTCCTGCTTGTAGCCCTTGGTCTCGACATGCACGATGCCACGGTCGTTCTTCGACTTCGACGGCCACTTGTCGAGCACGGTCGTCTCGCCGTAGATCGTGTCGCCGTGGAAGGTCGGCGCCACGTGCTTGAGCGACTCGATCTCCAGGTTGGCGATCGCCTTGCCGGACACGTCCGGCACGGACATGCCGAGCAGCAGTGAGTAGATGTAGTTGCCCACGACGACGTTCTTCCCGAAGTCCGTCGTCCTCTCCGCATAGTTCGTGTCCATGTGGAGCGGGTGGTGGTTCATGGTGAGGAGGCAGAACAGGTGGTCGTCGTACTCCGTGACCGTCTTGCCGGGCCAGTGCTTGTACGTCGCCCCGACCTCGAACTCCTCGTAGGTGCGTCCGAACTGCATCGCGCTCAGGCCTCCGGGATCTCGAACGTGCTGGTGCGCTGCATGCCGGCGGCGCGGCCCTTGCCGGAGATGACCAGGGCCATCTTGCGGCTGGCCTCGTCGATCATCTCGTCGCCGAGCATCGCGGAGCCCTTCTTGCCGCCCGCCTCGGACGTGTAGTAGTCGTACGCGTCCAGGATCAGCTCGGCGTGGTCGTAGTCCTCCTGGGACGGCGAGAAGATCTCGTTGGACGCCTCGACCTGGCCCGGGTGCAGCACCCACTTGCCGTCGAAGCCGAGCGCGGCGGCGCGCTGCGCGACCTCGCGGTAGCCGTCGACGTTGCGGATCTGGAGGTAGGGGCCGTCGATCGCCTGGAGGTTGTTGGCGCGGGCGGCCATCAGGATCTTCATCAGGATGTAGTGGTAGGCGTCCGCCGGGTAGCCGGGCGGCTGCTCGCCCACGACCAGCGACTTCATGTTGATGGACGCCATGAAGTCGGCAGGGCCGAAGATGATCGTCTCGACGCGCGGGGAGGCCTGCGCGATCGCGTTGACGTTGTTGAGGCCCTGCGCGTTCTCGATCTGCGCCTCGATGCCGATCTTGCCGACCTCGAAGCCCATCGTCTTCTCGATCTGGGTCAGCAGGAGGTCCAGGGCGACGACCTGCTCGGCGTTCTGCACCTTCGGCAGCATGATGCAGTCGAGGTTCGGGCCCGCGCCCTCGACCACCGTCACGACGTCGCGGTACGTCCACTCGGTCGTCCAGTCGTTGACGCGCACCACTCGCGTCTTGCCCGTCCAGTCGCCCTCATTGAGGAACTTGACGATGGTGTGCCGCGCCTCGGGCTTGGCCAGCGGCGCACACGCGTCCTCCAGGTCCAGGAAGACCTGGTCGGCGGGGAGGCCCTGCGCCTTCTCCAGGAAGCGGGGGTTGCTTCCGGGGACCGCGAGGCAGGAGCGCCGCGGACGCAGACGGTTGACGGGCGTTGTCATGCGGGGACCTCCAGGGGGTCGAGCTTGTTCGCTTTCCGGATCTCGTCGACGATACGGCCGATGATCCCGGTGATGTCGAAGTCCTTCGGGGTGAACACCGCTGCCACTCCAGCGGCTCTGAGCTGCTCGGCGTCGGCGTTGGGGATGATGCCGCCGGCGATGACGGGTATGTCGGCCGCACCGGCCTCCCGGAGCCGGTCCAGCACGTCGGGCACCAGCTGCGCGTGCGATCCGGAGAGGATCGACAGGCCCACCGCGTGCACGTCCTCCGCGAGGGCCGCGTCCACGATCTGTTCCGGCGTCAGCCGGATGCCCTGGTAGACCACCTCGAACCCGGCGTCACGGGCCCGCACGGCGATCTGCTCGGCGCCGTTGGAGTGCCCGTCCAGGCCCGGCTTGCCGACCAGGAAGCGGAGCTTGCCGACTCCGAGGTCCTGGGCCGTCAGGTCCACCTTGCGGCGCACCTTGGCCATCGCCGTGCCCTCCTCGGCGGTCACCGCGACCGGCGCGGAGGACACGCCCGTGGGGGCGCGGAACTCGCCGAACACCTCGCGCAGGGCCCCGGCCCACTCGCCGGTCGTGACGCCGGCGCGGGCGCACTCCAGGGTGGCCTCCATGAGGTTCGCGGTGCCCTTGGCCGCCTCCTTCAGCCGCTCCAGCGCCTTGCAGGGGCGCGGGTGGTTGAACGGCGGCTGGTAGCGGGTGTCCCGCCACGCCCGCAGCGAGGCGATGACGCGGGCCTCGACCGCCGGGTCGACCGTCTGGATCGCGGTGTCCAGATCGGCCGTGAGCGGGTTCGGCTCGGTGGTCTCGAAGATGTTGACGCCGATGATCTTCTCGTCGCCGGACTCGATCCGGGCCCGGCGCTCGGCGTGCGACGCCACGAGCTGCGACTTGAGGTAGCCCGACTCGACGGCGGCCATGGCGCCGCCCATCTCCTGGATCCGCTCGATCTCGGCGAGCGACTCCTCGACCAGCCGGCCCACCTCGGCCTCGATGACCTTCGAACCCTCGAAGATGTCGTCGTACTCCAGCAGATCGCTCTCGTGCGCGAGCACCTGCTGGATGCGCAGCGACCACTGCTGGTCCCAGGGCCGGGGCAGGCCCAGCGCCTCGTTCCAGGCGGGGAGCTGTACGGCGCGGGCGCGCGCGTCCTTGGAGAGGGTCACGGCCAGCATCTCCAGCACGATCCGCTGGACGTTGTTCTCCGGCTGCGCCTCCGTCAGCCCCAGGGAGTTGACCTGGACGCCGTAGCGGAAGCGACGGTGCTTGGGGTTCTCGATACCGTACCGCTCGCGCGTGATCTTGTCCCAGATCCGCCCGAACGCCCGCATCTTGCACATCTCCTCGACGAAGCGGACGCCCGCGTTCACGAAGAAGGAGATACGGCCGACGACATCGCCCATGCGCTCCTGCGGCACCTGGCCGCCGTCGCGCACCGCGTCGAGGACGGCGATCGCCGTGGACATCGCGTATGCGATCTCCTGTACCGGCGTGGCGCCCGCCTCCTGCAGGTGGTAGCTGCAGATGTTGATCGGGTTCCACTTGGGGAGGTGGGAGACCGTGTACGCGATCATGTCCGTCGTCAGCCGGAGCGAGGGCCCCGGCGGGAAGACATGCGTACCGCGCGAGAGGTACTCCTTGACGATGTCGTTCTGGGTCGTGCCCTGGAGCTGGGTGATGTCCGCGCCCTGCTCCTCCGCGACGACCTGGTAGAGCGCCAGCAGCCACATGGCCGTGGCGTTGATGGTCATCGAGGTGTTCATCTGCTCCAGGGGTATGTCCTGGAACAGCCGGCGCATGTCACCGAGGTGCGCGACCGGGACCCCGACCCGGCCGACCTCGCCGCGGGCGAGGACGTGGTCGGAGTCGTAGCCGGTCTGCGTCGGCAGGTCGAACGCGACCGACAGGCCGGTCTGGCCCTTGGCGAGGTTGCGCCGGTACAACTCGTTGGACGCCTCGGCCGTGGAGTGACCGGCGTACGTGCGCATGAGCCACGGCCGGTCCTTCTGCCTCCGGGACTCGGAGGGCTGACGCTCTGTCATCTGGTACCTCCGCTGCCCTCAGATGTTCCGGAAGCGGTTGATCGCATCGACGTGCTGCGCGCGCATCTCCGGGTCGCGCACGCCGAGGCCTTCCTCCGGGGCGAGGCACAGGACGCCGACCTTGCCCTGGTGGAGGTTGCGGTGCACGTCGTAGGCGGCCTGGCCGGTCTCCTCCAGGGAGTACACCTTCGACAGGGTCGGGTGGATCTTGCCCTTGGCGATGAGGCGGTTGGCCTCCCAGGCCTCGCGGTAGTTGGCGAAGTGGGAGCCGATGATGCGCTTCAGGGACATCCACAGGTAGCGGTTGTCGTACTCGTGGTTGTAGCCCGAGGTGGAGGCGCAGGTGACGATCGTGCCGCCCTTGCGCGTCACGTAGACCGAGGCGCCGAAGGTCTCGCGGCCGGGGTGCTCGAAGACGATGTCGACGTCCTCGCCGCCGGTCAGCTCGCGGATGCGCTTGCCGAAGCGCTTCCACTCCTTGGGGTCCTGGTTGTGCTCGTCCTTCCAGAACTTGTAGTCCTCGGCGGTGCGGTCGATGATCGCCTCGGCGCCCATCGAGCGGCAGATCTCCGCCTTGGCCGGCGAGGAGACGACACAGATGGGGTTGGCGCCGCCCGCGAGCGCGAACTGGGTCGCGTACGAGCCGAGGCCGCCGCTCGCGCCCCAGATCAGGACGTTGTCGCCCTGCTTCATCTGGGCGCCGTTGCGGGAGACCAGCTGCCGGTAGGCGGTGGAGTTGACCAGGCCGGGGGCCGCTGCCTCTTCCCAGCTGAGGTGGCCGGGCTTGGGCATCAGCTGGTTCGACTTCACCAGCGCGATCTCGGCGAGGCCGCCGAAGTTGGTCTCGAAGCCCCAGATGCGCTGCTCCGGGTCGAGCATCGTGTCGTTGTGGCCGTCGGAGGACTCCAGTTCGACCGAGAGGCAGTGCGCGACGACCTCGTCACCGGGCTTCCAGGAGTTGACGCCCGGGCCGGTGCGCAGGACCACGCCCGCGAGGTCGGAGCCGATGATGTGGTACGGCAGGTCGTGGCGCTTGGTGAGTTCGGAGACCCGGCCGTAGCGCTCCAGGAACCCGAACGTGGACAGCGGCTCGAAGATCGAGGTCCACACGGAGTTGTAGTTGACCGAGGAGGCCATCACGGCCACGAGGGCCTCGCCCGGGCCCAGCTCGGGCAGCGGGACATCGTCGACGTGCAGTGACTTGCGGGGGTCCTTGTCCCGGGTGGTGAGCCCGGCGAACATCTCCGTCTCGTCCTTGTGCACGGTGATCGCGCGGTACGACTCGGGGAGCGGGAGAGCTGCGTAGTCGGCGGACGTGGCCGTCCCCGACTGAATCGCGTCCAGGATGTCCTTCACGGTGTTGCCTCCGGCGAAAGAGCGTCTTGAGGGGAGACGCTGAGGGTTACGTCGGTGTGCTGCTGCTGAAGAGAGGGGTGCCGTCGGTTCGGCGCAGTGGTGCTGTGGCAGCGCTTTGTGGCGCGAGAGGGTGCCTGTGACGCAGGCGTCCGGGCGCGCTCGCCGGGGAGGCTTGCGGGGACAGCCGGCGTACGAAAGGTCTCTGCACGCCGGCCGCCCGGACAACACCAACGTATGGCACGGCGTGTCACCCCGCAAGGCACTGGGTGCCAGATATCTGTCTCAGATGAAATCTTTACGTAACAAATGAGCGATGATCGATCAAAGTTACTGACGAGTATGGGCAGGGCGGGCAAAAGGAACGGGCCGGTGGCGGCATCGAGTGCCGCCACCGGCCCGTGGTGGGACCGGAGAACCTGTGAGGCGCTGGGATACGGCTAGGAGCGCTCCTTGAGGGCCTGCTCGATGGTCCGCATGACTTCGTCGAGCGGCGTGTCGGTCCTGGCCACCGCCACCAGCACCTCGCCCTGCGCGGTCACGGCGGCCGGAGCGGTCCGGGGGGCGGATCCGCGGCCGGCCCCGATCCCGGTGCCGAACGTCCTGCGCACGATCGCGAAGGCGTGGTCGAGCTGGGTCTCGACGTCCCCCTGGCCGCCGGCCCGCAGCCAGCGCCGCAGAACATGATTGTGGGCGGTGACGACGGCCGACGCGGCGACCTCGGCCAGCAGTGGATCGTCGTTCGCGTCGTCGTCGTGCGCGTGCTCGTCGAAGTGGCCCAGCAGATAGCGGGTGAACAGGCGCTCGTAGCGGGCCACCGAGGCGATCTCCGCCTCCCGCAGGGTCGGCACCTCGCGGGTCAGCTTGTAGCGCTGCACGGAGATCTCCGGCCGTGCAGCGTACATCTTCATGACTTCCTTGATACCGCGGCACACGGTGTCCAGCGGGTGCTCGTGCGCGGGTGCGGCGTTGAGCACCGCCTCGGCGCGGACCAGGGTGTCGTCGTGGTCCGGGAAGATGGCCTCTTCCTTGGAGCGGAAGTGGCGGAAGAAGGTGCGCCGGGCGACCCCGGCGGCTGCCGCGATCTCGTCGACGGTGGTCGCTTCGTACCCTTTGGTGGCGAACAGCTCCATCGCCGCGGCCGCCAGTTCCCGGCGCATCTTGAGCCGCTGGGCGGCGGCGCGAGTGCCCGCGGCACTCTCCGGCGCGTCGGGCGTAGCTGGTGTACGTGAGGACTTGGCGGGCTGGGACATGACCCGAACGTACTGCATGTGCGCAGGATGGTGCGCATGTCCCGGGTTCCCCCCGCCCCGCGCGGGCGGGGGGGCACCCTGGGGATCGAGCAGTCCGCCCCAGTCGGCACCGCCTTGGAACCAGTCGCCGGGCCGGTCAGCGCTTGGCATATTCGCGGAAGCCGCGGCCGGTCTTGCGGCCGAGGCAGCCCGCGGCCACCAGGTGTTCCAGCAGCGGCGCGGGCGCCAGGCCCGGGTCGCGGAACTCGCGGTGCAGGACCTTCTCGATGGCGAGCGAGACGTCCAGACCGACCACGTCGAGCAGTTCGAACGGCCCCATCGGGTAGCCGCCGCCCAGCTTCATCGCCGCGTCGATGTCGTCGAGGGACGCATAGTGCTCCTGCACCATCTTCACCGCGTTGTTGAGGTACGGGAACAGCAGCGCGTTCACGATGAATCCGGCGCGGTCGCCGCAGTCCACCGGGTGCTTCCGGATCGACGCGCACAGCTCGCGGACCGTCGCGTGCACATCGTCCGCGGTGAGCACCGTACGGACCACCTCGACCAGCTTCATGGCCGGCGCCGGGTTGAAGAAGTGCATGCCGATCACGTCCTGCGGGCGCGAGGTGGCGCGGGCGCAGGCGACGACGGGCAGGGAGGAGGTGGTGGTCGCGAGGATCGCGCCGGGCTTGCAGACCTTGTCGAACGTGGCGAACAGCTGCTGCTTGATCTCCAGGTCCTCGGCGACGGCCTCCAGGGCCAGGTCGACGTCGGCGAAGTCGTCGTAACTGCCCGTCGGCCGGATCCGGTCGAGCGTCTGCGCGGCCGCCTCGGCCGTCATCCGGCCCTTGTCGACCGAGCGGGCCAGCGACTTTCCGATCCGGGCCTTCGCGGTCTGCGCCTTCTCCTCGGTGCGGGCGGCGATGACCACCTCGTGACCGGCCTTGGCGAAGACCTCGGCGATCCCGGACGCCATGGTGCCGGAGCCGGCGACACCGACCGAGCGGACCTGGCGGCCCGGGGTCTGGACGGCGTCCGCCAGGGAGGTCAGCGCGTCCCGCACGACGGTCGGGCTGCCGGGCGCCTCGTAGGTGTAGAAGCCGCGCCCCGACTTGCGGCCGGTCAGGCCCGCCTCGCTGAGCTGCTTGAGGATCGGGGCCGGCGCGTGCAGCCGGTCGTGGGAGGCCGCGTACATGGCCTCCAGCACGGTACGCGCGGTGTCGATGCCGATCAGGTCGAGCAGGGCGAGCGGCCCCATGGGCAGACCGCAGCCCAGCTTCATCGCGGCGTCGATGTCCTCGCGGGAGGCGTACCTGGCCTCGTACATCGCAGCGGCCTGGTTGAGGTAGCCGAACAGCAGTCCGTCGGCGACGAATCCGGGCCGGTCGCCGACCGCGACGGGCTCCTTGCCCAGATCGAGGGCGAGGTTGGTGACCGCGGTGACGGCGGCGGGCGCGGTCAGCACGGAGGAGACGACCTCCACCAGCTTCATGGCCGGCGCCGGGTTGAAGAAGTGCAGTCCGAGGACCCGCTCGGGGTGGGCCGAGTCGGCCGCGAGCCGGGTGACGGAGAGGGCGTTGGTGCCGGTGGCGAGGATGGCGTCCGGGCGCACGATGCCGTCGAGGGTGCTGAGGACCTGCTGCTTGATCTCGTACGACTCCGGGACCACCTCGATGACCAGGTCGGCCTCCGCGGCCGCGCGCAGGTCGGTGAAGGTGCGGAAGCGCGCGAGGGCGTCCTCGCGCTCCTGCCCGGTGAGGCGGCCACGGCTCACGGCACGGGCGGTGGCGGCGTCCAGCGCGGTGACGGCCTTGGCGGCCGCGGCCTCGCTGATGTCGATGCCGACGACCTCGCGGCCGGCCCGGGTCAGCACCTCGGCGATGCCGGTGCCCATCGTGCCGAGACCGATCACGGCAATGGTCTTGAGCGGGGACAGAGGGGTGTCGGACAGGGGAGTGGCCATCGCGGGACTCCAGGAATGAGGTGACGACTGAGGGAGCGCGGCTGGATACGCCGAAGGGCGCACACAGTGCGGGAAACGCGGGTGTCTGCCGGGCTGACGAGCGCACACGCCCGGTGCGTCCACGGACGTGCACACGTCCGGGTGCGGTGATCCGACCGGCTCTGTCCCGGAGCCAGGTCGTACTGCGGTACGCGATGTACCGAACCGACTGCCCTCCCCTGCCTGACGGCGTGGGAGGTGCCTCCTGCGGTGGCTGCGTCACCAAACCGCCACAGGCCGCGAGTGGGTAACTCGCTCGATTGAGCTTAACCCGTGGGTAACGAGCGCGCCACCCCTCGACTTTGTGATGTAGGTCCCGAGGTTCGGTCGGCGCCCCTACTCTCGGGGCCATGGACGAAGCGTTGCGATCGCTCACGGAGCGTTTACGGGCCGAGGCCGGCTCCTCGCCCGGTTACGGACGGCTCGTCGCCACGGACGGGGTCGACGAGCTGGCCGCGGTGCTGACCGAGCCCGGACAGCCGCTGTGGGCCCGGGAGCTGGCGGCCTTCCGGCTGGGTGTCGCGGGGGACCGGAGGGCGTTCGAGACGCTCGTTCTTCTGCTCAACCACCGTGAGCCCCAGCGGTGTGCCTCGGCCGCTCACGCCCTGGCCCGGCTCGGCGATCCGCGCACCGCCCGCGCGGCGGCCGCCCTCGCCACCAACGAACTCCGCGTGGCCTACGCGCTCCACCCCGTACGCCTGCTCGTCGCGCTGCGCGCCCCCGAGTCCGTGCCCGCCCTGATCACCACCCTTCAGCGCAGACTGCGACCGCACGATCCGTACCGGAAGGTGGCGCTTGAGTGTGTGGAGGGGCTCGGCGAGTTGGGCGATGCCCGGGCCATACGCGTGCTGAACGAGGCGCTCGCCCATCCGGCGCTCGCCCAGGCCGCGGTGCACGCGCTCGCCCGCATCCCAGCGCAGCCCTGAACCTCAGCCCGGCAGCGGCAAGGCGGCCGCGTACCGCACCTCGCGCACGGCCACCCCGTGCACCTCGAACGCCTCCTCGGCGCCGTCGGCACGGAATCCGGCCCGCTCGTAGAAGTGCCGTGCGCGGGCGTTGTCCTTGAGCACCCACAGATACATCAGGGGGCGTCCGGCCGCCGTGCACCTGTGGGCCGCCTCCGTGAGCAGGGCCCGCCCGATGCCGCTCCCGAGCAGGCCGGGGGCCACGTAGAGCGCGTACAACTCGGCGTCTCCGGTGCGGATCTCGCCCTCCCGGTACGGTCCGTGCGCGGCCCACCCGACCGTCTCGCCGCCCCGCTCGGCCACCAGGTCCACCGCCCGGCCGGCCCCCTGTGCGAGACGGGCGCGGCGCTGTTCGGCGTCGGCGTCCACGTCGAGTGTGTCGAGATACGACTGGAGGACCAGCCCCCGGTAGGCGGTCCGCCAGCCGCCGACACGGATCTCGCTCACGCGCCGGCAGTCGGCGAACGTCATGTCGCGGATGCGCAGCCGACCGTCCATGACGCAACCGTAGACGGACACGGCCGCGCCGGGCGACGGGATGTCCCGGCAGGGGAACGGGCGGGCCGTTCCAGCAGGGCTGTGGGCTGTCCGCTCAGAGCCATGGACTGTTCCGGCGGAGGCATGGGTTATTCCGGCAGCACCGCGAACGCCTCGATCTCCATCAGGAAGTCGGGGCCCACCAGCGCCGCCACCTGCACCGCCGACGAGGCGGGCAGACGGTCCTCGGGTATGTGCGCGACGCGGGCCGCGCGGACCGCCGGCAGATACGCCATGTCCGTGACGAAGTAGGTCAGTTTGACCACGTCGTCGAACGTGGCCCCGGCAGCGGCCAGACAGCGGCGCAGATTCTCGAAGACCTGCCGGGCCTGTGCCGCCGGATCCCCCTCGCCGACGAGCTTTCCGTCCTCGTCCAGCGCGAGCTGGCCGGAGACCGCGACGAAGCGTCCGGTGCCCATGACGACATGCGTGTACGCGGCGGCGGGGGCGACCCCGTCGGGGGCGGGGATTCGGGTCAGCTCACTCATGGGTCCATGGTGGACCACAGGTCTGACAGCGCCCCCGACGGGCCGGGCGGTTTGCTCAGCCGCGGAAGCCGAGCAGGCCGTGCAGCGCGGAGCCGCGTTCGGAGGCACCGGCCGCCTTGGCGGTCGTCGGTTCGGGGTCGGGCAGCTTCGGACACACCGCGTCGATCCCGCCGTCGCCGCGCGGCACCGTGCCGTCGGTGAGATATGCCGCGAGGTACTTGTCGAGGCAGGCGTTCCCGCTCAGCGAGATGCCGTGATTGCCGCCGCCCTCCTCCACCACCAGGCTGGAGCCGCGCAGCAGATGATGGACCGTCACACCGCCGTGGTACGGGGTGGCGGCGTCGTTGGTCGCCTGGAACAGCAGCGTCGGCGGCAGTGCGTCATTGGCCACGTTCACCGGCCGTAGCGCGGTCGTCGGCCAGAAGGCGCACGGCGCGTTGTACCAGGTGTTGTTCCAGGTCATGAACGGCGCCTTGTCGTACACCGCCCAGCTGTCCTTGCGCCACTGCGCCCAGTCGCGTGGCCAGTAGGTGTCACGGCACTGCACCGCGGCGTAGATGCTGTAGCCGTTGTCGCCCGAGGCGGTGACCGCGCCCAGGGCGCGGTAGGCGTCGACCAGCGGCCCGGAGTTCCCGTCGTTCACATAGGCCGCGAACGCGGCGGCCAGGCGCGGCCAGTAGCCGTTGTAGTAGCCGCCCGGCATATAGGTGTCCTCCAGTTCGGAGGCGCCCACCGTGTTCTGTGCGGGGCTCTTGGCCAGCGCCGCCCGCATCGCGTACCACTTGGCCTCGACCACGGCCGGGTCGGTGCCGAGCCGGTAGGTGGTGTCGTGCCGGGCGACCCAGGCCAGGAACGCCTGATGGCGGTCGTTGAACGCGTAGTCCTGCTGGATGTTGTCGTCGTACCACACGCCCGTGGGGTCGACGATCGAGTCGAGCACCAGATGGCGCACCCGCTGCGGGAACAGCTTCGCGTAGACGGCGCCCAGGTAGGTGCCGTAGGAGTAGCCGAAGTAGCTCACCTTGTCGGCCCCGAGCGCCTGCCGGATCGTGTCCAGGTCCCGGGCGGCGCTGATCGTGTTGATGTAGGGCAGCACGCTCGCGTACTTCAGGGCGCAGTCCCGGGCGAAGGACGTCGCCCGGTTGAGATTGGCCAGCTCCAGCGCGTGCGTGCTGGGTACCGAGTCCGGGCGCACCGGGTCGAAGTGGCCGGGGCGGCAGTTCAGGGCCGGCTCGCTCTTGCCCACGCCCCGTGGGTCGAAGCCGATGACGTCGTACTGCGCCGCCACCGCCTTGGGCAGCGCGGACGCGACGAATCCGGCGAGCTTCAGACCGCTGCCGCCGGGCCCGCCCGGGTTGACCAGCAGCGGCCCCTGAGATGTCTTCGCGGTGTGCGGGACGCGCGACAGCGCCACCGTGATCTGCCGTCCGCGGGGATTGGCGTAGTCGAGCGGCACCGTCACGGACGCGCACTGGAGCGTCGGATGCGTGGCGGTGGCGCAGTTCTTCCAGGAGAGTTCGGCCGCTTGCACGGTGTCCGCGGGGCGCGGCGGGGTCGCGTCGGCCGGGACCGCGGTGAGCATCCCGGCGACCATGACGGCGGCACCGCAGAGCACGGCTGCGCCTTTTCTCATTTCAGTCCTCCCAGGACGGAGGGGGTGGACCACGGCTGTCAGGTCCTCGCCGCATGGTCCCGGAAAGGGCCGCCCGAAAGAGCGTGTTCTGACGGCACTTGACCCAATCGGGTAGCCGGAAGCCCTCGGATGCCCTGCCACGCGGTCACAGGAGGGAGAGCTGGGTGGGCTCGGTGACGACCGGTTCGGTCACCGCGGCCGCGGCCCTGGCAGGGGCGGACACCGCGGGCTCGGGCCGCCGGATCCTGCGCGGCATCCCCGGGGGAGTGGGCCCGATGCCGTACTCCCGTGCCAGTTCGTGCACCTGACGGGTGATCCGGCGCTGATACCACTTCGGGGCGTACGCGCCCTCCGCGTACAGCCGCTCGTAACGGCGTACGAGCCAGGGGTGCCGCTGCTGCAGCCAGGCCATGAACCACTCGCGGGCGCCCGGGCGCAGATGCAGCACCAGCGGGGTCACCGAGGTGGCTCCGGAGGCGGCGATCGCCCTTACCGTGGCGCGCAGTTGGGCCGGGTGGTCGCCGAGGAACGGAATCACCGGGGCCATCAGCACACCGCAGCCGATGCCGTGCTCGCTCAGGGTGCGCACCACGTCCAGACGACGCTCCGGCGCCGGGGTGCCCGGTTCGACGGTGCGCCACAGCTCCTGGTCCACGAAGCCGACGGAGACGGAGATACCGACGTCGGTGACCTCCGACGCCTGCTTGAGCAGGTCGAGGTCGCGCAGGATCAGGGTGCCCTTGGTGAGGATGGAGAACGGGTTCGCGTGGTCGCGCAGGGCCGAGATGATGCCCGGCATCAGCCGGTAGCGGCCCTCGGCGCGCTGGTAGCAGTCGACGTTGGTGCCCATCGCGATGTGCTCGCCGTGCCAGCGGCGCGAGCCGAGGTGGGTGCGCAGCAACTCCGGGGCGTTGACCTTCACCACGATCTGGGAGTCGAAGCCGAGTCCCGTGTCGAGGTCCAGATAGCTGTGCGTCTTGCGTGCGAAGCAGTACACGCACGCGTGCGTACACCCTCGATAAGGGTTGACCGTCCACTCGAACGGCATACGTGAGGCGCCCGGCACCCGGTTCACGATCGAGCGGGCCCGGACCTCGTGGAAGGTGATACCGCGGAAGTCCGGGCTGTCGAAGGTGCGAGTCGTCACCGTGTCCGCGTCGAACAGCGCGGCGTCACGGGGCGGGGTGGGGTTCTCGGCCAGATGGTCCCAGCGCATGGGCACCTCCTCGGTAGCACTGACCACAGAATAGAACACACGTTCCTATGATCGCGAGGGGGAGTCGATCGGAGGTTCGATTCTCTGGTTCGTCGGCTCTGACCTGCTGTTCGTCTCCGGGCGCCCCGGACCGGGTGACCGTGTGATGGCCGGGTCGGCGCGTCCATCGTCCCCCGTGGCGCGATCTGCGGCATCGCGGAGGGGCGGAGGGGGCGGGCGGAGAGGCCGAAACCGTGCGCGGCGCGGCAGCGTCAACAGGTTCACCGTGCATAACCCGCAGGGGTGACCTAAGTTCACGTCACCCTGAAGGGCTCGGCGGGCGGTACCGGCCCCGTCATAGCAGACGACGCATCTCGCAAACGCGGCTTATCAGACAAAAATCATGATCATGCTGTAAATACGCTTACAAGGCGAATCGTTCCGCTGGGAGACCATCTCCGTGCAGCGTTCCCAAGCGGAAGGAGTCGGCGGAATGGCCGACTGGAAGCAGATCAGCGGGGCGTTGGTGCGGATCTCGGCGGGATCCAGGACCAATGTGTGGGGTGTCAATTCGGCCGGCAACATCTATCGCTACACCAATAACGACGCGAGTCCCTGGGTGCAGATCCCGGGTGCTCTCACGGATGTCGGCGCGGCTGCGGACGGCACCGTGTGGGGTGTCAACTCGGCAGGCACCATCTACCGCTACACCGGTGACCAGGACAGCGGCCACTGGAAGCAGATCAGCGGGGCGTTGGTGCGGATCTCGGCGGGATCCAGGACCAATGTGTGGGGTGTCAATTCGGCCGGCAACATCTATCGCTACACCAATAACGACGCGAGTCCCTGGGTGCAGATCCCGGGTGCTCTCACGGATGTCGGCGCGGCTGCGGACGGCACCGTGTGGGGTGTCAACTCGGCAGGCACCATCTACCGCTACACCGGTGACCAGGACAGCGGCCACTGGAAGCAGATCAACGGCGCGCTGAAGGCGATCGCGGCGGGCTCCCGCACCTCGGTGTGGGGAGCGAACGCAGGCGGGAACATCTACCGCTACACCAATAACGACGCGAGTCCCTGGGTGCAGATCCCGGGTGCTCTCACGGATGTCGGCGCGGGCGTGGACGGCACCGTGTGGGGTGTCAACTCGGCAGGCAACATCTACCGCTACACCGGCGACCTGCCGGGCTGACCCGCCCCGTCTCACGGCTCAGTGCGCCGCCCGAACGCTTCACGCGGCACGGCGGCGCACTGTGTCGGCCGACGACCCGCACGGCCGGCCTTCGGCGGCGACTGCGCTCCGTTGCCGCGCTCGCCGAGGGGCGCCTGTCCCGTTCCGGCAAGTCGCCGCGGGAGGCTCCCGGAGCCGCTCCGTCGTGTCAGTCCTCTCCGCTGCCGTAGGGCCTGGTCAGGATTTCCAGGTTGTGTCCGTTCGGGTCGTCGAAGTACGCACCGCGGCCGCCGTCGTTGTGGTTGATCTCGCCGGGGTGGTGGTGGTGCGGGTCGGCCCAGTAGGTCAGGCCCGCCTGGCGGACACGGGTGAATATCGTGTCGAAGTCGTCCTCGGAGACGAGGAACGCATAGTGCTGCGGGGTGATCGACTCGTCCGTGTCCATGTAGTCCAGCGTCACCCCGTTCGGCATCTGCACCGGGACGAACGGACCGTACTCCGGTGCCACCTCCAGACCCAGCAGATCCGCGAGGAACCGTGCGGACGCCTGCTTGTCGTGCGCGGCGACGATCGTGTGGTTGAGTTCGACTGCCATCGGTCGGCCTCCATCCCCCTGTGTGGCAGAACCACTGTCCACGCTAGCAACCGCCCGGCCCGGCGCCATCGGTCTCTGGTCCCGTTCCGCTCCGCCCAGCGACCGAGGCCGTGGCCGATACCGAGGCCGACACCCGGACGGAGGACCAAGGGCGCCTCTCGACCTACCCGCCCCGCCCGCTCGCGGCCCATAGGATGGGCGTCCCCTGCCGCCCCGGCGCGCGGCCCGCGTTCGTGGAGAGGTTCCTGACGTGCCCCACCGTTCCGCCCGCGCGGCGGTCCTCTCGGCCGGGTCCTGGGGCACCGCCGTCGGCAAGATTCTCGCCGACGCCGGCACCGACGTCGTCGTGCACGCCCGCCGGGCCGAGATCGCCGACGGCATCAACGCCGAGCACCGCAACCCCGGTTACTTCCCGGAGGTCGAGCTGCCCTCCACCGTCACCGCGACGACCGATCCGGCCGCCGCCATGGCGGGCGCGGACATCCTCGTGCTGTCCGTCCCCGCGCAGTCCCTGCGGGCCGGCCTCGGTGTGTGGACCCCGTACATCGAGCCTCACACAGTGATCGTGACGCTGATGAAAGGCATCGAGCGGGGCACGTGGCTGCGGGCCAGCCAGATCATCACCGGGGTCACCGGTGTCGGTGCGGAGCGGGTCGCGGTGCTCTCGGGCCCGAACCTGGCGTGCGAGATCATGGCCGGGCGGCCCGCCGCCGCCACCGTCGCGTGCCCCGACGAGGACGCCGCCCGCCGCGTCCAGCAGGCCTGCCACACGTCGTACTTCCGGCCCTACACGAGCACCGACGTGACCGGCTGCGAGCTCGGCGGAGCGGTGAAGAACGTCATCGCGATCGCGGTCGGCATCGCCTCGGGCATGGGCCTGGGCTACAACGCCATCGCGATGCTGATCACCCGCGGGCTGGCGGAGACCACCCGGCTGGCTGTCGCCATGGGCGCCCACCCGGGCACCCTCGCCGGACTGGCCGGTCTGGGAGACCTGGTCACCACCTGCTCCTCCCCGCTCTCCCGCAACCGCACCTTCGGTGCCCACCTCGGCCGGGGGCTGAGCGTCGAGCAGGCGACGGCCGCCACCCGGCAGACCACCGAGGGCGTCACCTCCGCCGAGGGTCTCCTTTCCCTGGCCGACGCCCACGACGTCGAGATGCCGATCACGGCAGTTGTCGCGGCCCTGCTGCACGAGAAGATCACCCTCGACCAGGCCGCGGCTGCCCTGATGCAGCGGCCCCCCAGGCCCGAGCGCTGATCCCGTCGTCCGCCGGGGCGGGTCGTCCCGGCCGGTGGTGCACCGATGGGGCCCCCTTGCAGCGTGACGCTATGGCTGTCCGGACCGTCGCTGGTCACTGTTGCCGCGGGTTCGGAGACGGGAACGGAACGCTGGAATTTCGGGGCTGCCGGGGGGAGCCATGGATCCGTCGTTGACGGCGGTGACCGCGGGCAAGGCCGCCGCACTCCCGGCCGTGACGCTTGAGCTGGGCGCCCATTCCGATACCGGCGAAGCGGGTGCCGATGATGACGACGTCGACGTCCGTGGGGGACACGTCGGCGGTGCCGGGACGCTGCGCTGCGGTGGTGCGGTTCATGTGAATTCTCCGTCTGTGCTGGGGGGTTACGGGCGGGCGGTGGCGATGACGTCGCCGGCGGCGTGCCGCGACGCTGCCTCGATGAACTGGCTGAGGACCTGGACGAGTTGGGCGGGACGCTCCATGACCACGGCGTGCCCCGACTCGATCTCGGTGTAGCGGGCGTCCGGGATCGAGCCGAACAGCGCCTTGCTGTGCCACTTCGGCACCATCTGGTCGTGGGTGCAGCCGATGACCAGGGTCGTGGCCGCGATGGAGGGAACGAGGTCGGAGATGTCGATCGTGCGGTTCAGCTCCATCTGAAGGTCGGTGAAGCCGTCCGGACGGAAGGCCGTGAGAACGGGGGTGAACTCCCCGAGAGCCTGGGCGGCCCCCAGGAACGGCCGTGAGAAGGCGCAGAAGGCCGTGTACTTGCCGAGGGCCGCGGAGCGTTCCTCGCGCGGCCGCTGCCACGCCTGGTTGCGGAGTTCCTGCTGCGCGTCGGTCTTCATCCAGCCGGCGACGAGTATGAGGTTCCGCACCGACTCGGGGTGGCGGGCGGCGACCGCGGCCGCGACGACGGCACCCAGTGAGTACCCGACGAGGGTGACCGGGCGGTCGGGGAGCACCGCCTCGATGACCGCGACGACCTGCTGTTCCAGTTGCTCCAGCGTCAGTGGGGCTTGGGTCAGGACCGGCCGGGCGAAGTCGAGGGCCACGACGCGCTGCCGGCCGGCCAGCAGCGGAAACAGATACCCGTAGTGCGCCTTGGTGCTCCCGCCGGTCCCGTGCACGAGCACGATCGGACTACGGCAGCTGTCCCCGGTCGCGGAGTGGTCCGCGACGGAGTCGAAGTAGTGCACCTCGACCCCGTCGACAGTGACGGCTCCTTCGACGACCCCGTCGGCCAGTTCGCCCCTGCTCACGTCTGCTCCTTGCGCCCGTTCCCGGATAAGTCCCTATCTGCTGGGGCTGGGCGCCCCCTCACCGATCAATGACTTCGCCGGTATCGAGAAGGTGGCCCGTCGCCTGGCCGACCGGACCGGTGACACGGTCTACGTCGCCATGCGGCGGCTCGACGGTGTGCACTATCTGACGCGTGCCGACGGCTCCTACCCCATCAGGGCGGTGGTCGTGGAAGTGGGCGAGACGGTCCCCTTGGGCGCCACCTTCGCCGGTATCGCCCTGCTCTCCTGGCACGAACCGGAAGCGGTCGAGGCCCGGTTGCTGGCGAACGAGCGGCTGTGGCGCACGATGAGGGCCGCGGAGCTGCCGGATCTCCAGGACACCGTCGCCGCCGTACGCCGGGCGATCGCCCAGGTGCATGAGCGTGGCTACCTCTTCGACAGGGACACCGTGATGCGGGGCGTCTCGGGAATGGCCGCGCCGATTCCTTCCAGGACCGCGGACCCGTACATGGCCATCACCATCTCGGCGATCAACGACCGGCTTCCCCCTTCGCGTGTCGACGAGCTGGCCCCCTTGCTGCTGGAGGCGGCCCGGGAGATCACCGCGTCCATCCGGTGAGTGAGCGGGCGGTCGGGCGGTCGGGTGGTGGATTCGATCAGGTGGGATTCAGTCATGTGTTTGATTTTTTGAGTGCATCGTCTCTGACCTGCGCTTTTTCCTCGGCGGCCGCCAAGAGGGGTGAGTGCGCTGGGGCGAGGTCGGCGCGTCCACCGTCGCCCCTGCCGGGATCTGTGGCATGACGGACGGGTGGAGACGTCGAAACCGTCGCAGCCCCTGTCCCCGGGCGTGCGCCCCCTCACCCTGGACGCCGCGGGCGTCACCCTGTCCTGTCTGCTCGCCGAACCGCCGGACGGACAGCCGCGGGCCACCGTGATCGCCGTGCACGGCGGCGGCATGACGGCCGGCTACTTCGACGGACAGGCCCACCCCGACCTGTCCCTGCTGTCACTCGGCGCCCGCCTAGGCTTCACCGTGCTCGCCCTCGACCGGCCCGGCTACGGACTGTCCGCCGAGCAGCTGCCCGCCGGGCAGACCCTGGTCGAGCAGGCCGAGGTGCTGGACGCCGTCATGGACGGGTTCGCACAGCAGTACGCCACGGGCGCGGGGTTCTTTCTGCTCGCCCACTCCTACGGCGGCAAACTCGCCCTCCTCACCGCCGCTCACACCGCCCGGCCGCTCGCCGTCGACGTGTCGGGCTGCGGCTACCGCTACGACATCGAACCGGCCGAGCTGCCCCGGGTCCTCAGCCGCTCCTCCTGGGGTCGCAACTGGGGTCCGCTGCGGCTGTATCCGCCGGACACCTTCCGCTCGCTCGGCGCTCTGGTGGCCCCCATGCCGGTACGTGAGGCGGACGAAGTCGCCCGCTGGCCGGGGATCTTCGACGACATCGCGGCCCGCGTCCGGGTCCCGGTGCGCATGACCTTCGCCGAGCACGAGGCATGGTGGCTGCACGGGGAGCAGGACGTCGCGGAGATCACCGCCCGGCTGACCGAGGCCCCCGCGCTCCGGATCGAGCACCAGCCGGACGCCGGCCACAACATCAGCCTGGGCTGGACGGCGCGCTCGTACCATCTGCGCGCCCTGGGCTTCTTCGAGGAGTGTCTCGCGGCGCTCCGGGCCCGGCGTGGCCGTCCGGGCGCGACCGACCGCCCGGTACCGGCGTCCCCGTCCGTCGCCGTGCCCGGGGTGTGATGGGATGGCGGACACCCCATCAGACGTACAGGAAGAGGATGGTCATGGCGCAGGTCGAGGCCTCGACGGAGCGGATCATCGCGGCGGACGCGGAGACGGTGTTCGACACCCTCGCCGACTACAGCGGCGCCCGCGCGAGGCTGCTGCCCGAGCAGTTCAGCGAGTACGAGGTGCGCGAGGGCGGCGACGGCGAGGGCACCCTCGTGCACTGGAAGCTCCAGGCCACCAGCAAGCGCGTCCGTGACTGCCTGCTCGAGGTCAGCGAGCCGACCGACGGCGAACTGGTCGAGAAGGACCGCAACTCCTCCATGGTGACCACCTGGCGGGTCACCCCGGCCGGAGAGGGCAGGTCCCGGGTCGTCGTGACCACCACCTGGAAGGGCGCCGGCGGCATCGGCGGCTTCTTCGAGAAGACCTTCGCACCCAAGGGCCTCGCCCGGATCTACGACGCGGAACTCGCGAAGCTGGCCGCCGAGGTGGAGAAGTGACCCAGGCGGCAGCCTGACGCGGGGTGGCCCCGTGATGCCGGTGGTGCGTGACGCCCGTGACGCCGGTGGCGCCGTGACCCCGGCGTGAAGCAGCGTCGTACGCGACCGGCGTAAGCCGTCTGCTTCGTCGTGACCCCTTGTGCGCTCCGGGGCGCCAAACCCCGATTCCCAGCCCCCGGAGCGCACTCCGTCAGTCGTCCGGCTGAATCTCACGCTCACCGTTTCGAGTGGTTTTCCGCACGGCGTGCCTGTACGCCGTAGGGCTCCGACCGGCGGATACCTCCGGACCGCTCCGTTCCGCGGCAACTCGCCGCGCTTGAACCAGTTGTCGCGCAATGCGAGAAATGGGCGGCGCAGCGGCGACGAGGGGAGCGGATACGTGGGCGGGACGACGGTGATGGACGTGGACAGCGAGCGGGCCCTGCCGCCCGAGCTCCTGGACGCGCTTCAGGAGCCCGCCGCTGCCGAACGCCCCGTGGGGCTCGGCCCCCGCCGGGTGCGCCTCGTCTTCGTCGGGCTGATGCTCGCGTTGCTGCTCGCGGCCCTCGACCAGATGATCGTGGCCACCGCGCTCCCGAAGATCGTCGGCGAACTGCACGGCCTGGACCGGATGTCTTGGGCCATCACGGCCTATCTGCTGACCTCCACCGTGGGACTGCCGGTCTACGGCAAGTGCGGGGACCTGTTCGGCCGCAAGGGCGTGTTCCAGTTCGCGATCGCCGTGTTCGTCCTCGGATCCGCACTCGCGGGCCGGGCCGGGACCATGGACCAGCTGATCGCCTTCCGCGCCGTCCAGGGCGTCGGGGCCGGCGGGCTCATGATCGGCGTGCAGGCGATCATCGCCGATATCGTCCCGCCCCGGGAACGCGGCCGGTACATGGGCCTGATCGGCGCCGTCTTCGGCCTCGCCTCCGTCGCCGGGCCGCTGCTGGGCGGCTACTTCACCGACCATCTCTCCTGGCGCTGGTGCTTCTACATCAACGTGCCCTTCGGCCTGGTCACCCTGGCCGTGGTCACCGTGGTGCTGAAACTGCCGAAGCCCGCGGCGAAGGGCCGCCGGCTCGACGTGCCCGGCACCCTGCTGCTAGCCGCCGCCTCCACCTGCCTGGTGCTGCTGACCAGTTGGGGCGGCACCGAGTACGCGTGGGGCTCCCACGTCATCCTGGGACTCGGCGCGGGAGCGGTCGTCGCCGTCGCCCTCTTCCTGGTCGCCGAGCGCTTCGCCGGCGAACCCCTCATCCCGCTGCGGCTCTTCCGCGATTCCATCTTCAACATCAGCGCCCTGGTGGGCCTGGTGGTCGGGGTGGCACTGTTCGGCGCCGCCAGCTATCTGCCCACCTTCCTCCAGATGGTCGACGGGGCGAGCGCCACGGAGTCCGGGCTGCTGATGCTGCCGATGATGGCCGGGATCGTCGGTGCCTCCGTCATCGGGGGCCAACTCGTCAGCCACACCGGCCGGTACAAGGTGTTCCCCGTGCTCGGCACCGCCGTGGCGGCCGTCGGCATGTGGCTGCTGTCCCGGCTCGACGTGGGCACACCCCGGTGGCAGTACAGCATCTGGATGGCGGTCCTCGGAGCAGGCATCGGCATGGTGATGCCGGTGCTGGTGCTCGCCGTGCAGAACTCGGTGCGCCCCGCCGACCTCGGCACCGCGACCAGCGCCAACAACTACTTCCGGCAGATCGGCGGAAGCGTGGGGGCGGCCGTCTTCGGCACCCTGTTCGCGAACCGCCTCGCCGACGCGCTGGAACAACGCCTCCCGCCGCACCTCGGCACCCGACTGCCCGACCCCGAGTCCATCACCCCGCAGCTCGTCCACGCGCTGCCGCCCGTACTGCGCGACACGTACATCGAGGCGTACGCCGACGCCATGCCGAGGGTCTTCCTCTATTTCGTGCCGGTGCTCGTCCTCGGCCTGCTCATCGCCTTCTTCCTCAAGGAGAAACCGCTGGTGTCCCACAACGCCCCCGCCGAGTCCCCGCCCGCCACCCAGGTTCCGCCGGCCCGTTCGCCGTACGCCGCGGGAGTGCCCGTCTGCGGCACGGTCCAGCACGCCGACGGCACCGTCGTGCCGCGTGCGGCGCTCACCCTCATCGATGTCGCGGGACAGCAGATCGGGCGCGGTGCGAGCGGCGAGGACGGGCGGTACGCGCTGTCCACGCCGGGATCCGGGTCCTACGTCCTGATCGCCGCGGCCGGCGGCCACCAGCCGCAGGCGGTCTCGGTCACCGTGGGGGAGCGCCCCGTCGAACTGGACGTCGTGCTCGGCGGCGCCGGCCGGCTGGCGGGCTGTGTGCTGACGGCCGACGGCACGCCGGTGCGCGAAGCGTCCGTCACGCTCACCAATGTGCACGGGGAGGTGGTCGCGAGCACCCGAAGCGGGCGTGAAGGCGGCTATGTCATCACGGAGTTGGTGGCCGGGGAGTACACCCTGGCGGCCAGTGCGCCCGCGTTCCGCCCGGCCGCGCTGCCCGTCACTGTACAGGCCTCCCGGGAGACCCGGCAGGACGTCGAACTCGCGGGCGGTGCGGTGCTGCGCGGCACCGTGCGCGCGGGCGGCGGACGGCCGGTCGAGGACGCCCGGGTCACGCTCCTCGATGCGGCGGGCAATGTCGTCGACACACTGACGACGGGCGCCGACGGAACGTTCCGGTTCGTCGATCTGTCGTCCGGGGAGTACACCGTGATCGCCGCGGGATACCCGCCGGTGGCCACCGTGCTGCAGGTCGCCGGGGGCGGCCGGACGGAACGCGACCTTCAGCTGGGCCACGAGGACTGAGGGGACCCCGCGCCCACCCGGCGCAGCCGCATCAACTCCCCGCCCAGTGCGCTTCCTTGAGCGCCGGAGGCGCCCCGCGGTCAATTCGCGCAATACCCCACACGGTCACCGGGCGTCGCCGTACCGTGGTGGTGCGCACAGATCTTGGACGCGGGGAGAGAGGGCCTGGGTCATGGACCGTGGCACCGAGACGCGCATGCTTCCCGGCCACCCGGCCGAGGACGGCGCGGCCGGCCGTATCCCCCTCGCCGTGGTCGTGGTCGATCGCGACGGGCTGGTCTCACACTGGAGCCGGGGCGCCCGGATACTGTTCGGCACCTCCCGCGAGGACGCGATCGGCAGGTCCGCGGTCGATCTGCTGCCGGTCTCCGGTGCCCTGCCCGAGGACGACGAGACCGCGCCCTACGGGGCCTACGCGATGGACGACGGACTCGGCCCCGGGCTGGAGTCCTCGCTCGACGGGCGGCTGTCCTACCCGGCCGCGGGACGAGCCCGCCTCACCGCGCCGGACCGCGAGCGGGGCGGGGCACGGCTCCCCTCGGCCGAACGGCGGGGAAGAGTCGATGTGCTGTGGTGGGCCTACCCCCTGGTGGGCCCCGGCCCCGAACGGCTGCTGGTGCTGGCGGCCGACGCGATCGCCCTGCGTCAGGCGGACGACGGCGCGGTGACCGAGCGCATCGCGCCCGGCTTCGCCCTGCACACGGACTTTCCCGGCGCCGAGGAACTCGCCCGGCGACTGCCCGAGATCCTGCCCAGCATGAGCGTCGGTGAGAGCGCCCGCATCGTCGCGCAGATCCTCGAACTGGGCTATCCCATCCTGGAGTTCAGTCAGAACGATCGCGTGCCCGTCACCCCCGACTGGGGTGTGGCCCGGCGCGCCGAGCGCAAGGCGCGCCGGGAACGGGCGGCGCGGGCCGCCGCGGTCGGCGAGCCGATGCAGGACGACCTCCAGGACGAGGGCGAGGACCTCGAGTACGTCGCGGTGCGCGAGCGCCTGGAGTTCCTCAACGAGGTCAGCGGCAAGATCGGCACCTCGCTCGACCTGTCCCGGACGATCATCGAGGTCAGCAAGGCCGTCGTGCCCCGCTTCACGGACGTCGCCGGCACCTATCTGCGCGAACAGGTCGTCGCCGGCGAGGGGTTCCCCGACGGCGTGCCCGACACCACCACCATGTGGCACCGTGTCGCCGTCGAGCACACCGACGAGCCGGGCCGCTGGGACGATGTCGTACCGGTCGGCGAGGCCATGCCGTTCCCCGCGTTCACACCGTTCTTCCAGTGCATGACCAGCGGCGAGCCCGTCCTCGTACCGCGTATCAGCGAGGAGATGGGGCACGCGGTCGCCGCGCAGTTCGACAAGCGCGACATCCGGCCCCTGATCAACCACCGGTCCATGCTGGTCGTGCCCCTGAAGGCGCGCAACGTGGTGCTGGGCTTCATGATCCTGCTGCGCCACCCGGAGCGCGTCGAGTTCAACGACATGGACCGGGTCACCGGCGCCGAACTCGCCGCCCGGGCCGCCCTCGTGCTGGACAACGCCCGCATGTACACGTACCAGGAGAATGTCGCGGAGACGCTCCAGGACAGCATGCTGCCGCACATCGCGCCCCGCACGGCGGGCTGCGACATCGCCACCCGCTATCTGCCCGGCACCCTGCGCGGACGGATCGGCGGCGACTGGTTCGACTCCGTGAAGCTGCCCGGCGCGCGCACCGCCCTGGTCGTCGGCGATGTCATGGGCCATGGGCTCAACTCCGCCGCGATGATGGGTCAGTTGCGCACGGCGGTGCAGACCATGGCCGCCCTCGACCTGCCGCCCACCCAGCTGCTGCGCAACCTGGACGACCTTGCCCAGCGGCTCGGCGACAGCTATCTCGCGACCTGTCTGTATGCCGTCTACGACCCGATCGCGAGCGAGCTGCACCTCGCCAACGCCGGTCACATCCCCCCGGTGATCGTGCGTGCCGACGACGGGCGCAGCGAGCTGCTCGACCTGCCCACCGGCGCACCCATCGGCGTCGGCGGGGTGCCGTTCGAGTCCGTACGGGTGCCGGTGGCGCCCGGCGACCGCCTGGTGATGTGCACAGACGGCCTGGTCGAGATGCGCGGCGAGGACATCGGTGTCGGCCTCGCGACCCTGTGCGAGTCCGCCGCGCACCCAGCCGCCTCGATGGACGACGCCTGCGACACGATCATCCACGCCCTCAACACCCGCGGCGGCCGCAAGGACGATGTGGCGCTGCTGATGGCCCGGTTGAACGGCATCGAGCCCGAGGACGTCGCGATGTGGCGGCTCGCGCCCGAGCCGGTCGAGGTCGGCCGGGCCCGCACGGTGGTCCGGGAACAGCTCCATGAGTGGGGGCTCGGCTCGCTCGCGTACAACGCGGAGCTGATGGTCAGCGAGCTGGTCACCAACGCCGTACGACATGCGCACGGCCGCCGGGTGGAACTGCGTCTGGTGCGCGGCGACACTCTGTTGTGCGAGGTGGACGACGACGACCACAACCTGCCCACGCTGCTTCACGCGGGCCCCGGCGACGAGTTCGGGCGCGGACTGCGTGTGGTCAGCACGCTGGCCCGCGAGTGGGGGACCAGCCGTACGAGCGCGGGCAAGACGACGTGGTTCGAACTGACGCTGCCGCGCGCGCCTCGTCGCTGAACACAGGCCTGGCTGTCATGTGACTTACGCAGGAACGCGCCCGGCGCTTGTCGCCCCGCGCCGGGCGCGGTAGACCGATCTCGCCCGTCACCTCCGGCGGGCAGCGGTCGCACCCCGGGGAGTTGGGCATGAGCGTGACGAGTCGATACCGACGGGCCTGGGAGGGCTTCTGGAGCGAGGCCCCCGATGACCCGGGGGCCGTCCTCTGGGACGCGGAACCGGCGCTGACCGCGGCCGTCCATCTCCCCCTGTTCGCACCGCTGCTGACGGAGCCGGGGCTGCCCCTTCTGGACCTCGGCTGCGGGAACGGCACCCAGACGCGCTTCCTGGCCGGCCGCTTCCCACATGTCGTCGGCGTGGACCTGGCGGCCTCGGCCGTCGACCACGCCCGCCGCGCCGATCCCGCGGGGACAGCCGGATACCGTGTGCTGGACGCGGCCGAGAAGAGCGAGACCGCGACGCTGCACGCCGAACTCGGCGACGCCAACGTCTATATGCGGGGCGTGCTCCACCAGTGCGAGCCCGACGACCGGCAGCCGCTCGTCGACGGCATCGCGACGCTGGTGGGGGAGCACGGCCGGGTCTTCCTCGTCGAACTCGCCGAGGCGGCCGGAATCGTACTGAAAGGCCTGGCGCAGGCGCCCGAGGGGCCGCCCGCCAAACTCGCCCCCGTCTTCGGGCACGGCGTCGCGCCCGGTGCGGTGGCCGATGCCGCGGTGTCGGAATATCTGCGCGCCGCGGGCCTGACGGTGCTGGCGAGCGGCGAACTGCCCCTGGTCACCACCGAGCACCTGGCGGACGGCACACGCATCGAGCTGCCGTCGAAGTGGATCGTGGCGGGCCGGACGGTCTGACGGGTCACGTAGTCCCCAGGTGGCGAATCAGGGCCACGCCGCATCCTCCGGTGCGGCCGTCGTCCCCCGTACCTCCAACGAGGGTGTGGTGAGCACCAGTTCGGCGGGGCGGGCGGGCTCGGCGAGACGGTCGAGGAGGCATTGGGCGGCGCGGCGGCCGACGTCGTGGCTTCCGTTGTCCACCGTGGTGAGCCACAGGTGCCGTAGACGGGAGACATAGGTGTTGTCGTAGCCGACGACGGACAGGTCGCGCGGCACCTGGAGGCCGAGCTGTTCGGCCGCCGAGAGGGCGCCGACACACGCCATGTCGTTGAACGCGAAGACGGCGGTGGGGCGTTCGCGGGCCGCCAGAACACGGACCGCGGCCCGGTAGCCGCCCTCCTCCGTGAGGTCGCCCTGCTCCACCACCGCCGTGTCCGCCAGGCCGTGTGCGCGCATGACCGTCTCGAAGCCGCGTCGGCGCAGTTCCCCTACCACCCCCGGCCCGGCGATGTGCGCGATACGGCGGTGGCCGAGGCCGACGAGGTGCTCGGTGGCGAGCCGGGCGCCGTGTTCGTCGTCGCCCGCGACGATGTCCACCGCGGGCAGCTCGGGCTCCCGGGCCCCCGCGACCACGGTGGGAATCCGCGCCGCCGCCGTCCTCAGCGCCTCGGACGGGGGCAGGGTGCCCACGGCGATCAGGCCGTCGACCCCGAGGTCCGTGAACGTACGGGGGAGGTCCTCGCCGAGGCGCCGGCCGAGCCGGCCGTCGGCCATCAGCATGCGCAGCCCGGCGTCGTGCAGCCGGGAGTTGAGACCGTCGAGCAGCTCCACGAACCAGGGGTTGCGCAGGTCGTTCAGCAGCACCCCCACCGTGCGGGTGCGCCGCTCGCTGAGGCTGCGCGCGGCGGCGTTGGGCCGGTAGCCCAGCTCCTCCACGGCCGCCAGCACGGCCTGCCGCTTCTCGGGGCGCACCTGGTCGGAGCCGCGCAGCACCAGGGAGACCAGCGATTTCGACACTCCGGCCCGTTCGGCCACATCGCGGATCGTCGGCGGTCTCATGTCTGGACCGTTCCACACGGCTCAGACCCTTGTCAAAGGATTGACAACTGCCGGAACGAGCCGCAGTGTGGGCCGAGCAGGCTCTGGACCGGTCCAAAGAAGGGCAGTCATGGTGAGGACGCTCGGTGTCGCCGTCGTGGGGTTCGGCTGGATGGGACGGGTGCACACCCAGGCGTACATCCGTCTGCCGCACCACTTCCCGCAACCGTCCCTGCGGCCCGAACTGATCGCCGTGGCCGACGAGGTGCCGGGCCGCGCCGAGGAGGCTGCCGAGCGGTACGGCTTCGCCGCCGCGGTGCGCGACTGGCGGCAGATCGCCGCCGACCCCCGTGTCCAGGCGGTGAGCATCGCCGCGCCGAACTTCCTGCACCGGGAGATCGGCGTCGCCATGGCCGAGGCCGGCAAGCACATCTGGATCGAGAAGCCGGTCGGGCTCGGCGTCGAGGACGCCCGCGTGGTCGCGGACGCCGTCGCCAAGGCCGGCGTCCAGGGCACGGTCGGCTTCAACTACCGCAACGCACCGGCCGTCGAGGCCGCCCGCGAGCTGATCGCTTCCGGCGGCATCGGCACCGTCACCCATGTGCGCATCCGCCTCTTCAGCGACTACGCCGCCCACCCCGAGTCCGCGCTGACCTGGCGGTACGAGCGTGCGCGGGGCGGCAGCGGAGTCCTCGGCGACCTCGCCTCGCACGGCGTGGACCTGGCCCGCTTCCTGCTGGGCGAGATCGCGTCGCTGGCCGCCGACACCGCCGTCTTCATCCCCGAACGGGCCCGCCCCGCCGGCGCCACCGCGGGCCACACGCGCGCGACGGGCGGCGAGCCGGGTCCGGTGGAGAACGAGGACTACGTCAACTGCCTGCTGCGCTTCGCCTCCGGTGCCCGTGGCGTCCTGGAGGCGAGCCGGGTCGCCGTCGGCGAGCAGAACAGCTACGGCTTCGAGGTGCACGGCACCGAGGGCGCGGTCTTCTGGGACTTCCGGCGCATGGGCGAACTCGGCGTCAGCCGCGGCACGGCCTACCAGGACCAGCCCGTCAGCACCCTCTACGTCGGCCCGGGCCACGGCGAGTACGCCGCCTTCCAGCCGGGAGCCGCCAACGCCATGGGCTACGACGACCTGAAGGTCATCGAGGCGTACCACTTTCTGCGCTCGGTCGCGGCGGGCACGGCGTACGGCCCCACCCTCGACGACGCCGTGCGCAGCGCCGCCGCCCTGGACGCCATGAGCCGCTCCGCGCGTCAGGGCACCTGGGTGGAGTTGGTCTGATCCGAGGGGCCCTGTGCCGAGCGCGGGCGGTTCAGGGTCGGACGAGCAGCTGGAAGTCGAAGGCGTAGCGCGAGGCGCGGTAGATGTGGGTGCCGTACTCGACGGCGCGGCCCGTGTCGTCGTAGGCCGTGCGCCGCATGGTCAGCAGGGCGGCCCCCTCCGGCTCGCCCAGCAGTTCCGCCTCCCCGGCGGTGGCGCAGCGGGCGCCGACGGACTGCCGGGCGCTGTGCAGGATGATGCCGACGCCGCGCATCACCCGGTACAGGCCCGTCGCCTCCAGCCGGTCGGTGTCGAGGTCCAGCAGGCCCGTCGGTACGTAGTTGGACAGGAACGCCATCGGCTGGCCATGGGCGAGCCGGAGCCGCTGAAGATGGTGCACATCGCCGCCTTCCGCGATGTTGAGGGCGGCCGCGACCTCGGCGGACGCCTGTTCCAGCGAGGCGCGCAGCACCCGCGTCGCGGGCTTCTGACCGGCGGCCTCCAGATCGTCGTAGAGGCTGCTCAGTTCCAGGGGCCGCTTGACCTGACTGTGCACCACCTGGGTGCCCACGCCCCGGCGGCGGACCATCAGTCCCTTGTCGACCAGGGACTGGATGGCCTGACGGACCGTCGGACGGGACAGGCCGAGCCGCCCGGCGAGGTCGACCTCGTTGCCCAGCAGACTGCCCGGGCCCAGCGCGCCGTGCTCGATCGCCGCCTCCAGCTGCTGGGCCAGCTGGTAGTAGAGCGGGACCGGGCTGCTGCGGTCGAGGGTGAAGTCGAGGGCCGCGGGCGGGGCGGGGGCCGCGCCGGGAGGAGGCGCGGCCGGCTGCCTGACGGAATTCTTTGTCATGGCCTGTCCTGACGCGTGGCGGGGAGTCAGAGGTGGTGCCGGCGGCCGGCGGCCTGCCGGTCGTATCGCTCGCGGGCGGCCCGGGCGGCCTCGCGCGAGGCGACCTGGGCGACCGGCACGTCCCACCACGCCTCGGCGGGCGGGGCGGACGGTGCCGGATCGGTCTCGACATAGACGCAGGTGGGACGCTCGGATGTGCGTGCCGTGGCCAGCGCCTCGCGGAGCTCCCGTACGGTCTTGGCACGCAGGACGTCCATGCCGAGGCTGGCGGCGTTGCCGGCGAGGTCCACCGGGAGCGGGGCCCCGGTGAAGGTGCCGTCGGCGGACCGATGGCGGTAGGCGGTGCCGAAGCGCTCGCCGCCGGTCTCCTCAGAGAGGCCGCCGATGGAGGCGTAGCCGTGGTTCTGGACGAGGACCAGATTGACGGGCAGGCCCTCCTGGACCGCTGTGACGATCTCGGTGGGCATCATCAGATAGGTGCCGTCGCCGACCAGCGACCACACCGGGGTGCCGGGCGCGGCCTGCTGGACTCCGATGCCGGCCGGGATCTCGTAGCCCATGCAGGAGTAGCCATACTCCAGGTGGTATTGATGCGGCGAGCGGGCCCGCCACAGCTTGTGCAGATCGCCGGGGAGTGAACCGGCCGCGTTGATCACCACGTCGTCGTCGCCGACCACGGAGTCCAGCGCGCCGAGGACCTGGGTCTGCGTCGGCACGGCGTTCTCGTCCTCCGCCCGGTAGGTGGCCTCGACCACCCGCTCCCAGCGCTCCTTGCCCT
Source organism: Streptomyces sp. NPDC052036 (assembly GCF_040680495.1). Lineage (NCBI taxonomy): Bacteria > Bacillati > Actinomycetota > Actinomycetes > Kitasatosporales > Streptomycetaceae > Streptomyces > Streptomyces sp. NPDC052036. The sequence goes on along the minus strand of NZ_JBFAWW010000001.1, from coordinate 14,540 downwards.
CCCGGTACTCGGTCTCGTAGGCCTCGCTCACCCGGTGGCCCGACAGGCCCTCCGCGAGCGCTTCCAGGCCGGTGCGCGCATCGGCCACGAGGGTGCGGGCCGTCAGCTTGTGGGCGTCGAAGGAGGTGATGTTGAGATTGACGAACCGCACGCCGGGGCGCTGGAACAGTGTGTGGGAGGCGGTGGTGAAGTCGCTGTAGCGGGTGCCGACGCCGATGACGAGGTCGGCGGTGCGCGCGATGGCGTCGCAGACGGCGGTGCCGGTGTGGCCGATGCCGCCGAGGTCCGCGGGGTGGTCGTGGCGCAGCGAGCCCTTGCCCGCCTGGGTGGACGCGACCGGGATGCCCGTGGCGTCGGCGAGCGCCTTGAGCGCCCCCTCGGCCTCGCTGTGGTGGACGCCGCCGCCCGCCACGATCAGCGGACGCTCGGCGGCGCGCACCGCGCGTACGGCCTCGGAGAGTTCGACCGGATCGGGCACGGGACGGCGTACGCGCCACACACGCTCGTCGAAGAACTCCTCCGGCCAGTCGAAGGCCTCCGCCTGGACGTCCTGCGGCAGGGCGAGGGTGACCGCGCCGGTCTCGGCCGGGTCGCTCAGCACCCGCATGGCGCTCAGCGCGGACGGGATCAGCATCTCCGGACGCGTGATCCGGTCGAAGTAGCGGGAGACCGGTCGCAGGGTGTCGTTGACGGAGACGTCCGCCTCGACCGGGTGCTCCAGCTGTTGCAGCAGGGGGTCGGCGGTGCGGGTGGCGAAGTAGTCGCCGGGCAGCAGCAGCACCGGCAGGCGGTTGATCGTCGCCAGTGCGGCGCCGGTGACGAGGTTCGTGGCTCCGGGGCCGATGGAGGTCGTGACCGCCTGCGTGGACAGCCGGTTGCGCCGGCGGGCGTAGCCGACGGCCGCGTGCACCATGGCCTGTTCGTTGCGGCCCTGGTGGAAGGGCATCGTGGCCTCGCCGGCCTCCAGCAGTGCCTGGCCGAGGCCGGCGACATTGCCGTGCCCGAAGATGCCCCAGGTGCCGGCGATCAGCCGGTGCCGGGCGCCGTCGCGCTCGGTGTACTGCGCGGACAGGAACTGCACCAGGGCCTGGGCGACGGTCAGGCGGCGCACGGACTGCGTGGGGTGGCTGTGGCTCAACGGGACCTCACTGGGACGGGTTCTCTCGCGGGGGTTTCAGGAGGCGGGGGCGGTACGGCACGCGAACGGCCGCCGCACTGCGGACGGTGCGGCATGCGACGGCACGCGAACGGCCGCCCCGCCGCACTGCGGACGGTGCGGCACGCGACGGGCCGCCGCACCGCGGGCGGTACGGCGTGTCACAACAGGCCGACCGCGGTGTCCACCGCGCTCTCCACATCGCCTTCGGCGGGATACAGCAGGGACCGCCCGACGACCAGGCCCTGGACGGTGGGCAGCCGCAGGGCCTTGCGCCATCTCTCGTACACCGCCTCCTGGTCCTTGCCGTCCCTGCCGACCTCGCCGCCGAGCAGCACGGCGGGCAGCGTGGACGCCTCCAAGGCCCGGGCCATGTCGTCGGCGTCGTCGGTGACGGGGAGCTTGAGCCAGGTGTAGGCGGATGTGCCGCCGAGCCCCGAGGCGATGGCGATGGACCGGGTGACGGCCTCGGCGCTCAGGTCGTTGCGCACCCGGCCGTCGACCCGCCGCGTCATGAACGGCTCGATGAACAGCGGCAGTCGGCGCGCGGCCATGGCGTCGACGGCCCGGGCGGCGGACTCCAGGGTCGCAAGGGAGCCCGGGTCGTCGTAGTCGATGCGCAGCAGCAGTTTCCCGGCGTCGAAGCGGAACCGTGCGATGTCCTCGGGGCGGTGGCCGGTGAAGCGGTCGTCCATCTCGAAGGACGCTCCCGCGAGGCCGCCGCGGTTCATGGAGCCCATGACCACCTTGCCGTCGAGGACGCCGAGGAGCAGCAGGTCCTCCAGGATGTCCGCGGTGGCCAGCACCCCGTCCACGCCGGGCCGGGACAGCGCGAGGCTCAGGCGTTCCAGCAGGTCGGCGCGGTCCGCCATGGCCAGGGGGCGGTCGCCGACGCCGAGCGCGCCTCGGGCCGGGTGGTCGGCGGCGACGACCATCAGGCGGCCGCCGGCGCCGATCAGCGGGCGGCGGGCGCGGCGGGCGGCGGCCTCGGCGATTGCCTCCGGATGCCGGGCGCGCACCGTGGCCAGGTCGGTGATGCTGATGGTCAAGACAGGCTCCGTTCAGGGGGTGGCGGCGGGCGGCCCGGGCGCGCCGGCCGGCCGTGGGGAGTGGCCCTCGGCGGGGCGGTCAGCCGTCTGCGAGGAGGCCGGCGACCTCCGGCTCGGTCGGCATGGCGGAGGAGCAGGCGAGCCGGGAGGCGACGAGCGCCCCGGCCGCGTTGGCGTAACGCATGGTCCGCTCCAGCGGCCAGCCGGAGAGCAGCCCGTGGCAGAGCGAGCCGCCGAAGGCGTCCCCGGCGCCGAGCCCGTTGACGACCTCGACGGGCACCGGCGGCACCTCGGCCGTCGTACCGTCCCGGTGCACGGCGAGCACCCCCTTGGGTCCCTGCTTGACGACCGCGAGTTCCACCCCGGCGTCCAGCAGCGCCCGGGCGCAGGCCCGCGGCTCGCGCACCCCGGTGGCGATCTCGCACTCGTCGAGGTTGCCGACGGCGACGGTGGCGTGTCGCAGGGCCTCGGCGTAGTACGGACGGGCGGTCTCGGGGTCGGCCCAGAACATGGGGCGCCAGTCGAGGTCGAAGACGGTGGCGCCGGCCTTGTCGCGGGCCTTCAGGGCGGCGAGGGTGGCCGAGCGGCTGGGCTCCTCGCTCAGACCGGTGCCGGTGACCCAGAAGACACGGGCCGAGCGGATGGCGGAGAAGTCCAGCTCGGCGGGGTGGATCTCCAGATCGGGGGCCTTGGGCCGACGGTAGAAGTAGAGGGGGAAGTCGTCCGGCGGGAAGATCTCGCAGAAGGTGACCGGGGTCGGATAGGCGTCCACGGGCGTGACGAACCGGTCGTCGACGCCGAACTCCTGCAGCTGCTGGTGCAGATAGGTGCCGAAGGGATCGTCGCCGGTCCGGGTGATCACCGCGGTGCTTCGTCCGAGGCGGGCTGCCGCCACCGCGACGTTGGCCGCCGAGCCGCCGAGAAACTTTCCGAACGACTCGACCTCGGGAAGCGGCACACCGGTCTGCAGTGGGTAGAGATCGATCCCGATGCGTCCCATGGTGATCAGATCGAAACAATCGGCGGGCTCGGGCATGCGCGTCGCTCCTCGTGCGGGGGGTGCGGGCCGTCGAGCTCCGGAAGGCGGGGCTCCCGGGCCTGGACGCCTCTCAGGTGTAGGCCGCGAGCCAAGTCGCTGTCAAGGATTTGTACTTACATTCGGACCTGCTTCTGAAATGATGTCTTAACAAAGTATTGACAGGCGGGTGCGACAGGGGTTTGTATCCCGTCCCAGCGAAACCGCCGGTTCACCGGCACCCGACCCGGACACCCGTCCGGGCCCGCGTGGGGCCCTGGCCCGGCGCCGTCCCTCTCCCTTCCCCGTTCCCCGTCCCCGGCCGCACAGTGAGGTGCAGGACAGATGGACCGCACGATTCACCCCCGCCGCTCCCGCAGAATCGCCCCCCTCGTCGCGCTGGCCGCGGCGTCCGCGCTGCTCGTCGCCGGCTGCTCCAGCAGCTCGGGCGGCAAGAAGGCGGAGGAGAACAGCTCCGGGGCCGCCGCGGGCAAGGCCACCACGCCCCGGATGACGGTCGCGCTCGTCACCCACCAGGCACCGGGCGACACCTTCTGGGACATCGTCCGCAAGGGAGCCGAGGCGGCAGCGGCCAAGGACAACATCAAGCTCGTCTACTCCAGCGACCCGAACGCGGGCACCCAGGCCAACCTGGTCCAGAACGCCGTCGACCAGAAGGTCGACGGCATCGCGATCACCCTCGCCAAGCCGGACGCCATGAAGGACGTCGTGGGCAAGGCGACCCAGGCGGGCATCCCGGTGGTCGGCCTCAACTCCGGCGTGAGCGACTGGAAGAAGCTGGGACTGCTGGAGTTCTTCGGGCAGGACGAGAGCGTGGCGGGCGAGGCGTTCGGCAAGAAGCTGAACGAGGTCGGCGCGAAGAACGCGGTCTGTGTGATCCAGGAGCAGGGCAACGTCGGGCTCACCCAGCGCTGCGACGGGGTCAAGAAGACCTTCAGCGGCACGACGCAGATCCTCTACGTCAACGGCACCGACATGCCGTCCGTGAAGTCGACGATCACCGCCAAGCTCAAGCAGGACAGCTCCATCGACTACGTGGTCACGCTCGGCGCGCCCTACGCCCTGACCGCGGTGCAGTCGGTGGGCGACGCGGGCAGCAAGGCGAAGGTCGCCACCTTCGACCTCAACAAGGACCTCACCAACGCCATCCAGAAGGGCGACATCCAGTTCGCCGTCGACCAGCAGCCCTACCTCCAGGGCTATCTGGCGGTCGACTCCCTGTGGCTCGAGAAGAACAACGGCAACTACAGCGGCGGCGGCGAACAGCCCGTGCTGACCGGCCCCGCCTTCGTCGACAAGTCCAACGTCGGCACCGTCGCGGCGTTCGCCGCGAAGGGCACAAGGTGATGACCATGAGCCAGCAGGCTGCGCCGGCGGTGTCCTCACCGCCGGCCTTTGGCCCCAAGGAGCGTGACGGCCGGACCGCACAGCGATCCCTTGTGCTCCGGCTGCTCGCCCGGCCCGAGGTCGGTGTCTTCCTCGGCGCCGTCGCGGTGTTCGTCTTCTTCTTCGTCGCGGCGCCGACGTTCCGCACGGGCAGCGCGATGGCCACGGTCCTCTACCAGTCGTCGACCATCGGGATCATGGCACTGCCGGTGGCGCTGCTGATGATCGGCGGCGAGTTCGACCTGTCGTCCGGCGTGGCGGTGATCAGCTCCGCGCTGACCGCGAGCATGGTGAGCTACCAACTGACCATGAACGTGTGGGTGGGCGTGATCGTCGCCCTCGTGGTCTCGGTCGCGATCGGGGCGTTCAACGGCTGGATGGTGATGCGCACCGGACTGCCGAGCTTCCTGATCACCCTCGGCACCTTCCTCGGGCTGCAGGGCATCAACCTCGCGGTCACCAAGCTGGTCACCGGCAACGTGGCCACCGACGACCTCAGCAACATGGACGGCTTCCAGCAGGCCAAGGCGGTCTTCGCCTCCTCCTTCACCGTCGGCGGAGTCCAGTTCAAGGTGACCGTGCTGTGGTGGCTCGGCTTCGCGGCCCTCGCGACCTGGGTCCTGCTGCGCACCAAGTACGGCAACTGGATCTTCGCGGTCGGCGGCAACCAGGACAGCGCGCGGGCCGTCGGCGTGCCCGTGAAGTTCACCAAGATCACCCTGTTCATGCTGGTCGGCTTCGGTTCCTGGTTCGTGGGCATGCACCAGCTGTTCGCCTTCAACACCGTGCAGTCCGGCGAGGGCGTCGGCCAGGAGCTGATCTACATCGCCGCCGCGGTCATCGGCGGCTGTCTGCTCACCGGCGGCTACGGCTCCGCGATCGGCCCGGTCTTCGGCGCGTTCATGTTCGGCATGGTCAGCCAGGGCATCGTCTACGCCGGCTGGAACCCCGACTGGTTCAAGGCGTTCCTCGGCGTGATGCTCCTCGGCGCCACTCTCATCAATCTGTGGGTCCGCCAGTCGGCGACCCGGAGGTGATCCCCATGACCCAAGCCGACCTCGGCAACCAGCACGACACGTCGGCCCCGGCCGACCGGGCCCCCCTCGTCGAACTGCGCGGCGCGGGCAAGTCGTACGGCAACATCCGCGCCCTGCACGGCGTCGACCTCGCCGTCCGCCCCGGCACGGTCACCTGCGTCCTCGGCGACAACGGTGCCGGCAAGTCCACGCTCATCAAAATCATCTCGGGGCTGCACCAGCACACGGAGGGCGAGTTCCTCGTCGACGGCGAACCGGTGCGCTTCACCACCCCGCGCGAGGCCCTCGACCGCGGCATCGCCACCGTCTACCAGGACCTGGCGACCGTGCCCCTGATGCCGGTGTGGCGGAACTTCTTCCTCGGCTCCGAGATGACCAAGGGGCCCTGGCCCGTCCGCCGCCTCGACATCGCCCGGATGAAGAAGACCGCCGACGACGAACTGCGCAACATGGGCATCGTCCTCGACGACCTGGAACAGCCCATCGGCACCCTCTCCGGCGGCCAGCGCCAGTCCGTGGCGATCGCCCGCGCCGTCTACTTCGGCGCGCGCGTCCTCATCCTGGACGAGCCCACCGCCGCGCTCGGCGTGAAGCAGTCGGGTGTCGTGCTGAAGTACATCGCCGCCGCCCGTGAACGCGGGCTGGGCGTCATCTTCATCACCCACAATCCGCATCACGCCTATATGGTCGGCGACCACTTCAGCGTGCTGCGTCTCGGCACCATGGAGCTGAGCGCCGACCGGACCCACGTCAGCCTGGAAGAGCTGACCAACCACATGGCCGGCGGCGCCGAACTCGCCGCCCTCAAGCACGAGCTGGCCCAGGTCGGCGGCCTCGACGTCGAGGGACTCCCCGAGACGGAGGACCTCCCGGCACCCGTGGCGGCAACCCCCGAAGGGAACTCCTGACATGACCCCTGCCCTGGACCGCATCCGGGTCGGCTCGGCGCCGGACTCCTGGGGCGTCTGGTTCCCCGACGACCCGCAACAGGTGCCCTGGGAACGCTTCCTCGACGAGGTCGCCGAGGCCGGCTACTCCTGGATCGAGCTCGGCCCCTACGGCTATCTGCCGACCGACCCGGCACGGCTCACCGACGAGGCGGACAAGCGGAACCTGAAGGTGTCGGCGGGCACCGTCTTCACCGCGCTGCACCGCGGTCCGGCCGTCTGGGAGCCCACCTGGGAACACGTCGCGCAGGTCGCCGCGCTCACCCAGGCGATGGGCGCCCGGCACCTGGTCGTCATCCCCTCCTTCTGGCGGGACGACAAGACCGCCGAGATCATCGAACCGTCCGAGCTGACCGCCGAGCAGTGGACCCACCTCACCCAGGGCATGGAGCGGCTCGGCCGCCAGGTCAGGGAGACCTACGGCCTCGACATCGTCGTCCACCCGCACGCCGACACCCACATCGACACCGAGGAGCATGTCGAGCGCTTCCTCGACTCGACCGACCGGGACCTCGTCAGCCTCTGCCTGGACACCGGGCACTACGCCTACTGCGGCGGCGACAGCGTCAAGCTCATCGAGACCTACGGCGAACGCATCGGCTATCTGCACCTCAAGCAGGTCGACCCGGAGATCCTCGCCGACGTCGTACGGGGCGGGGTGCCCTTCGGGCCCGCCGTGCAGCGCGGGGTGATGTGCGAACCCCCGACCGGCGTGCCCGAGCTGGAACCGGTCCTCGCCGCCGCCCAGAGCCTCGGCGTCGACCTCTTCGCCATCGTCGAGCAGGACATGTACCCCTGCCCGCCGGACAAGCCGCTGCCCATCGCCGTGCGCACCCGTGCGTTCCTCCGCTCCTGCGGTGCCTGACCCCGGAAGGGACGACCAACCACCATGACCCAGCGTGGAACGCTCGGTGTCGCCGTCATCGGCACCGGGCGGATGGGGGCCGACCATGTACGCCGCCTCGGCGAGGTGACGAGCGGGGCGCGGGTGAGCGCCGTCGTGGACGTCGACACCGAACGCGCCAAGTCCGTCGCGGCCGGTGTCGAGGGCTGCACCGCCTACGCCGACCCGGCCGCCGCCATGGCCGCGGACGACGTCGACGCCGTACTGATCGCCTCCCCGGGGCCCGCCCACGAGGCCGCACTGCTGACGGCGTTCGCACACGACCTGCCGGTGCTGTGCGAGAAGCCCCTCACCCCGGACGCGGCCTCCGCGCTGAGGATCCTGGAGGCCGAGCAGAAGCTGGGCCACCGGCGCGTCCAGGTCGGCTTCATGCGGCGCTACGACACCGAGTACCTCAAGCTCAAGGCGCTGCTGGACAGCGGCAGGCTGGGCCGGCCGCTGATGCTGCACAATCGGCACCGCAACGCGGCCAGCCCGCCCGGATTCACCGACGCGATGCTCGTCAACGACTCGGTCGTACACGAGATGGATGTGACGCGCTGGCTGCTCGGCCAGGAGATCAGGGCGGTGACGGCGCTGCGTCCCACACCGTCCCGCAACGCCCCGGAAGGCCTCGAGGACCCCCAGTTCCTCGTCTTCGAGACCGACGGCGGCGCGCTCGTCGACGTCGAGATCTTCGTCAACTGCGGCTTCGGCTACCAGGTGCAGGCCGAGGCGGTCTGCGAGCGCGGTACCGCCCGGATCGGGGAGGAGCACGCCATGGTCCTCAACGAGGCGGGCCGCTGGGGCGGAAGCATCGCCCAGGACTTCGTGGAACGCTTCGCGCAGGCGTACGACCACGAGGTGCAGAGCTGGGTCGACGCCACCCGGCGCGGCGAGGTTACCGGCCCGAGCACCTGGGACGGCTACGCCGCGGCGGCGGTCTGCGAGGCGGGCGTCCGCGCCCAGCGGGAGGGCGGCCGCGCCGAGGTCGAACTGGTCGAACGCCCGGCGCTCTACCGCTGAACCGCCCAGGCCCCGGCCGGGCACAGGCCGGGGGCCGACCGTCGCGGGCAGCCGAGCCGCGGACACTTGTCCACAGGGCTGGTCACGCATCGTCACGAGCGCGTACGGTTTCGTGCCATGAAGATCCTCATCAGCGCCGACATGGAGGGCGCCACCGGTGTGACCTGGCCGGCCGACGTGCTGCCCGGGACGCCGCAATGGGAGCGGTGCCGGGCGATGTTCACCTCGGACGTGAACGCCGCCGTGCTCGGTCTCCTCGACGGCGGCGCCGACGAGGTGCTGATCAACGAGGCGCACTGGAGCATGCGCAATCTGCTCCTGGAGCGGCTCGACGACCGGGCGCAGATGCTCACAGGCCGTCACAAGTCCCTGTCCATGGTGGAGGGCGTGCAACACGGCGACGTGGACGGCATCGCGTTCGTCGGCTATCACGCGGGCGCCGGGATGGAGGGCGTACTCGCGCACACCTACCTCGCCAACTCCATCACCGGGGTCTGGCTGAACGACGTCCGCGCCAGCGAGGGCCTGCTGAACGCGCATGTCGTCGCCGAGTACGGCGTGCCCGTGATCCTGGTCACCGGCGACGACGTGGCCTGCGAGGACGCGCTCGGATACGCCCCGGAGGCGCTCAAGGTCGCCGTCAAGGACCATGTCTCGCGGTACGCGGCCGTGTGCCGCACCCCCGCCAGAACCGCCGCCGACATCCGCGCCGCCGCCAAGGAGGCGGCAGCTCTCGCGGTGCGTCACGAGCCGGTTCACGGCGGCCCGTTCACCGTGGCGCTGGAATTCGACGCCGAGCACCTCGCGATGGCCGCCACCGTCGTACCGGGCGTGGACCGCATCGGCGAGCGGAAGGTGGCCTACACGAGCGCCACCATGTACGAGGGCATCCGTACCTTCAAGGCAGTCACCACGATCGTCTCGGCCGCGGTGGAGGAGCAGTATGGCTGACCAACAGGCACTCGACGAAGTCGTGCGCTTCACCTCGGACCTCATCCGTATCGACACCACCAACCGCGGCGGCGGCGACTGCCGAGAGCGGCCCGCCGCCGAGTACGCGGCGGCGCGACTGGCCGAAGCGGGCCTGGAGCCCACGCTCCTGGAGCGCACCGAGGGCCGGACGAACGTCGTCGCCCGGATCGAGGGCACCGACCCGTCCGCGGACGCGCTGCTCGTCCACGGTCACCTCGACGTGGTGCCCGCGGAGGCCGCCGACTGGAGCGTCCACCCGTTCTCGGGGGAGGTGCGCGACGGTGTTGTCTGGGGCCGCGGCGCGGTCGACATGAAGAACATGGACGCGATGATCCTCGCGGTCCTGGCGGCCTGGGCGCGCTCGGGCGTGCGACCCCGCCGCGACCTCGTCATCGCGTTCACCGCCGACGAGGAGGCGAGCGCCCAGGACGGCTCCGGGTTCCTGGCGGACCACCACGCACACCTCTTCGAGGGATGCACCGAGGGAATCAGCGAGTCCGGGGCGTTCACGTTCCACGACGGCAGCGGCCGGCGGATGTACCCCATCGCGGCGGGAGAGCGCGGCACCGCCTGGCTCAAGCTCACCGCCCGCGGTCGCGCGGGCCACGGCTCCAAGCCCAACCGCAGCAACGCCGTCACCCGGCTCGCCGCCGCCGTGGCCCGGATCGGCGCCCATGAGTGGCCACTGCGGCTCACCCCGACCGTACGGGCCGCGCTCACCGAACTCGCCGCCCTGTACGGCCTGGAAGCCGACCTCGACGGCCTCGACGACCCCGCCGTCATGGACGGTCTCCTGGAGAAGCTCGGCCCGGCCGCCGCGCTGGTCGCGCCGACCGTGCGCAACAGCGCCAACCCGACCATGCTGGAGGCCGGTTACAAGGTCAATGTGATCCCGGGCGAGGCCGTCGCCCACATCGACGGACGCTATCTGCCCGGCGGCGAGGACGAGTTCCGCACCACCCTCGACGAACTGACCGGACCGGACGTGGACTGGGAGTTCCACCACCGGGAGGTCGCCCTCCAGGCGCCGGTGGACTCGCCGACGTTCGCCCGGATGCGTGCCGCCGTGGAGGAGTTCGCGCCCGAGGGACATGTGGTGCCGTACTGCATGTCGGGAGGCACGGACGCCAAGCAGTTCTCCCGCCTCGGCATCACCGGATACGGCTTCGCGCCGCTGAAGCTGCCGGAGGGCTTCGACTACCAGGCCCTCTTCCACGGCGTCGACGAACGCGTCCCCGTCGAGGCCCTGCACTTCGGCGTCCGCGTCCTCGACCGCTTTCTGCGGACGGCCTGAGGAGGAGCAAGGGGAATGACGGGACCGAGGGGAGTGAGGGGAGTGAGGGAGATGGAGCAGACCCTGCCCTACGGGGAATGGCCCTCGCCCATCGACGCGGGGCTCGCCGCCGCGCACGACGGGCAGCCGGAGTCGGTGGACTTCGTGGGCGAGGAGGCGTGGTGGACCGAGCCGCGCCCCCTGGAAGGCGGCCGCCGCACCCTCGTGCGGCGCACCACGGACGGCACGGAGCAATCGGTGCTGCCCCCGCCGTGGAACGTGCGCAGCCGGGTCATGGAGTACGGCGGACGCCCCTGGGCCGGCGTCATGCGCCCCGAGGGCCCGCTGCTGGTCTTCGTCAACTTCGCGGACCAGCGGCTGTACGTGTACGAGCCGGCGGCGCCCGGTGACGGGCCGCGCCCGCTCACCCCCCTCTCGCCGGTGGGCGGCGGACTGCGCTGGATCGACCCGCAGGTGCACATCGAGCGCGGCGAGGTCTGGTGCGTGCTGGAGGAGTTCACCGGCGAGGGGCCCTGTGACGTGCGCCGGGTGGCGGTCGCCGTACCCCTGGACGGCTCCGCGGCGCAGGACCGGATGGCCGTGCGGGAGCTCACCGAGGCGCGGCACCGCTTTGTCACCGGCCCCCGTCTCTCCCCGGACGGGCGGCGCGCGGCATGGATCGCCTGGGACCATCCGCGGATGCCGTGGGACGGCACCGAGCTGATCGTCGCCGAGGTGAGCGACGACGGGACACTCCGGGAGCCGCGCATCGTCGCCGGCGGCCCCGAGGAGTCGGTCCCGCAGGCCGAATGGGCGGCCGACGGCTCCCTGCTGTACGCATGCGACCGCAGCGGCTGGTGGAACCTGTACCGGGGCGGCGTGCCGCTGTGCCCCCGCGAGGAGGAGTTCGCCGGACCGCTGTGGAAGGTCGGCATGCGGTGGTTCGCGCCGCTGGAGAGCGGGCTGATCGCCGTCCTGCACGGCCGGGGCGCGAGCCGGCTCGGGATACTCGACCCGGACCGCGGCGAGGTCGTCGACGCCGCCGGACCCTGGACCGAGTTCGCCGCCACGCTCGCCACGCACGGCAGCCGGATCATCTCCGTCGGCGCGAGCCCGCGCACCGCCCACGAGGTGGTCGAACTGGACGCCCGCACGGGCCGTGCCCGGGTCATCGGCGCCGCCCACGAGGACGCGGTCGACCCCGCCTACTACCCCGAGCCGCAGATCCGCACCTTCACCGGGCCGGAGGGCCGTGAGATCCACGCCCATCTGTATCCGCCGCACCACCCCGGCCACACCGCGCCCGACGGCGAGCGGCCGCCGTATGTGGTGTGGGCCCACGGCGGGCCCACCAGCCGTGTTCCGCTCGTCCTCGACCTGGAGATCGCGTACTTCACCTCGCGCGGCATCGGCGTCGTCGAGGTGAACTACGGCGGCTCGACCGGCTACGGACGCGAGTACCGCAACCGGCTGCGCGGACAGTGGGGCGTGGTCGACGTCGAGGACTGCGCGGCCGTCGCCACCGCCCTCGCCGACGAGGGCACCGCCGACCCTGCGCGGCTCGCGGTGCGCGGCGGCAGCGCGGGCGGCTGGACCTCGGCCGTGTCCCTGACCTCGACGGACGTCTACGCCTGCGGCACGATCACCTACCCCGTCCTCGACCTGAAGAGCTTCGGCTCGGGGGAGACCCACGACTTCGAGTCGCGGTATCTGGACTCCCTGGTGGGTCCCTACTCCGAGGTGCCCGGCCGGTACGCCGAGCGCTCGCCCGTCGAGCACGCCGACCGGATCACGGCCCCCTTCCTGCTGCTCCAGGGGCTCGACGACCCCATCTGCCTGCCCGCCCAGTGCGAGCGGTTCCTCGCCCGGCTGGCGGGGCGGCGCATCCCGCACGCCTACCTCACCTTCGAGGGCGAGGGGCACGGCTTTCGACGGGCTGAGACCATGGTGCGTGCCCTGGAGGCCGAGCTGTCGCTGTACGCGCAGGTCTTCGGGCTGAACCCGCCCGGCATACCCACCCTGGAGCTCAGCACATGATGCCTCTCGTCCGGCCGTCCCGACTGGCCCCCGGCGCCCGCGTGGCCGTTGTCGCGCCCAGCGGGCCCGTGGTCGAGGAACGGCTCGCCGCAGGGCTCGACCTGCTGCGCGCCTGGGGACTGGATCCGGTCGTGGGCCCGCACGTCCTCGACCGGCACCCCGCCTTCCCCTACCTTGCGGGCACGGACGCCGACCGGGCCGCCGACTTCCAGGCCGCGTGGTGCGACCCGGACATCGCCGCGGTCCTGTGCGCCCGCGGCGGATACGGGGCACAGCGCATGGTGGACCTGCTCGACTGGGACGCGCTGCGGGCCGCCGGGCCCAAGGTGCTGGTCGGCTTCAGCGACATCACCGTGCTGCACGAGGCCTTCGCGGTCCGCCTCGGTCTCGCGACCCTGCACGGGCCGATGGCGTCGGCTCTGGACTTCCTGAAGAACGAGCGGGCGCAGGAGCATCTGCGGGCCACACTCTTCGAGCCGGAGTCCGTGACGACGATCCGCGCGAGCGGCGGCGCGACACTCGTGCCCGGACGCGCCCGCGGGGTCACCTTCGGCGGCTGCCTGTGCATGCTCGTGACCGAACTCGGCACCCCGCACGCCCGGGCCGGCGCCCGGGGCGGCCTGCTGATGATCGAGGACATCGGCGAGGAGGCGTACCGCGTCGACCGGATGCTCACCCAACTGCTGCGCTCCGGCGGGCTCGACGGGGTGGCCGGGATCGCGCTCGGGTCCTGGAAGGAGTGCGGCCCTTACGAACTGCTGCGGCAGGTCCTCACCGACCGGCTCGGCGGGCTGGGGGTACCGGTGGTCGAGGATTTCGGCTTCGGGCACTGCGACGGCGCGCTGACGATCCCGTTCGGTGTGGCGGCCGAGCTGGACGCGGAGGCGGGGACGCTCACGCTGGACGAGCCGGCGCTGGCGTAGGTCCGCGGCCCGGTGCCGGAACAGGTCCTCGGCGCGAAGACCTACGGGTCACATAGGGTGGCGATGTGCCTGTGACCCGTTCATATCTCGCCGAGGGCCCCCGTGTGGGCATTCGCCACTTCACCCTTGAGGACGAGGCCGAATTCACCGCCAGGGCGCGGGAGAGCAAGGACCTGCACCACCCTTGGCTCTTCCCGCCGGACACCGAGGGGGCCTACGCGGCTTACGCGGGCCGGCTGATCGACGACCCGACGAAGGCCGGGTTTCTGGTGTGCGAGAAGGACAGCGGGGCCATCGCCGGGTTCATCAACATCAACAACATCGTCGAGGGCGGCTTCCTGTCCGGAGCACTCGGCTACGGCGCCTTCGCGCACGCGGCCGGCCGGGGACTGATGGCGGAGGCCCTCGGCCTCGTGGTGCGGCACGCGTTCGGGCCGATGGGACTGCACCGGCTGGAGATCAACGCACAGCCCGGCAACACCGCCTCGATCGCCCTCGCCCGACGCTGCGGTTTCCGCCTCGAAGGCTTCTCACCGGACATGATCTACATCAACGGGGCCTGGCGCGACCACGAACGCTGGGCCATCACCGCCGAGATGGTCCGCGACTAGGGCGTGTTTCGAGAGTAGCGTCGTCCGCCCGAAGGGCGGGGCCCGCGGCGTCTGGTGCGGTGCATCGCAAGGCGGAGGGTCGTCCGCGTACTGGGCGTACGCGGACGATCCCGACAACGCGGCGAGGTGCCGTGCCTGGGGGCACCTCCCAGCCGCCAGGCTGGGGGAGTCGCGGGCCAGACGGGACTTTCGAAACACGCCCTA